>JBASWX010000373.1:0-18216 GCA_049276695.1 Planctomycetota bacterium
GGCTCGGCCAGCGCGAACGCGACGGTCGCCTCGCCGCCCGGCCCGAGGTCGAGTTCGAGCACGCCCGGCGTCCAGCGGTCGCCGACGTGGTCGTAGCCGCGCGCGCGGTCGGTCGCGAACAGGAAGCCGCGGTACCACGCCGGCTCGCCGCGGAACGCAGCGACGCCGTCGGCAGTCAGCCACAGCACCGGCAGCACGTCGTTCGGCCGGAAGCCCCAACTCGACCCGCGCGCGTGCACCGTCGCGTCGCCACCGTCGCGGCCGGTCACCAGGTGGTCGGCATCGTGAAACCCGAGCAGCGGCCGCACGTCGAGCCGCACCGGCACCGCCGAACGGTTGCGCCACCGCACCAGCAGCGCCGGGGCTTCGGTCGCGGTGCTCCGCCGCAGCGCCATCGTTCGTTCAACGCACAGTTCGCCGACACGGAACGTCCACGCCGGCAACGGCCGGTGCCCGAACGCCACCGCGGCGCCGGGCGGCGTCGGTTCGCGCTGGTCGCGCCAGTGCGCGTGCAGCAGGTGGTGCGTCGCCCCGTTCGCCAGCAGTCGCTCGTCGCACGCCGCCACCGCCAGCAACCGCCGTCCGCCCGCCCCGGCGACGACCCACCAAGCGTGGTAACGCCGCCGCGCCAGGTCGTCGACCGAACCGCACGCGTAGCCGCCCGCGCCATCGGCCAGCAACCACTCGGCGTCGCGCGGCAGGTCGACCGGACCGCGGACGGACTCGGCGACGGAAGGGCTGGCGGCGGACATCGAGTGGGACGAGCAGGCTGACCGGGGCGACCGAGCCTACGTCGCCAACATCCGGTATCAACGTTCCTTCGGCGCGGGTTTCGGCATCAAGCCCTGTCGCCGGGGCGCCGATGCATGCATCCTTCCCCACCCGCTTCGTCGCCCGCGGTCGCGCCCCCTCGCATGGTCAACTTGGACCTCCGCAACACGCTCGTCTTCATCCTCGCCGGCGGCGAGGGCAGCCGGCTCAAGCCGCTGACGCTGCACCGCGCGAAGCCGGCGGTGCCGTTCGGCGGCTGCTACCGGATCATCGACTTCACGCTCAGCAACTGCATCCATTCCGGCCTGCGGCGCATCCACCTGCTGACCCAGTACCAGGCGCGTTCGCTCGAGGAACACATCCGCTTCGGCTGGAGCTTCCTGCCGCGCCGCCTCGAGCAGTGGATCACCTGCAGCCCGCCGCACCACGTCTCGGTCGGCAAGTGGTACCGCGGCACCGCCGACGCGATCTTCCACAACCTCGACTCGATCGAGGACTGGGAACCGCCGAACACCGTCGTGCTGTCGGGCGACCACATCTACCAGATGGACTACCGCGACATGCTGCGCGAGCACGTCGAGCACGGTGCGGCGCTGACGATCGGCGCGGTCAAGGTCCGGGTCGACGAGGCGCACAGCTTCGGCATCCTGCAGATCGCCGCCGACGGCCGCATCACCGGCTTCGTCGAGAAGCCGAAGAAGGACGCGCCGCAGATCCCCGGCGATCCGGGCTTCTGCCTCGCGTCGATGGGCATCTACGTGTTCGAGACCAAGGAACTGGTCAAGCGGCTGCGCGAGGACAATGCGATGCCCGAGGGCCAGGGCGGCGACTTCGGCCACCACGTGATCCCGCGCATGATCCACGAGGTCCCCGTCTACGCGCACGCCTACCGCGGGCTGCCCGGCGACGAGGCCCCGTACTGGCGCGACGTCGGCACCATCGAGGCCTACTTCGAAGCGAACATGGACCTCTGCGACGTCAAGCCGCAGCTGAACCTGTACCGCGAGGAGTGGCCGACGTACACGCTGTGGCACAACGACCCGCCCGCCAAGACGGTGTTCTCCGAAGGCGGCGACGGCCGGCGCGCCGAGGTCCAGGACTCGCTGCTCTGCCCCGGCGTCGTCGTCTCCGGCGCCAAGGTGCGCCGCTCGGTGCTCAGCAACCGCGTCTACGTCGACGAGCACAGCCAGCTCGACGAGTGCATCGTGCTGCGCGGCGCCCGGGTCGGCAAACGTTGCAAGCTGAAGCGCGTGATCGTCGACAAGTGGAACCAGGTGCCCGACGGCACGGTGATCGGCCACGACCAGGAAGCCGACCGCGCGCGCTTCACGGTGTCGACGTCGGGCATCGCAGTGGTGGCGCGCGGCCACCAGTGGAAGTGACGCAACCGATCGCGATCGCGATGGTCAGGTCCTGGGCGGAGTGTGCGAGATGCGCACCCGGCCGCTGCGCACGGTGATCACCGCTCGCTTGGCGAGGTCGTCGGCGTGCCGTGCGAGCAGCCTCGTCGCGCGCCGGCGCATCGATCGACCAGGAACCGCACGGACTACCCGACGCGGATGTTGTCCAGGGAGTCGTTGGCGATCACGGCGTGGGCGTAGGCGAGGAAGGCCATCACATCCTCCCGCTCGAGCGCCGGATAGTCCTCGAGCAAGTCCTTGATGCCGACGCCTTGCGCCAGCTGACTCAGCGCGAGTTCCACCGAGATGCGCATGCCGCGCACGATCGGCTTGCCGCCGAAGATCTGGGGATTCGACGTGATGCGCTTCAGCAGGCTGCTGTCGATCATGGCTGTCGGATCATAGCGACCGCGGCTGCGTTGATGTCCGATCGCGCGTGGCTCTGGACGCTCGGGGCCAGCGGTCCGCTGGCATCGTCCAACCTCGCGAAGCCGCGACCCGGCAGTCGGCACCGCACGAACCGGTACCCGGGGCAGTGCCGGCGTTGAGTCGGATCGCCGGCCACTGGCTGCGAATACGCCGTTACGGGATGCCGCCGTTCGGCCAGGCGACGGTGAACGGCGACGGGATGCTCAGGCCGAACTCACCGGCCGGCGACAACGTCAGTGCCTGTAGCGCGTAGGCGTGCGCCAGGGGGGCTGTGATCGGGACGTTGTACGAGCGGTTCGCCCAGCCGTCGGGCAGAGCACACGGCAGCAGATCAAGGATCTGTATCGACGACGGGTCCAGCACCAGCGGCCCGAACGGCGTCGGCTGCGGGAACGGGCTCCAATCGGCGAGAGCGAGCAGCGCGAAGCCATTCGGCGGTCCAGCAACCCAGACGCTCATCGGCAAGCCGGCGGTCGCCCAGTTGTGGTCGACCGAGATCCGGTCGCGCGGCGTGGGTCGATCTGCCATGGGGATCCAGGCCAGCGCCGTGATCGAGGAGCGGAAGTCCTGCTCGACGACGCTCGGGGTCAGCTTCTGGTAGCCAACCTGGACGTTGGGCCAGGCCGACGTCCAGCCGCCGAACAGGTTGCTGTTCGGGCCGATGCGCAGCGTGCTGTCGTCGAGCGTCACCGCCGGGCGGCCCGGCATCACGGTGGGGTGGTACTCGTGGGATCCGGACAGGTTGCTCGAGACCAACGTCGCTTCGGAGCGGAGCAGGCGCAGTGCCGGGAAGGACTGCGGGGGCGGGGTGCCGTACACGACCTGCAACCAATAGCTCGGGTCGGCGTACACCGAGGCGATGTTCGAGAAGCTGAACAGCAGGTTGGAGTCGATCGCGTTGATCGCGCAGGCACCGATCGACATGCCGCAGCCGCGGAACACGACGTTGCGGCAGCGCTCGAAGTGCATGTAGCTGCCGGTCATGATGTTGCTGCCGGCAACACCCACGTCTTCGAGAAGGATGTCGCCTGCGCAGTCGACGGCGACGATTCCGACCGGCGCGGGGAAGGTGCTCCCGATCGCCAAGTTGCTCAGTGCGACTTGTGAGCCAGCGGGTGTACCAGCGATGACAAGGACTCCCCGCAGCGCCGCACCCACCGGGTTCACGCCTGTGACACTGCCAACCGAGAAGCCGAGGATGCGCAGCGGCTTGGTGATGATCGGTGCGGTGAAGGGTGTGCACGGGTACTGAGGGTACGCGTCATACACCCAGATCTCGTCACCGGGGCTCGCCGCCGCGACGGCCGCCGGAAGATCGGTGAAGTGCGCCCCATAGGCACCGGTGCAGTGTACTTTCCAGACCTGTTGCGCCAGCGCCGGGAAGCCGAGGCTGATCGCGAGGACCTGATGCAGAGGGAAGCTGTTCATCGGTCGTACTCCTCGGGTTGGACGAAACGCCAGATGCCGAAGGACCCGGAGACGTACAGTTCGGGGTAGGAGTCCTGGTCGAGATCCTCGATCCGGATCGAGTTGTAGTGACCCGCCGAACCGGGCACGTGCGTGTGCCAGAGGTACGCCAGGCTCACCGGGTCGAGGAACACCAGATCGCCCGACAGGGTGCCGACGACCAGTTCGTCGCCGGGATGCGTCGGGGAGGGAAGGATGTCGCCAACTGCAAGGCCGACGATGCCGTGACCGCCGCGTGGGGTGATACCGAACGGTTCCAGCGGCACTCCGGTCATCGAGCCAAATCCGCCAGGGCTCCAAGTGAACGTGTACACTGAGCCGGTCGCGACCTCATTGTTGCCCAGGGTGCAGGTGGACTGGTCGTACGTCTGCGGACGCGCCGTCGGTCCGTACAGCGTCCCGAACCAGATGCGCACCGCGCCACCTTCGACGCGTGCCGCAAGCGCGCAGCCGCCGTAGCCGAGATCCACGGTGCTCTGGAGGCCGCCGAGTCCATGGTCAGGGACCGACGGACTCAACATCGCTCCGGGCGTGATGACCCGCACCCGTCCTCCGGGACAACCGAGGACGAGGGCGACATTGCCACTCGGCAAGACGACCGGCCGGATCGCCTCCTGCGTCATGATCGCGGTCGCACTCGTGAAGCTGCGCAGATTGTGCCAGGGCACGCGGCTCGTCGGCCCAGGTTTGCCGACGCCCGGGATCGAACCCGTGGACGCCCAGAGCCCATCGACCTGCCAGGTCGAAGTCGCCACACGCATGCCCTCGACGAGATCGCCCCATCCCTGCTTGTCCGCCTCCTCACGCGAAGACCAGAACCAGGCTTCGCGACCGTTGCTGGTGTCGACCACGCCACCAGTCAGGCGATGGCGGATGAACCCCTCGAACAACGTCGTCGCTGGATTGAAGTCCGCCCGCCAGTTGTCGACCACGTACGGGTGGCTGGGCTCCTTCTCGTAGACTGCGACCTGCACAGCCTCGGGCAACCATGGCCTCGTTGACACGACCTGCGCACTCGGCGACGACAGAGGGAAGGCCAAGTGCGTCAGCGCAAGAGGAACGGGTGCCGCCAGAGGAATCGGATCGCCGCCCGCGTTCCGGTTCCCCAGGTCATCCCAGCCACGAGCGCCGAGCGCCAAGACATCGCGCTCCCACAACGTGACGTCGTCGAATGCGTCGCCGACCTGCCAGTACGCACCGTGCTGATCGAGCACGTGCAGCTTGCCGTCGCCGGCGCGTCGCGACACTGCCCAACACGCCGACAAGCAACGGTTCGTCCGCGCCTGCCACGCGGTGTTGGTGCCGCCCGCGTTGGCAGCGTGCACCCAGTACCCGGGAGTGTGAGCCCCGCCGCCGCCGGGTGCCGGCGCCGGCATCAGCTCCGGGAACAATGGTAGCCCGGGCGTCAGCAGGTCGTTGACGTGCATCCACACCAGGGAACCGGTCGTCGTAGCGACCACGATCTCCTCCGGGTACGGGCCAGGGCTGCTGCTCGCGCTGGTGACGAGATCGCCGACGACCATCGCACACGGACCGGTGGCGAACGGATTGTACCCGTTGCCACTGGTACCCACCTGCGTGGTGAACCGCAGATCCTTCGCCGCCAGGAGCGCTCCGTACTGGCTGTAGAGACGCAGCTCGTCTCCGAACAGCATCAGCAGGTGGTCGCCGACGATTTGATCGCTCCCCGGCGGCGGCGGTGACCCGCTGGCACACGTTGCGATGTCGATCGCTGCCTTGTTGTCGTTGGGGTTCGCCACGAACGGTATCGTCGCGGTCTGCGGATACAGCCGCGCTGCGGGGCCATCCTCGTCGCCGTTCCACAGCGCGACTGGGAAGGTCTGGAGGCCGACCGCGTACTGCGACCAGTCGGCACGCATCAACTCGATGTCGCGTGGGTCGCCCCGGCACGGCGAGTCCTGAAGGGGATCGGGGCTCGTCACATACTGCGTGAGTCGGCGCGGAATCGGCCGCGAAGCGTGCAGCAATCGCGGTTGGTATCTGCCAGTGGCGATGTCCCATGCGAACTGCACGGTCGCGAGCACACCACGCCGGGACAGCAGGATCACCGACCCGTTGTCGATCAGGAAGTCGACGATGCCGGGCTCGTACCATTCCCAGATCGGCACCAGGTTGGGCGTGTAGAAGACGAGCCCGCCGTGCGTCGACGCGAACACGATCTCCTTGCCAGCGTGGTTCGGCAGCACGTCGCCGACCTTCATGTGGTGAGGGCGCCCCACCTCCCACGGCAGCTGCACCGGCCCACCGATCACGGCCAGCGTCTGCTTGTCGAGCCGGTACAGGTGACGGCGTGTCCCGACGACCAACTCCCAGTTGCTGCCGGTGTCGACTGCGGCCAGCGCGAAGGCCTCGGTGCCGAGACTCATCGGCTTGCCGAAACTGTCGTGCGTCTGCGCGAAGCGAACGAGTTCCTGCTTCGGATTGGTCGCAACGTCCGCAACTTGGAAGCACGAGACCACGCCCTCGGCGCCCGCGACGTACAGCTTCTGCTCGCGGATCAGCATCGCCTCCTTGGCGCCGAGCCAGGTGCCAGCGGCACCCGGCTGCGCCAGATCGAACCAGTCGTCGTCGCGATAGAGCGGCCCTGAGGTTGCGTCGGGCATGGGCTCGCCCGGCCGGCCCCAAGCCCATTCGTGCGGATCGTCTGGTCCACGGAGTTGTTGGTCGGGGACCGTTGTCCTGGCTTCGGGCCCCCAGGTTGGGAGACTCGAGGATGGATTCGGCAGTTCCAACTGCCGTGTCGTGATCGCGCGGCGAACCAAGCCGTCGATCGCATCCTTCGGGTGGTACGTGACCGGGTTGCCCGTCACGTACGGATTCTGCACCGCACCCGAGCCATGGCAGGCGTTCTCGGCGGACATCCACGCAAACGTGTGGTTCAGGGTCTGGCCGGTCTTCGTGACCTCGCCGAACGGAGCCCAGTTCGTGCCGTGCATCACGCGGATCCAGCCATCCCCGGTTGACGTGATGTCCTCGTCGCCAACCATGATGACGCCCGGGCGGTGCGTTCTCGCCCGCAGGAAGCGGCGCGAGTACGACAGGTCGTGGATCCAGAGCCCCTGGTCGGTCGCGTACTTGCCCCAGATCAGGAAGTCCGACTCCGAGACCTGGGACGGGTTCGGCGCGCCGGACAAGTACGCGATCATGTTGTCGACGTCGTGGTGGCTGAACAGACGCTGCGTGCTCGGATCGTAGTCTTCCCCGTAGAAGCCATGGATGCGCGTCGGGTAGCGCATCGTCGCGAACATCGCCTGCGTCAAGCCATTGCTGCCGCCGGCGGCAACGACAACCACCCGTTGGACGACGTCGTTCGCACTGAGCTGGTTGCCGGCCCCTAGCGGGTTTCGAAAGCTGTTCTCTTGCAGCAGGAGCAGCGACGCCTGCAGCGCCTGCATGTAGCGCTGTTCGTTGAGCGTCGCCTCGCGACCGGGAACGCTGAGCACCGGGTAGATCGCGATCGGCCAGTAGTCCTGCTGCGCTGCCGGCAGCACCAGCCAGTTGGCGAGGAACTCGAGGCTCGGGCGCTCCACGGGGTTCGCGAGATTGCCGTCGAACGCGGCGACGCTTGGGCTGGTACCGTTGCGTGCCCTGACCAGACCGTCGGGGCTCCAGTAGCCACGGTAGAGTTGGCTTCCAGCGGGAGCCCAAGCGGTTTCCTTGGTCAGGATGCAGATGACGATCTTGTCCGTCGGATCCGGCCCCGTCAGCGGGCAGAACATCTCGAATGCGCCCTGGTCGACGTATCGCGTCATGAAGCTGGTGACCGGGCCGTACACGGGATGGGTGTCTGGCAACTGCTTGCCCGACGGTCGCAGGTAGCCGTAGAAGCGGCGCAACGTCGCTGGCGAGTTGGGGTGCAGCGCATCGGTTCACACGATCGTCGACCACGGGTTGATGTCGACGAAGGCGTCTTGTCGGTTGGTGTGGATGTCGAGCGCCGTGAGGTAGGTGCCGTCGTCCTCGTTGAACCAACCGCCCCAGTCGGCATCGGGACCCGTCGTACCCGGTCGGAAGCCTTCGCCGTGGTTCCATTCTCCGTCCTCGTACTGAAACACCGGTGCGGTCCCGTTCAACCACGCTCCGGGCACTGGATCGGCGATGCAACGATGGACCCGCCGCCAGGGAAACTGCTCGGGCACCTGGGCCGAGACCGAGCCGGCCAGACCTGCGAACAGCACGAGAACAACCGTTCGAACCATCCGAGCCTCCTTCGAAGAGACCGGGGCAGGGTAACGCGAGTCGTGAGCCTCACCAAGCCCCTCGCACGACGGCGACTGCCGCGATCCGGCAAGCCGCCCGAGGCCGACGACCCTCACGCCGGGGCCCGGCGAGCCACTAGCGGAGCAGCGGTGCCAGCTCCCCCGCCAGCCACGTTCCGACGACCTCGCTGCCGCGCACCGACAGGTGGCCGCCATCGGCGAGGAACAGGCCGGCTGGATCGGGTTCGGCGGCGAGGATCGGCGTCGCATCGAGGGCGGTGACGCCGAGGTCGCGGGCGACGGCGAGCCAGCGCTGTTGCGCGCGGCCGCGGTCGAACTTGCCCGGATCGAAGCCAAGCTCACGAAGGTGCTGCACGCGTTTCGCGTCGTCGACCTGCCACAGCGTCGGCAGCACCACGAACAGCAGCGGGCGCCTCCCGGCGGTAGTCTTCGCGGCGACCAGCGACTCGCGCAGCCAGCCCGAGAGCCGCGGCAGCAACGGCGGCTGGCCGGGCACGAACGCCGTCGTCTCGTCGATCGCGTCGAGGAACAACCCCGCGTGCAACTGCGCGTCGGACGGCAAGCCGGCGGCGCGTTCGGCCTCGGCCGGGTCCACCGGCACCGATGCCAGCGGCGAGTTCGCCGGCGAGTTGGTCAGGATCCACGCCTCGAACCACAGCCACGCGCGCGAACGCAGCGCCAGCCGCGTGCGCCACGAGGTGTGCACGAGCCTGGCGACCGGCGCCTGCAGCAGCAGCCCCGCGTAGACGGTCCGCAGCGGCCGCGCCAGGTCGATCGCGTCGTTGCCGAGGAACGCGCACAGCACGAACGCATCGGCGTGCAGCGACGCGTCGAGCTCGGCGAGGCGTTCGACTGCGTGGTTGACGCCGGTGCCGGAGATGCCGGCGTTGCCGACCACCGCCGGCACCGACGCGGTGCGCAGCGCCTGCTCGATGCGCGCCGGCAACGCCTCGCCGTCCTCGACGCCGTAGCCGAACACCACCGAGTCGCCGAGCACCAGCACCCGGCGCTGGCCCGCGATCGCGGGTGGCAGTTCCGCGCCACGCAAGCCGGCCGCGTTGACGTTCACCGCCGTCGTCGCCGCGTCGCCGATGCGCAGCGTGCCGCGGTAGCCGGGCACCAGCGCGACCCCGCCGGCCGGTCCCTGCACGTACATGCCGGCCTGGGCGAACTCGGCGAAGTACGGCGGCAGCGTCCACAGCAGCCGGAAGCCGGCTTCGACCAGCAGTGCCGCCGCGAACAAACCAAGCAGCAGCGCCGACAGCAGCAGCGCCGGATGCCGGCGCCGCCGCCGCCCGGGTGCTGCCAGCGGCCCGGCCACTCAGCTCGCCGGCGCCTTCGCCGGCAGCAGCTCGCCGAGGAACTGCGGCAGCATCTTGCGCCAGGTGACCCAGTCGTGCCGCCACTCCTTGCCCCAGGCATCGACGCGGTTGGGAACGCCCTTGGGGCCGAGCACGCGTTCGACCTTCCAGCTCTGCTCGGGGTCCTCGTAGTCGCCGGTGCCGTGGGCCAGCAGCACGAAGCGCTGCTTCAGCAGCTCGAGGTGCTTGCCGGCGAGTTGCGGCACGAAGTCGAGCGGCGAGCTGTCGTGGTAGTCGCGGTTGATCTTGCCCTCGAGGAAGCGGTTCATGTTGTAGGTGCCGCTCATGCAGATCGCCTTGTCGAAGACGTCCGGATGCCGGCACACCGCGGCGAGCGCGTTGAACGCGCCGATCGAAGCACCAGCGGTCCAGATCAGCCCCGGGTTGCCGCCGCAGTCGCGCTGGATCGCCGGCACCACTTCGCGGTAGATGCACTGGTCGAACTTGTTCTGCACCGAGGCCGCCTGCTCGAGCGTCTTGCACTCCTTGAGCCAGGCCTGGCCCGCAATCGAGTCGACGACGTAGACCTTCACGCGCAGGTCCTTCAGGAAGTCGCCGATCGCGCTGATCAGGTGGAAACGTTCCGGCTCCTCGGCGTCGCCGCCGGCGGTCGGGAACAGCAGCAGCGGCGTGCCGGCGATGCCGTAGCGCACGAACGTGATCTCGCGGCCACCCAGGGCCGGCGACTTCCAGGTGATCTTGTGCTTGCTCACTTCTGCTGCTCCTTGTCGTCGTCGGCGAGCGACTGCTGCACCAGGCCGAAGAACCGCGCGGTGAAGTCGTCGACCTCGTGCGCCGGGTACATGTGCGCGACCTTCTTCCTGACCGCGTCGCGGCAGCGATCGCTGCGGAACCACGCGCGCGCCGCTTCGGTGAGCGGTTTGAGGTGTTTGTGCTCGAACTCGGCGAACTCGTCGGCAGCGAGCCGTTCGCGCGCGATCCTGCCGTAACCCTTCAGCTTCTCGCGGTACGACAGGTCCTTCCTGGCGATCGCGTAGTACGGCTCGAAGTCGAGGGTCTTCCGCATCGGGCGCTTCGTCGCCGCACAGAACACCGCCCACTTCAGGTTGCTCAGCACGTACCACGCCCAGTGGTAGTGGATCGAGTTGACCTGGTTGTCCGGGCACGGGTTGGCGAAGTCGATCGGATGGAAGACGCCGTCCTTGCGCAGCGCCTCGCAGCTGTTGAAGTCCCAGCCGAAGAAGCTGTTGATCGTCAGGCAGGTGTCAGTCATCACCGCCGCTTCCTCCTTGCTGCAGAAGCCGCGTGAGGTGGTGTAGCGGCCGTGCAGCGGCTGGCTGGCGTCGTACTTCATCAGGTGCACCTGCGGCCCGATGCCGACCGCGCGCACGAACAGATCGAAGCCCGCGACGCCCTTCTGCACGTGCATCAGCCAGTCTTCGCTCTTCTCGTAGCTGGCGCGCAGCGCCTGCTCGTCGTCGATCTTGGTGACGCCCTGCCAGCCGCCGCCGTCGTACGGCTTCATGAACAGCGGGTAGCCGATCTGCTGGCCGAGCTTGCCGAGATCGAAGTGGCGCGCGTACGCCTTCAGCGTGAAGTCGAGGTCGGGCACCTGCTCGTAGTGCTTCTGCGGCACCATCAGCGTCGGCGGGATCGGCATGCCGAGTGCGAGCATCGCGCAGTAGCTCGAATGCTTCTCGTAGCTCTGCACCGACCACGGGTTGTTGTAGACGTAGAGGCCGTCCATCAGGATCGACTTCTTGATCCACTCGCGCTGCAGGTGCAACCAGTGCGTGAGCCGGTCGACGACGACGTCGTACTTGCAGCCGGCCTGCAGCGGGAACGGCTCCAGCGTCGTGCGTTCGCAGGCGAAGCGCACCACGTCCCTGCCGAGCTTCAGCTCGAGCTTGCTGTCGGCGAGGATCTGTTCGAAGGCGAGCGGCCAACAGATGTCGGCGCCCAGCGAGAGTCCGATGTGGCGGGTGACGGCGGGCATGGCGTGGCGAGGACGGCGGGGCGGCACTATGCCGGCGGCCCGGGAACGGAGCCAGAGCGGATCGGGGCGACCCGGCGGCTGCCAGCACCGGCGGCCTCGACGCTGCTAGGGCCGGGGTGCGGCGGTGCGGTCGCGGGCGGCGACGAGCTGGCCGATGGTCGAGAACAGCCGCGGCCGGTCGATCGGCTTGCTGAGGAACGCGTCGCAGCCGGCGGCGAAGCACGCGGCGCGGTCGTCCTGCATCGCATTCGCGGTCAGCGCGACGATCGGCAGGTCGAAGCTGCGCTGCCGCAACAGCCGGGTCGCGGTCAGTCCGTCCATGACCGGCATCTGCATGTCCATCAGCACCAGGTCGAACGGCGCGCCGCCGGCTGCCAGCCGGTCGAGGCACTCCTGGCCGTTGCCGGCCACTTCGACGCGGCATCCGGCGCGCTCGAGCACGTGTCGGATCAACCGCTGGTTGTCCGGGCCGTCCTCGACCAGCAGTACGCGGGCGTCCGCCAGCCGCGGGTCGCGCTGCGGGCCGGCGCTGCGTTCCGGGCTCGGCGCTGCCTCCGGCAACGCCAGCACGCGCGGCACGCCGGCCAGCGGTTCGGCGGGCAACGTGACCAGGAAGCGGGTGCCCTTGCCGACCTCGCTCTGCACCACGATGTCGCCGCCGAGCAGGCGCGCGAGCTGGCGCGAGATCGCGAGTCCGAGCCCGGTGCCGCCGTAGCGGCGCGTGGTCGACGCGTCGGCCTGTTCGAACGGCTGGAACAAGCGCGCCAGCACTTCCGGCGCCATGCCGACGCCGGTGTCGACGATCGCGAAGTGCAGCGTCGGGGCGGCGCCCTCGTCCAGCGACACCTCGATCGTGACGCTGCCGTCGGGCGCGTACTTGATCGCGTTGTCGACCAGGTTGACCAGCACCTGGCGCAGGCGCAGCGGGTCGCTGGTGATCGTCAGCGGCACCGGATTCAGCACCTTCGACGCCAACGTGGCCCGGCGCGCCGCCGCCTTCTGTCGCAACAGCGTCAGCACGTCGGCGACGACGTGCAGCGGCGAACACTCGATGCGTTCTACGGCGAGCTTGCCCGCTTCGAGCTTCGACATGTCGAGCAGGTCGTTGACGATGGTGACCATCGCCTGCGCGTTGCGCCGGATGGTGTCGATCGCCTCGCGCCCGCCTTGCCGTTGCTCCGGGGCGCGAGCGTCGTCGAGTGCCAGCTCGCTGTAGCCGAGGATCGCGGTCATCGGCGTGCGCAGTTCGTGGCTGATGTTGGCGAGGAACGCGGTCTTGGTCCGGTTCGCGGCGTCGGCAGCGTCGCGCGCTGCGGCCAGTTCGGCAGTGCGCTCCTGGACGCGGCGTTCCAGTTCGTCCCACGCCCGCTGGATCGGCTGCACCATCTGCCGCGAATACCAGACGACGAACGCGCCGAGCAGTACGACGCCGGCCAACGTGATCGCGATGCTGGCCCGCAGCGGCACGTCGTGGTTCGAACGCTCCGCCTCGACTTCCGCGGTCGCCAGTCCCCGGATCTCGATCTGCGTACGCGCCAGCGCCTGCTCGACGTCGCCGATGCGGTCGTCGAGGAACAGCAGCGCGTCTTCCCGCTCCGAGCTATCGGGCCGCGTGCGCACGACCTGGCGGATGTTCTGCTCTAGTGGCACCAGCTGCGCCCGCACCATCTCGCCCGCGGCCGGGTTGTGCCGGGCCAGCACGCGGGTGACCGTCGAGATCTGGGCGACGACTTCGTCGACCAGCACCCGGCAGACGCCTTGGTCGAAACGCGACCCGTCCCTTGCCGCAGCGGCGACGTGCTGCTCGAGCTGCCGCGTGGCGTCGATTCCCGACTGTACCGCGAGCGATGCCGACAACGCGTCCGACACCGCGACCGACGCGTCGAGCACGCGTGCGGTGAAGTAGCTGCTGGTCAGCATCTGCGTGACTTGCAGCACCAGCGCGAACACGAAGCCACCCACCAGCTTCCACGTCAGCGACGTGCGTTCAGGCTTCGGGCGACCGGGCACATCGGGATATCGATGGTCTGGCGGCGGGCCTTGACCGGGTCGTTGATCGGCCGTTGGCAACGGCGGCCAGCTGTCCGCTGGCTCGGGCTCCGCGAACCAGAGCTGCCCGTGCCATGGCGGCTGGCGCCGCCGGACACCGGCGCCGTCGGCCGAGCAACTCGCGCAGCATGCTGTCGGGGTCGGCCAGGAAACGGCGCCGGCCGCGCGTCAGCCGCAGCACCGAGTGCAGCGGCGAGTGGGTGTCGCGGGTCGCGAACCGCAGATTCGCGCTGCCCCCCTCGGCGTTCATCCCGAGGCCGACGGCCATCGCCTCGAGCAGGGTCGACTTGCCCGTGCCGTTCTCGCCGACGAATACCGTCACCGGGCAGGTGAACTCCCGCTCGCCGAGGTTGCGCACGGCCGGCAGATCGAACGGGTACCCCGCGGGCATGCCGGCGGCCTCCGGGCCCAATGCGATGCGCTGCACGAACAGGTCGCGGCCACCCATGCGCCCGCTACTCGTAGACCATCCACAGCGGACCGGGGAACAGGTAGCTGAGCCCCTCGCGCAGCCGGTCGCGCCAGTTCTCCCAGTTGTGGCCGTCGTTGGCCTCGCGGAAGCGCACCGTCATCCCGGTGTCGGCCAGCTGCGGCACCAGCGAGCGGTTGTAGTAGATCAGCGACTCGTACACGCCGCAGCTGACGAACACGCTGTCGGCGGGCCGGCCCGGTGATTTGCGGAACTCGTTGACGAACTTCACCACCGGATCGAACACCGGGCCGCGGTCGTGGTCGCCGATCTCGGTGAACACGAACGAACCGGACTGCAGCAGCAGCTTGCCGAAGAAGCCCGGGTGCCGCCACGCGGTCGCCAGCGACGACACCGCGCCGAACGACGCCCCCATCAGCGCGCGCGCCGATGGCTCGCGCACCAGCGGCAGGATCTGCTCCATCTGCGGTACCAGGTCCTTGACCAGGTAGTCGGCCTGCCGCGGGTCGGCCGCGTACTCGCGCATGCGATCGGGCGACTGCGTGCAGATCGCGATCAGCGGCGGGATCTCGAGCCGATGGATCAGGTTGTCGAGGATCGCCTGCAGGTTGGCGAAGCCGAGGTAGTCGAAACCGTCGTGCACCACCAGCAGCGGGTAACGCCGCGTCTGCCGGAAACGCGCCGGCCGGTAGACCTTGATCGGCCGCCAGTCGCCGAACACCTTGCTGTCGACGTGGCGGTCCTCGATCGTGCCCTTGCGCGCTTCGGGATCGTCGAGGCACCACTCGGGCGGCGCGTAACCTTCGCCGTAGACGACCGAGTTGACGCCGAACGGATCGCGCGCGGTGTGCTTGTTCAGCGGGTCGCGGACCAGCGTGCCGCGGCCGAAGTGCGCGACGCCGATCTTGTACTCCATGCGCGACTTGGGCGGCAGGTCGAGCGTCAGCACCCAGACCTCCGAGTGGCGCACGCGCCGGAACGGCAGCGACCCGGGCAGCCCGTGGATCCAGTGCTGCAGCGTGACTTCCTGCGCCTCGCCGCGGAACAGGAACGTCACCGAGCGGCCGTCGACGTGCGGGAACTCGGTGCGCTCGAGCAGGTCCGCGACCGCGTGCGCGCCGTGCGCCACCGCGTCCTCGATGCGTTCGACCAGGTTCACGGCCCGACCTCCTCGACCCAGCCGTCCTCGGACAACCGGCGGGTGTCGGGCTGCGCCGACCAGCGCGAGCCGTTCCAGTCGATCCGGGCGCCGTCGTCGAGCAGCACGCACATCGCCGGCGCGAAGCGGCGCGCGAACAGCTGCACGTTGCGCTCGTCGGCGGCGTCGAGGCGGCGCTTGGCGTGCGGCAGCGCAACGAGGTCCGGCACCGCAGCGAAGCCCGCCTCCATGACCTCGGCGCAGGCGCTGCCCTGCGGCGGCGTGTCGTGGAACAGCACGATGTTCTCGCACAGCGCCATCGCGCCCGCCGACCACGCGATCACCGGGCGATCGCCGTGCAGGCCGAGCACGTCGAACAGGCGCAGCCGGTGCAGCAGCGCCGCGAGGTGGCCGCCGGCGATGCACAAGCAACCGGCGTCGGCCAGCTTCTTGTGCAGGTCGCGCTTCTCGCGCTGCACCGCGGCCCGCTCCGCCGGCCGCCACCGCGTCTCGAACTCGTCGTGCACGCGGTACACGCGTTCGACGTGCTGAGCGTCGATGCCGCGCAGCGTCTCGAGCGCGTCGTGGCGCTCGGCGGCGACCCACGGATCGCCGCTGGCCGGCCGCCGCAGCAGTTCGCGCGCCGCGTCGATCGCGCCGAGCAGCCGGATCCGGTACAGCTCCTGCACGCGCCGCAGCGTGTCCTGCCGCTGCCGCATCGCCGCCAGCAGTTCGCGGTCGCGCTCGAAGATGCGCTCGACGCGCGCCCACACCTCGAGGTTGTGCACCGGCCGCGCGACGTGGTCGCGGAACTCGTGGTCCTCGGGTTCGCGCTCCTCCCAGCCAGCCGAGACCAGCGCCACCGGTGTCTTGGCGTCCGGCAGCAACGCGTCGAGCGCGGGCCGCACGATGCGAACGTGGCGCTGCGGGCCGAGCAGGATCGCGCAGGACAGCATGAGGGGGCCGCCTCCCTTACCCGAGGGCCCGTTGCGAAGGAAGCCGGCAGCGCGCCAGGTCCGACTGCCCCGGCCACGGCCGCCCCACTGCCCGTGGCAACTGCGCCCATCTGCCCACCGGCACCGCGGCGTTCGTCGCCGGGCGCGAGCTACCCTCGGGTGTCGCCTCGCGCCTCCTCGCCCATGCTCCCGCAACCCGACCTGGCCCGCATCGCGCGCACGTTGCGCCCGATCCCGTTCCCGTCCCGCTTCGCCGTCGAACTGTGCGCCGACTGCAACCTGCGCTGTTCGATGTGCCACCACCCGGGCATGTGCCGGCCCAAGGGCGTGCTGCCGTTCCCGCTGTGGCAGAAGTGCGCCGACGAGGTCGCCGCAACCGCGCCGGCGACGCAGGTGTGGTTCTCGTTCTGCGGCGAACCGCTGCTGCAGCCGGACCTGCTGCTGCGCTGCCTCGAGTACGGCCGCGCGGTCGGCCTGCGCGAGCTGTGCCTCAACAGCAACGGCATGTTGCTGACGCCGGCGCTCGGCGAGGCGCTGCTGGCCGCCGGGCTGCGTCAGATCGTGATCGGGCTCGACGCGTTCACCGCCCCGACCTACGCGAAGATCCGGGTCGGCGGCGACCGCGACACCGTCTACGCCAACGTCGAAGCACTGCTGCACGCGCGGCGGGCGCGGCCGGCTGGGCCCGAGATCCTGGTGCAGTTCATCGCGATGGACGAGAACGCCGACGAGCTCGCGGCCTTCCGCGCGCACTGGCTGCCGCTCGGCGCCACCGTGAAGGCGCGCCACATGCTGAGCTGGGGCGGCAAGTTCGACACGCCGCTGTGCACCCCCGACGAGGAACGCATCGCCTGCCCGTGGGCGCTGACGATGATGCACGTGTTCTGGGACGGCCGCGTGCCGCGCTGCCCGGGCGACACCGAGGGCGACGAAGCCGCCGGCAACGCCTGGCAGGAACCGCTCGCGACGCTGTGGGCCCGCCTCGGCCAGTACCGCGACCTGCACCTGCAGCACCGCTTCGCCGAGCTGCCGCCGCGCTGCCAGCAGTGCCACGACTGGAAGGTCGGCAGCGCCGAGCGCATCCGTCCGGGCGCCGGAGACGCACGATGACCACGCTGTGGCTGTGCGGGGCCGGCAACTCCGAAGGCGTGCGGCTCGCCCGGCAGGTCAACGCGCGCATCGGCACCCACCAACGCCTGGCGCTGCTCGACGACGACCAGCACCGCCACGGCGGCGAACTGCTCGGCGTGCCGATCGTCGGCGCGCTCGACCTGCTGGCGGACGCCGGTCCCGGCGACGCCGCGGTCAACCTGGTCGCGCGCCGGACCTCGGTGCGCGCGGCGGTCAGCCGCCGCATCACGGGCTTCGGGGTGCCGCTGGCGACGCTGGTCCACCCGGGCGTCGACGCCGGCGACTGCGTGCTCGGCGATGGCGTGCTGGTGTACGAGCAGGCGGTGTTGTCGCCGCAGACCCGGCTGCACGACGGCGCCGTCGTGTTCATGCGCGCGGTGGTCGGCCACGAGTCCAGCGTCGGCCCCCACTGCGTCCTGGCCGCCGGCTGCGTGCTGAACGCGCGCGTCCGGCTCGACGCCGGGGTCTACGTCGGCAGCAACGCGTCGGTGCTGCCCGAAGTGAGCATCGGGGCCAACGCCACGGTCGGCGCCAACACGATGGTCGCGGCGAACGTGCCCGCGGGCGCCACCGTTGTCGGTGTGCCGGGCCAGATCCTCGCCGTCGCGCCGGCCGGCGTCGCAACCGCTGCCGCCACGGTGCCACCCGGTGATGCTGCGGCACTCGCGGAGCAGTTGCTGGCGGTGCTGTGCACCGTGCTGGGCCGCGACCAGGTCGCGGCGACCGACCGCTTCTTCGAAGTCGGCGGCACGTCGCTGCGCGCGGTCCACTTCGTCGAGGCGGTGCGGGCGACACTCGGCCACGTGGTGCCGCTGCCGGTGCTGTACGCCCGCTGCACGATGCGCGACCTCGCGCTGCACCTGCTCGGCCAGGACGACACCGACAC
>JBASWX010000374.1:0-6109 GCA_049276695.1 Planctomycetota bacterium
CGGCACGCCGGTGACTGCACCCGCGCCGACGCCGGCGCCCGCGAACCCGGCGATCCCGCGCCGGCAGTGACCGGCGGGCGGGGTAGGCTGCCGCAGTGCAGACCTGCCCCGATTGCGGCAACCACGCGGTGTCGGTGCGCGTGCTCGACG
The DNA here is from genome assembly GCA_049276695.1 of Planctomycetota bacterium. Classification (GTDB taxonomy): domain Bacteria; phylum Planctomycetota; class UBA1135; order UBA1135; family UBA2386; genus UBA2386. Next base: position 151 of record JBASWX010000374.1, read on the forward strand.
GCGCCCCGGTCCACGAGTGCGGCCTGTGCGGCGCCCGCTACGGCGACCGCGCGGCGGTGGCGCGCCTGCGCGATCTCGACGACGCCGCCCGGTCCGGAGTCGAACCGGGCATCTGGCCGCTGGTCGGTGCGCTGCAGCAGCTGCCCGACCTGAGCGTGCGCGCCAGCGGCGCCGGCGACGCCGCCGCGCGGACCCTGCCGTGGGTGGAACTGGGTGCCGCCGGTCCGGCCGCACTGGTCCAACTGGAGAACCTGGTCAAGGTGCTGCGCCTGGCCGCCGGCAGCCTGCGGCTGCACTGGGTGATCGAGGTCGAGTACCAGCACCACCTCGCCTTCGTGCTGAAGCCCCGCCACGGCGGTGGACCGGTGGCGCCGGCCACCGTGGAGCAGGGTGCGGCCGACGTGCTGACGTTGCGCCAGCACCTGGAACGGGCGCGCCGGCTGCAGTGGTGGCGGCATGCGGCACCGCCTGGCTCCGGGTAGGCTTGCGGGCCGCTGCCCGTCCGGACCCCTCATGCTGCGATTCCGCCTGCTGTCGTTGTTCGCGTTGGTGTTGTCGTGCCCGGTGTGTGTGGCGCAAGGCGACGACGACGCCCGCGCCGATGCCGTGCGCGAGTTCCTCCGCTACTTCAAGAAGGCGAAGGAGGAGCCGCTGCAGGTCGAGGCGGTGATGACGTTGAAGGGCAACGAGTGCCGCAGTGCCGCCGACGAACTGTTCCGGTTGCTGAAGCACCCGTCGGGCGCGGTGCAGCAGGCGGCGCTGACGGTGCTGGAGACCTACACGACGCCGAGCATCTACGACCCGTGGCTCGCCGAGCTGCCCAAGGCCAAGGACCCGGAGTTCGTCGCGACTGTCGTCAAGCTTGCCGGCCGCGCGAAGCTGAAGGGCGCGGTCGACGAGATCGAGGCCGCCGCCAACGACCCGAGAGCGACGCCGACGGTCAAGTTCGAGGCGGCCCGCGCGCTGCACGCGATCGGCGACCCCGGCCAGACCGCGCTGCTCGGCAACCTGATCGTCGACAAGGAACCGCAGGTGCGCATGGCGGCGCTCGACGCGGTCGCCGCGCTGAAGGCGAAGGCGCACGGGCCGGCGATCACCAAGGCCCTCGACGACCAGGAGTGGCAGGTGCAGACCGCGGCGATCGGCGCCGCCGCGGCGGTGCGGCCGCAGGAGGCGGTGCAGCCGCTGATCGACGTGATGAAGAAGACCGGCCGGCTGCGCACCGAGTGCGCCGACGCGCTGTTCCGGATCACCGGCTTCGACTTCGGCGTCGACCCGGAGCGCTGGCAACAGCAGTGGACCACGCTGACGTCGATCGCCGGCTGGCGCATCCCGACCGAGGAGGAACTGCTCAAGAAGGCCGAGACGCGCAAGAAGAACGAGGCCTACTACGGTCGCAAGGAGGAGACCAACAAGTTCGCCGGCATCCCGACGACGTCGACCAACGTGCTGTTCATCATCGACGTGTCCGGGTCGATGGACGACCTGGTGGTCGAGGTCGAGAAGTTCCAGGGCTACCGCGACCGCAAGCGCTTCACGATCGTGCAGACCGAACTGCTGAACGCGATCGACGGGCTGACCGCCAACACCAACTTCGACATCGTCGCGTTCGCGACCGACCTGAACCCGTGGAAGAAGCGGCTGGTGCCGGCGAACATCGTCAACAAGGACGCCGCCAAGAGCTTCGCGCGCGGGCTGCGCCCGATCGGCGGCAGCGAGGCGCAGGACGCGGCGCAGTCGGGCCTCGGCGGCGCTGCCAACCTCGAGGCCGGCAAGACCAACACGTTGAAGGCGCTGCTGTACTCGTTCGGCGTCGACCCCGAGAAACCGTCCAAGGCCGCGATCACCGGCTTCGACCGGAACGCGATCAAGAGCCCGCTCGACACCGTCTACTTCCTGTCCGATGGCAAGCCGTCGGTCGGCAAGCTGGTCGAGACCAACGAGATCCTCAAGGAAGTGCGCAAGCACAACGAGATCTTCCGGATGGTGATCCACACCATCGCGATCGGCGACTTCCAGAAGGAGTTCCTGAAGCAGCTCGCCGAGGAGAACGGCGGAGTGTTCGTCGACCTCGGTCGCTGAACGGCCCGCACGCGGTCAGGCCACCGGCCCGTCGCCGCGCAGCAACCCGCGCGGCCGCAGCAGCAGCACCGCGGTGGTCGCGACCAGGCCGCCAGCGCCGGCGACCGCGAACGCCACCGCCATGCCGTGTGCACCCTGCAGCCAGAACAACGCGACGTTGACCGCGGCATAGACGGCGCGGGCGCCTAGCGACAGCGCCGACAGCACCGTGGTGCGCGCGGCCGAACCGATCCGGTGGTTGACGAACTCGGCCAGCAGCGCCTGGTGCATGCCGAACGGCACCTGCTGGACGAAGAACATGCCGACGCCGAGCCACACCAGGCCGCCGCCGCCGTGGCCGCTCACCGCCGCGTGCCGTTCCGCGGCCATCACCAGCAGCGATCCGCACAGCACCAGCGGCATGCCCCAGAACAGCGCCCGGCGACCCCAGCGTTCGACCAGGTGCGGCACCAGGGCACTCAGCGGCGCCGCGAACAGGTTCATCGCCGCGAACAGTCCGCCGACGAACAGCGGATCGCGCAGCAGCGCAACCTGCCCGCCGGCCTCCCGCAGCCACGGCTGGTAGTCGTGGAACGGGAAGCGCAGCAGCGCGAACAGCACGATCCAGTAGCCGAGCAGCCACAGCACCGCCGGGTTGCGCACGTCCTGGCCGACGTGCCGCGCGAACGCCGCGAAGTGCAGCGTGCCCGGCGGCCGAACCGGCGCGAGGCCCGCCGCCAGCACCGCCGCCGCGCTGGTCAACCCGCAGGTTGCGAAGATCGTCAGCTGCCAGGCCTGCCCGCCGGTTCCGCTGCGCGCCAGGGCACCGCCGAGCAGGAACGCCGAGCCGGTGCCGAGCATGCGCAAGGCGCCGAGCCGGGATTCCTCGCGCAGGAAGCGGTGCTGCTGGCCCGCCGCGCGCAGCGACTCGTACAGCATCGCGGCCGGCGGCCCGGACAGCACCGCGTGCCCGAGGCCGAGCAGCACTTCGCCGGCGAGGAAGCCGCCGTACGTCGGGCACGCCAGCAGCAACAGGAAGCCGAGCGCCAGCAACAGTGGCCCCGCCACCAGCATCGGCTTGTAGCCGATGCGGTCGGCGAGCACGCCGGTCGGCACTTCGGCGACGAACATCGCCAGGTAGTAGGCGCCGATGATCTCGCCGTAGCTGCCGTCGTCGATGCCGTGTTCGCGGAAGAACAGGTACAGGAACGGCACGCACGCGAACGGGTAGGTGAACAGCGCGTAGGCGCGCAGCCGGGCCAGTTGTCGGGCGAGGGGGTCCAGGGCAGGCACGGTCGCCGCCCGCGTCCCGCCGCACAACCGTTTCCCGCCGCCTTGCATTCGCGAACGATCCAGGCATCCTCAGCCGCGCGATGAGCCTCGCCGCCGACTTCCGCAGCGACACGGTGACCCGGCCGACGCCGGCGATGCGCGCGGCGATGGCGGCGGCCGAAGTCGGCGACGACGTGATGGGGGAGGACCCGACGGTGCGGGCGCTGGAGGAGGAGGCGGCGGCGCTGCTCGGCAAGGCGGCGGCGGTGTTCGTGCCGTCGGGCACGATGGCCAACCAGATCGCGATCCACCTGCACTGCCGCCCGGGCGACGAACTGATCTGCGAGGAACGTTCCCACCTGTGGGTCAGCGAAGCTGGTGGCATCGCGCGCTGGTCGGGCACGCAGGCGCGCCCGGTGCCCGCCCCGGACGGCTTCCCGACGCCCGCCCAGGTCGAGGCGGCGCTGCGTGCCGACGACGTGCACTACCCACGCTCGCGGCTCCTCGTCGTCGAGAACTCGCACAACAGCGCCGGCGGCCGGGTGGCGAGCCCGGCGCGTATCGCGGCGCTGGCGGCAATGGCGCAGAAGCACGGCATGGCGACGCACTGCGACGGCGCGCGGCTGCTGAACGCCGCGGTGGCACTCGGTTGTCGCGCCGCGGAGCTGGTGGCACCGCTGTCGTCGACCAGCCTGTGCCTCAGCAAGGGACTGGGCGCACCGGTCGGCTCGCTGCTCGTCGGCGACGCCGCGTTCATCAAGGAAGCCCGCCGCGCGCGCAAGGCGTTCGGCGGCGGCATGCGGCAGGCGGGAGTGCTCGCCGCCGCGGGATTGCTGGCGCTGCGCGACGGCCCGGTGCTGCTCACCGCCGACCATGTCCGCGCGCAACGGCTGGCCCGCGGGCTGACCGAACTGGCCTGGGCGCGCGTCGACGTCGCAGCGGTCGAGACGAACATCGTGATGCTCGACACCGGCCTCGACGTGCCGACGTTGCTCGCGCACCTCTCGGCGCACGGCGTGCTGGCCGGCAGGTTCGGGCCGCAGCGCGTGCGCTTCGTTCTGCACCGCGACGTCGACGATGCCGGCGTCGAGCGCTGCCTCGCCGCGTGCCGGTCGTTCCGCGCCGCGGCACCTTCTCCCTCGACTCCCTGACCCCCGCCCACCCGTGAGCATCTTCAAGGCCTACGACATCCGCGGCACCTATCCCGACCAGATCGACGCCAAGACCGCGTACGCGATCGGCGCTGCGATGGTGCAGTTCCTGGGCGCAAAGCGCCTCGTGGTCGGCCGCGACATGCGCACGATGGCGCCCGAGATCCAGGACGCGGTGATCGACGGCATGCTGGCGATGGGCTGCGACGTCGTCGACATCGGGCTCGCCAGCACGCCGATGGTCTACTACGGCATCGGCAAGATCCCGTGCGACGGCGGGCTGGCCGTCACCGCGTCGCACAATCCGAAGCAGTACATCGGCTTCAAGCTGTGCAAGCAGGAGGCGCGGCCGCTGTCGGCAGACACCGGCATCAAGGACATCGAGGCGCTGGTGCAGAAGGGCGGCTTCAAGGTCGCGGCGAGGAAGGGCAAGCGCGACTTCGTCGACGTCAAGAAGGACTGGATCGAGCACATCGCCGGTTTCGCCAAGGGCATCGCGCCGATGACCGTCTGCGTCGACTACGCCAACGGCATGGGGGCGAACGAGTCGCCGCAGATCTTCGCCAAGATCCCCGGCCTGAAGGTGGTGCCGCTGTACGAACAGCTCGACGGCACCTTCCCCAACCACGAGGCGAACCCGCTGAAGGAATCGAACCTCGACGTGCTGCGTGCCTCGGTCAAGCAGCACCAGGCGGCACTCGGCTTGTCGTTCGACGGCGACGCCGACCGCTGTGCCTTCGTCGACGAGCAGGGTCGCACCGTGCACGCCGACCTGATCACGGTGATCCTGGCGCGCGGCATGCTGCAGCGCCATCCGGGCAAGGGCATCATCTACGATCTGCGCAGCAGCAAGGTCGTGCCCGAGGAGATCGTCAAGCTCGGCGGCCGGCCGGTGCGCGAACGCGTCGGGCACTCGTTCATGAAGGAGACGATGCGCAAGACCGACTGCATCGGCGGCGGCGAGCTGTCGGGGCACTTCTACTTCGCCGAGAACTACTTCACCGACTGCGGCGTGCTGGCGGCGGTGCTGGTGCTGAACCAGCTGTCGGCCGAGAAGAAGACGCTGAAGCAGGCCGCCGACGCGCTGCGCAAGTACCACGGCACCGGCGAGATCAACTTCAAGGTCGCCGACAAGGCGGCGCTGATGCAGCAGGTCGAGGCGAAGTACAGGAAGGACGGCAAGATCGACTTCCTCGACGGCATCACGGTCACCTGCCCGACGTGGTGGGTCAACGTGCGGCCGAGCAACACCGAGCCGTTCCTGCGCATGTGCCTCGAGGCGGACACGCCGGCCCTGATGGCGCAGAAGCGCGACGAGCTGTTCGCGATCCTCGGCCAGCCGGTCGATCACTAGACCTAAGACAAGCGAATGAGGCGGCCTGATCGTGAGCCTCTCCGCTGCTCGACCCCGTCAAAAGATTGGCGGAGTGCTGCCTTCCGCCGCGAGCGGGCGAGTTCTTCGTCGAGTTGCGCAT
>JBASWX010000375.1:0-18399 GCA_049276695.1 Planctomycetota bacterium
GTTCGGGCCGCTGCCGGCGACGGCCCGAGAGCTGGACGCGCTGGCGGCGATGGCGCCGGAAATCGAGCGCGAGGTCGTACGGGGTGAGCATGCGACCGAGGCTGTGCTGCGCGAACGTGCCGGCGCCGCGACCCACCTGCACCTGGCGACACACGGCTTCTATGGCCTCGACGCGCAGCCGGGCGCAATCCGCGCGGGCGTGGCGTTGGCGTTCGCGAACGACGCGCCGGGCAAGGACGACGGCATCGTCACTGTCGAAGAGGCCGCGTTGCTGGACCTGCGTGCCTGCCGGCTCGTGGTGTTGTCGGCATGCCAGACCGGACTCGGCAAGCCGTTCGCGGGCGAGAGCCTGCTCGGGCTACGCCGGTCGCTGCGCATGGCCGGCGCCCGCACCACGGTGACGTCGTTGTGGCGGGTCGACGATGCCGCGACGGCGGCGCTGATGGCCGACTTCTACCGCGAACTGTTTGGCGCCGGCCGCTCCCCGGCGGCGGCGCTGCGGGCGGCGCAACTGCGGGCCCTGGCGCGCGCGCGGCAGGCGAGCGGCGAAGGTCTGCCTGGCACGTGGGGCGCCTTCGTCAGCGAAGGCGGTACCTGATTGCGGGGCCCGGCCTGACGCCGGCGGCGCCGGCTTGTCGACGTTTCGTCACGCGTGGCCAGACCCTCCCTCGCTGCGGCGCGGACCGTAGCATCCTGAACCGCCATGCCCTCGCCGCGCCCCGTCGTTGCGTTCCCGTTCGCCGCGTTGCTGTTGCTGCCATTGCTGGCCCATGACGGCCGGGCCCAGGTGCCGAGTCCGAAGGAGTTCCTCGGGCACGAAGTCGGCGCCGACCACGAGCTGTGCAACTACACCGACCTGATGCGCTACTTCCGCGCGATCGAGGCGAAGAGCGATCGCATGCGCATCCTCGACATCGGGCCGACCAGCTACGGCCAGCGCATGCACATGATGGTGATCAGTTCGCCGGCGAACCTGGCGAACCTGGAGCGGCTGCGCGCGATCTCGGTGACGCTGGCCCGCGGCCGCGTCGACACGAAGGCGGCCAAGGAACTCGCCGTCGAGGGGCGCGCGTTCGTGTGGATCGACGCCGGTCTGCACTCGACCGAGGCGATCGCCGGCCAGAACATCCTCGAACTGGTGTGGCAGATGAACTCGCGCAGCGACGACGAGGTCGCGCGCATCCTCGACGAGGTCGTGCTGCTGGCGTGCCCGGTCAATCCCGACGGGTTGGAGCTGGTCGCCAACGCCTACCGCGCGACGCGCAGCATGACGATCCCGGTGCTGTACCAGCGCTACATCGGGCACGACAACAATCGCGACTTCTACGTCTGCAACCAGCTCGAGGCGCAGAACGTCAACCGCATCTTCTACCGCGAGTGGTGTCCGCAGATCGTCTACAACCACCACCAGAGCGCGCCGCAGAACACGATCATCTTCACGCCGCCGTTCCGCGATCCGCACAACTACCTGGTGGATCCGATCGTGATCCGCGGCATCGAGATCGTCAGCGCGCACATGAACCAGCGCTTCGCCGCCGAGCAGAAGCCGGGCGTGATCTCGCGCAGCGGCGCGCCCTATTCCGGGTGGTGGAACGGCGGCCTGCGTTCGACCAACTACTTCCACAACATCATCGGCATCCTGACCGAGAGCTTCGGGCGGCCCGAACCGACGCCGATCCGTCAGCCGCTCGAGCGGCGGCTGCCGTACGGCGACTATCCCGATCCGGTCCCGCCGCAGACCTGGCACGCGCGCCAGACGATCGAGTACCTGCAGACCGCGAACTTCGCGATCCTCGACTATGCCGCGCGCTACCGGCGCGAACTGCTGCGCGACATCCACACCATGGGCAGCCGCGCGATCGAACGCGGGCGGCGCGACCATTGGACGCCGACGCCGTGGCTGGTCGAGGCGGGGCGCCGCCGCGAGGAGCCCGAGTCGGTGTTCGTCGACCCGTGCCTGCGCGACCCGCGCATCTACGTGTTGCGCAGCGACCAGGCCGACTGGAGCGCGTGCCAGCGCTTCGTGCGCGCACTGCAGCGCTGCGGTGTCGAGGTGCACCGGGCCCGCGAGCCGTTCCCGATGAACGGCGTCACGATGCCGGCGGGCTCGTTCGTCGTGCGCTGCGACCAGGCCTACCGCGCGCACGTGCTCGACCAGTGCGAGCCGCAGTGGCACCCGAACGACATCAGGGAAGGTCGGCCGGTCGCGCCGTACGACGCCGCGGGCTGGACGCTGGCGATGCAGATGGGAGTGGAGCTCGAGCGCGGCTTCGAAGCGGTCGACCGGGCGTTCGAGCTGCTGCGCTCGAACGAGGCGTTCGAGGGCCGGATCATGGCGAGTGGTGGCGCCGGCTGGACGCTCGACCCGCGCGACAGCCACACCGTGATCGCGGTGAACCGGTTGCTGGCGGCCGGACACCGCGTTGAATGGTCGCCGCTCGGTTACTGGTTCGTGCCGGTCAGCGATGGCGCGCGCGCCGTGCTGCGCACCGCCGCCGAACAGCTCGGCGTCGCGGCCAACGCGGTCGAGGTCGCGACCCGCGAGGCGCGCCAGGCGCTGCAGCCGGTGCGGCTGGGTCTGTTCGACACGTTCGGCGGTCACATGCCGACCGGCTGGGACCAGTGGCTGCTGCAGGAGTTCGGGTTCCCGGTGCAGCAGGTGTGGGGCGACCGCATCGAAGCCGGCGACCTGGGCAGGGACTTCGACGTGCTGGTGTTCCACACCGGCCTGCCAGGCCAACGCGATCTGCAACGCGCGGCGACCCGTCGCGACGAGGAACGCATCCCGGAACTGAAGAAGGCGCTGCCGCCGTTCGAGGACTGGAGCAACCTCGAGTCGCGGGCGACGCGGCTGACCGGCGAGAAGTCGTTGCCGGCGATCCGGCAGTTCGTCGAACAGGGCGGCACGTTGATCGCGCTCGGCGGCGAGGTCGACAAGGTGATCCGCCACTTCGAGTTGCCGGTCAAGGTCGGGACCTGGCTGCCGGCCGAGGATGGCGAGCGCCGCACGCGCCGCGAAGAGTTCTACGTGCCGGGGTCGCTGCTGGCGATCGAGCTGGACACCTCGCACGCGATCGCGCGCGGCCTGCCGCGCGAGATCGCGGCGATGGTCGACACCAGTTCGGCGATCCTCGAGGTCACCGACAGCAAGGCCGCGATCGAGGTGGTCGCGCGCTACCGCGGCATGGACACGCTGGTCAGCGGCTGGGCGATCGGTGAGGAGTTCCTGGTCGGCAAGGCAGCCGCGCTGTGCGCGCGCGTCGGCAAGGGCCGCGTGGTGCTGTTCGGCGCCGACGTCACCTATCGCGGTCAGCCGCTGGCCACCTTCAAGCTGTTCTTCCACGCGATCCTGACCGCCGGCGAGGGCCGTGGGTAAGCGACGGATGGATCGGTGCGGCAGTTCGCCGCGAACGGTAACCACCGGCGTCTGTGGTGCGTAATCGCCTCGCCCCGAGGAAACCCATGCTCCGGCCCAGCCTGTTCCTGCTGCCATTCGCCGCCGCCCTGCCGGCTCAGCGCCCGACTCCCACCTTCGAACACATGAAGCGCACCGCGACGATCGAGTTCGGTGCGGTTCCGGTGGGCAAGCACGGCATCGGCGAGCTGCCGGTGGGCGAGACCTGGCGGCTGGGTTTCAACGAGGCGAGCACGATGCGCCTCGACGTGCCGCTGCTCGCCGGCGATTCGATCGTGGCGCCCGGCGCCTACCGGGTGAACCTGCAGCGCACCGACGAGAGCGCGTGCGCCCTGATGGTGAACGGCAGTGGCCGCGCGCTGGCGGCGACGGGCGACGGCCGGGTCGACGGCCCGCTCGGCAAGGCGCCGAAGCCGACCAGGAAGCTCGACATCCAGTGGCGCAAGAAGGGTGCGGTCACGGCGAGTGGTCAGCCGGTGTAGATCGTCGTGCAGTTCGGGCCCGACGAGTGGGTCGGCGACGCCACCGTGATCGGCAACAAGCCGTTCACCTTGCCCGGGTGGAAGGCGGTGCTGTTCCAGATCCCGGCGGAGCGGCTCGAGGCTGGATTGCCGACGCCCGTCGCGACGTTGAGCCGTGGCGACGACAGTTGGAACCTGGTCGTGGCGAAGGACGAGGTCGAGCTGATCCCGTGGATGGCAGCACCCACCGAACAGTTCGGGTTCGGCGAGGTGAAAGGGCCAGACGAAGCGCGCGTTGTCACTGGCAGCAAGGCGCCGCTCGACCTGAAGGTCGAGGCGCCGATGCCGACGCTCGAGCTGATCTCGGCGAAGAAGGAGAAGGCGGAGCTGCAACTCGCCGTGGGCTATGGCAAGGAACGCGTCACCTGGACGGTGGCCGAGCCGAAGGCGAGGGCGGGCAAGTGACCTGATCGCGGATGCGGTTCCAGGGGGCTTCGAGAAGCTCGGCTTCGCAGAGCCGCCGCCGCTCGATGACGCGGTGAAGAGGCTGCTGCGGTTGCAGTGCAGCAACCCCTGGGCGCCAGAGGCGGCGTGCGGTAGAGGTCCCCGGATGCGCACCGCTTCGTTGGCGTCCGGTCTCATGGCAATGGCCTGCCTCGCCGAAGGTCGGGCGCAGGAACTGCGGGACTTCACCCTCGAGGATGGCTCGGCTCGGCGCTGCTGCGTCGCGCTGCCGGCAACCGACGGTTGGATGCCGGTGATCGTGGTGTTCCCGGACAGCGCCGGCGAGGCGGCGGCGCGGGCCGCAGTGCAGGCGATCGGCGTCGAGCCCGTCGCCGCCGGCTGCGCGGTCGTCGCACCGGTACGCACGGCGGACGGCACTCCTGCATCGTTGGCGCCCCTGCTCACGGCGTTGCGGCGAGCGATCCGCATCGAGCACGGTGGCATGCACGCCGCCGTGGGTGCCGATGCCGCCTGGGCGATCGCTGCGGTGCTCGCCAGTCGTCACGAGTTCCAGTCGTTCACCGCGTTCGGGGCCGCCGCCGGCGCCGATCTCGGGGCCGTGCGCCGTTTGCCGGCGCGCCGCGTGCACGCGCTGGACGGGACCGCTGGCGCCAGCCTGGCGCCCCATTTCGCGAGACTTCGCGCGGAACGATCACCGCCTGGCGTCGCCGGATCCGTCGACCGGACGCTGGACGACTTCCACGATGCGGCGGCGAACGGCGACGAGGCGCGGTACTTCGCAATCCTCCCCGACGACGCGGTGTTCCTCGGTACCGACGGCACGGAGCGTTGGACCGGAACAGAGTTCCGGGCCTTCGCGCTGCCGTACTTCCAGCGCGACTCCGCGTGGACCTACGTGCCGCTCGTGCGGCACGTTCACGTCGAACCGGGCGAGACCGTCGCGTGGTTCGACGAACGCCTCGACAACGCCGCGTACGGCGAATGCCGAGGCTCCGGGGTGCTGATCAAGCGCGCCGATCGGTGGGTACTGCGGCAGTACAACCTGACGATCGCTGTGCCGAACGACCTCGCGCGCGGCCTGGCTGCCCGCGTCCGGGCGATGGTGGATGGCGCGTCGACTCCGGTCACGACGATCGTGCTGGTGCGCCACGGCGAGAAGGTCGACGCGGCGACGGACGCGGAGCTCAACGCTGCAGGGCAGGCGAGGGCGGGGGCGCTGGCCCGCGCGCTGCGGGACCTGCCGCTCACCGCGGCGTACACCAGCCAATTCCGACGCACGGCGGACACGGTCGGCCCGACGTGCAAGACCCACGGGCTCACGGCGATCGTGGTGCCGGCCGCTGACGGGCGGACCTTGGCCGCGAGGCTCCGGAACGACTACGCCGGGCAGACGGTGCTGGTGTGCGGCCACTCGAACACGCTGCCCGAACTGGTGAAGGCACTCGGCATCCGGCAGCCTCCGACAATCGCCGACGACGAGTACGACCGGCTGTTCATCGTGACCCTCGATGCCGACGGGGCAAGCCTCCTGTCGCTGCGCTACGGCAGCCCCTGACCGCGGACCAGTGCTCCGCCAGGCCGCAACCCGCTGCCGTGGCGCCGCTCGCGCCCGAGTGTCTCGCTGCCGTGGAATCGCTGCTGCCGGGCCGAGACATGCGCCGCCGCGTTCGCCTGGATCTCCCTGCCATGGCCGGCTTCGAGCCACGCATTCGCCGCAAGAGGGCGTCGCCAACGGCGGGCGCGACGACTGCGCCGAGTCGCCTGCCATGATGAAACTCCCCTTGTTCTGCGTCGCGGCCCTGCTCGCCGCAGTTGCGGCGCCGGCCCAGGTCAGGATCGAAGGTCGCCTCGGCAACATGTTCCGCGGGTCGGTCGCAGTCGGCGGTCGCCACCACAACCACTGCCCGCCGGCCACCCGCCACCGGGTCCAGGGTCGTGGGGAGACGGTGCAGGAGCAGGTCCTGATCCCCGGCTACTGGCACGACGAACACGTGCCGCCGACCTACGGCTGGATCGTCGACCACTGCGGGCGCCGGCACTGGGGCATCGTCGATGCGGGCGGTTGCCGCCGCGTGTGGGTTCCGGCGCGCTACGAGACCCGGTGCCGGCAGGTGTGGGTGAGCTGCTGAGCGTGGCAGCCGAGCAGGCCTCTGGGTACAGAGGCCTGCATGGAACCCGGCGATCGCTTCGACCATCCGCTCATCGAGCGCTACGCGAGCCGGGACATGGCGCGGTTGTTCTCGCCGCGCGTGCGCCATGGAACCTGGCGCGACCTCTGGATCGCCTTGGCCCAGGCCCAGCACGAGCTGGGCTTCCCGGTGACCAAGGAACAGGTCGAGGAACTGCGGGCGCATCGCAACCAGTTCGATTGGGAGAAGGTGGCCACATATGAGAAGCAGCTGCGCCACGACGTGATGGCGCATGTGCACCACTTCGGCGACCTGTGTCCCAAGGCGCGCCCGATCATCCATCTGGGTGCCACCAGCTGCTTCGTCACCGACAACGCCGACCTGCTGATCTATCGGGACGCGCTGCGGTTGATCACGCTGCGCCTGGGGGCGGTGCTGCGGGCATTGGCCACCTTCGCCGACCGATGGAAGGCAGAGCCGTGCCTCGGTTACACGCACTTCCAGGTGGCCCAGCCCGTCACCGTCGGCAAGCGCGCCTGTCTGTGGGCACAGGACTTCGCCTTCGACCTCGACGAGGTGCGACGCGTGGTCGACTGGTTGCCCTTCCGGGGGGTCAAGGGCACGACCGGAACCCAGGCCACGTTCCTGGTGCTCGCCGGTGGAGACCATCGCAAGGTCGAGGAACTGGAGACGCGGGTCACCCGCGCGATGGGCTTCCGCAAGGCCGTGGCACTCACCGGCCAGACCTACCCGCGCAAGATCGATTGGACGATCCACCAGGTGTTGTCGGCGATCGCACAGTCGGCCAGCAAGTTCGCGACCGACCTGCGGCTGCTCTCGCACGAAGGCGAACTCGAGGAGCCTGCTGAATCGACCCAGGTCGGCAGCTCGGCGATGGCCTACAAGAAGAACCCGATGCGCTGCGAGCGAGTCTGTTCGCTGGCGCGTTACGTGATCGAAGTCGCGACCACCAGCGCGCACACGGCGGCGACGCAATGGCTCGAGCGCACGCTCGACGACTCGGCGGTCCGGCGGATCGCACTGCCGGAGTCGTTCCTGGCAATCGACGGCATTCTCGTGCTGGTCGAGAACGTCGCCCGCGGACTCGTCGTCTACCCGAAGGTGATCGAGAAGAAGCTGCGCGAGCAGCTGCCATTCCTTGGCACCGAGGAGATCCTGATGGCTGGCGTCGCTGCCGGTGGCGATCGCCAGGATCTGCACGAGCGCGTTCGGGTGCACAGCCGCGAAGCGGCTCGCGCCGTCAAGGCCGAGGGACGCGCCAATCCACTGCTGCAACTGATCGCGGAGGACCCGGCCTTCGCCGCCATCCGGCACCTGTTGCCCGGCTTGATGGATCCGCGGCGCTTCATCGGTCGGTCGGTGGACCAGGTCGACGCGTTCTTGCGCGACGAGGTGACGCCGCGGCTGGCGAACGAGTCCGGTGCGGTTCCGGCCGCTGACGTGCGCGTCTGACGACTCCGGTGTGGTTGTGCCGGAGGGTGGCCGACGTCACTTGCGTTGGGCGCCGAGCAGAGGCAACAGCGCCTCGGCCATGATCTCCGCCATCATGCGGTAGCCGGCATCCGGTGGCGCGGCAGGCGGCGACCATGCGCGCCAAGTGCCGTACGAGCACTTCAGTGGCGGCATCGCTGGCGTTCCGTTCTGCGACGTCGGCGAGGATCCGCTCCAGTCGTTGCCGGACCGCGGCGTAGCGCGCGAACGTGCGCAAGGTCGCGCGCGCCGTCGCGAGCGACGCTGGACCATCGAGCATTGCCAGGAGCATCTGCTCGAGGAAGTCGGCATCGTTGAATACCACGTAGCCGGCGAACATCGAACGCAGGGCCTCGGCGTCGTCGCGATGGCCCAGGAACCAGATCTTGTACCGGCAGACGATCCGCGGCTTGAACTCGGACAGTTGCGCCGGCAGGCGTGCCAGCACCTCCCGCGAGTTCTGGCCTGCCTGACCGCAGTTGACCACGGACCAGGGTTCGCTCGAGCGCTCGCGCAGCAGGCCTTGCAGCTGCGCGGGATAGGAGCCGGTCAACGGATCCGAAGCACCGATGCCGTGCGTCCACGAGTCGCCGACGCAGAGAACGGTTCGATCCGAAGGAGATGCGGGCGCCGGTGCCGGGTGCAGGAGCCAGACGAGGACCGAGCCGGCCTGCAGCACGACCTCGAGCAGCAGCAGCGAGCTGACCGCGACGAAGAACGCGAACCTCAGGCCGCGCCGAGAATGGCCAGCAGGTCGGGCTCGTGCCATTCAGTCGATCTTGGCATCGCCGCCGGCGGAAACCGCGGACGGAGCGGCAAACTCGGCGACCTGCTGGTAGAGGTGGACTGCGCGCAGGCTCGCCGTGTTGGGAATGGGGAGGCTCCAGGTTGCGGTGCCCGAGGTCTGTGCCAGCACCTCGAGGACGTCAGGCGTGGCCAACAACGTGCATCCCGGTCCGAAGCCCAGGCCGAGCGGGGCGAGCGGCACGCTGACTGGCGTGAAGCCGATCACCATCACCGCGATTCCGCCGGCGAGGTTCTGGACCGCGAGCGACAGCGTGCCACCGAGCACCGGTGGGCTCGTCACCTGCACTGCCGGCACGCCGGCGGCGCCGGCGCAGCCGCTGCCGAACGGCTGCCAGCTCGCGTACTGTCCGTACAGGCGCAACCCGGCCTGATGGTCGGCGAGCACGAGGCCCTGCGACCCGTACGCGTCGCGCCGCGCGATGCCGTACGGCAGGCCCGGTGTGTCGCGTTCGCCGACGACCGGGAGCGCGAACGAGGCAGGATTGGTGACGTCGAGGCGGACGAGGCCGCGCCGCCACGCGGTGACGTACGCGTACAGGTTGCCGGTCGCTTCGTCGCGGTCGATTTCGATGTCGCTCGGGTGGTCGATCGTGCCGTCGATCGCGTTCGCGGGCGACTGCCAGCCCCCGACCAGCGCCGGTGCCGCCGGCGCCGACACGTCGTACACGTGTACGCCCCAGCCGAAGTCGACGACGAACAGGAAGGTTGTCGCGCCGATCCGGTACGGCTCGACCGCCATCGCGTTGCCTTGCAGGTTCGGACCGAGGATCCGGCTGACGAACGTCGGTGCCGCGGCGGTGCCCGCGGTGACGTCGTAGAGCACCACCTGCGGCCGGCTCTGGTCGGGCCCGGGTGCGGTGTGGAAGCCGGCGGCGATGGCGGCGTAACGCTGCCCCGACGGCAGTGCGAAGGTGCGGCACCGCCACGTCTGCGCCTGGTCGAGTTCGCCGGCGAAGTGCGTCTCGAGCTGCCACAGCGGTGCGGTGGTCAAGGTCGAACCCGGCGCCAAGGCTCCCGCCTGTGCCTGCAGTGCCGACTTCGAATGGCCGACCAGCCCCCAGCGGGTGCCGCCGCGCGTCAGCAGCAGCAGGTCGCCGTCGAGCCAGGACAGGAAGTAGTTGCGGCCGTTGTTGAAGCCCGGCTGCGGATCGTCGGGAGACGGCACGTTCCAGTGGTGGCCGAGCCCCGGCTGCGTGACGTCGAAGCGGCGCAGCTGCCAGACGTCGTCACCGCTGCCGACGAACCACTCGCGATCCGGACTGGCGTCCGGCCAGTGCGCGTCGAACCACAGCCCGAACGAACCCTGCGTCGCGGTGCCCGGGATCGGCGCGATTGCACCCGGGTCGGTGATGTCGAGCAGGCCCATGTAGTTCGGCCCCGAGCCGTCCTGGCCGCACAGCATCACGTCCGGATTGCGCAGGCTGACGAACGCTTCCGCCGGCAGATTGACCAGCCCGTGGTACGAAGCCAGCACGGCGCCGACGTTCGCCGCGGAGCGAACGAACGTGCCGCCGAACGCGTGCACGCCGTAGACCTTCGTCACTCCCGCCACCAACTCTCGCCACGCGCCGTCCATGCTGGCCTGTTGGACCTGCACCAGTCCGGCAGCCCCGAGCTGGAACACCACCATCGCGTCGCTGTCGGCGAGCGGCGAGGGCGTCACGACGCCGCCGACCGCGAGCGAGTAGTTCATCGGTCCGTACGACGTGAACGGGCCGCCGTCGTGTTCGCGGCCGGCCTTGCTGGTGGCGCCGACGTAGACGAACGCACCGACGAGACCGACGCGATGCCCGTAGATCGTCGCCGTCGCCGGCCCCGATGCTCCGGTCAGCGGGAACGACGACCACGGCATCGCGGGGCCCCACGGCAGCGTCGTGCGCGCGACGACGAGCCCGAGGCCATCGGCGGCGACGTACACGCGACCGCCGCCGACCGCGATGTCGCGCGCGCGCGCCGGTTCTCCGAACACGCTGACCGGAAACACCGGGCCGGGCTGCACCACCGGCGCCGCCGGATTGGTCAGGTCGACGCGCGTCAGTCCACCGCTGCCCATCGCGACGTAGGCGTGCACCCCGTCCATCGCGACTGCGAACGCGGTCCCGGTGCCGAGCGGCGTGCTGCTGACCAGCGCCAACGTCGTGCGGTCGTACACCCGCAGCAGCGACGCGTTCCTGGCGCCGAACACCGCGACCACGTGGGTAGCCGCCAACGCGACCTCGAAACAGACGCGATCGCCCTGGTCGTCGTGGCTGGTCACTGGCAGCGCCGGGCTGGCCAGGTTCATGCTCGACAGGCCGAAGCTGCCGCCGGCGATGAACAGTCGTTGGTTGGGTTCATCGAGCGTGAGCCCGACCACCGAGGCATCGACGCCGACGCGCGCCAGCACCGCGCTGGCCGGCAGCGGCACCGACAGCGTGGTCAGATCGAGGATGGCGATCGCCGCGCTCTCGCCGACATAGGCGCGGGTCTCGGCTGCGTTCAGCGCGAGCGCCGATGGGTCGCCGAAACCGTGGAAGGACCGCGGGACCGAGAGATCCTGGGCGCCGACAGCACAGGCGAGAACGACCGCGACGAGCGATGCGGTGGCACGGAGCATGGTCGGATCCGATGGGGCGAAGGCAGACCGGGCGCCTGTATTCTGCCAGAACTGCCGCGTAACGGGCCGCGGGCCCGCACTCCGCGCTCGCGGCGCCCGGCACGATCCACGAATCCACGTCGGGCGGGTGGGCAACAGGGGCCGCGACCGTCGTGAAGTCCTCGATAGCATCACGTTCCCGATGCCGAGACGGACCGTCACGATCCCAGTCACGCCGCCGTTCGATCTCCGGCTCTGCCTGCACGGCCACGGCTGGGTCGCGCTGGCGCCCCATCGTTTCGACGACAGCACGTCGACGCTGACGACGGTGCTGCGGCTCGGCGACGCGGCGGTCGACGCGACGCTGCGGCAGGCCACGGCGACGGAACTGCGCCTCGAACTGGCGGCGTTGCAACCGCTGCCGGCGAAGTTGTCGAAGTTGGCGGCGGCGCAGGTCGTGCACATGCTGCGGCTGCACGACGACCTGTCCGCGTTCCACGCCCGGTGCGCGCAGGAACCCCGGTTGCACTGGGCGGCCCGTCGCGGCGCCGGCCGGCTGATGCGATCGGCGACGGTGTTCGAGGACCTGATGAAGCTGCTGTTCACGACCAACACGACCTGGGCCGGCACCGAGGCGATGACCCGCAACCTCGTTGCCGCCGTTGGCTCGCCGGCGCCGAGCGGAGCCCGCGCATTCCCGACGCCGGAGCAGTGCTTGCGCGCGACCTCCTTCTACCGCGAGGTCGTGCGCGCCGGCTATCGCGCCGAAGCCGCGGTGCGGCTGGCGCGCTCGTTCGCGCGCGGCGACCTCGCTGACGACACCTTCCTCGCGCCGCAGGCCGCCGACGAACTCTGGCGCCGGCTGCTGTCGCTGCACGGCTTCGGGCCCTACGCGGCGGGCCAGGCGATGCGGCTCTGCGGCCACTACGACCGCCTGGCACTCGACAGTTGGTGTCGCGCCCGCCTCGCGGCGCTCGCCGGCGCCAGGAAACCGCCATCGGATCGCACGGTGGCCCGCCGCTACGCCGGCTTCGCGCCGTACCAGGGCCTTGCGCTGTGGCTCGACCTCACCGCCGACTGGCATGGCGAGGGCGGCAAGGTGCGCGTCGGGACCGTGGTCAGTTGAAGCGCGGGATCGGGCGTTGGCCGTCGGGCACGAAGCGCCGGCTGTCGATCTCGTTCCCGATCGACGTGGCGTCGGGATCAGGCGGGCCAGATCGACGACACCCGCCTCCGGCAACGACCCTGCGGTCGCGGTAGGCTTGGCGAGCAAGCCATGAGCAGCGAATCGCATGGAAGACTCAATCGTCATCGCTTCCAGCCCAAGCGCCGGCTCGACGACGTGGCCACCTGGGACCTCGGCTGCACGCTGCTCGAGCGTCTCGAGCAGAAGGCCGAGCACGACTCGAACTATGTCCGCATGCAGCACCTGCACCTGCTCGTCGAGTTGCAGATGGCGCTCGAACCACTGACGAGCGTGCCCGACAACCGGTTCTCGGCGGCCTGCGTGGAGCAGACGTTCTGGGCGATCAAGCTCGCCGCCACCCGCCATGGCCTGCGCATCCGCGGCGCGCACCACGTCGACGTCGGTTGTGGCTCGACCAATCCCTACGGTCGGATGTTCGCCCACCTGCTCATCGGTGTCGAACGCGCCACGTGCCTCGAACTCGATCCGGTTGCCGATCCGGCTCGCGCCGTCAGGGTGCTGGCCGATCTCGCTGCGGCGGTTGCGATCGATCCGGGTCGCGCCTTCGGCAACTACACGATCACCGGGCGCGAGTGCCTGGCCAACGTCGCCGACTTCGACCTGGCTCGCATGGCGAAGGGCGACGCCGGCGGCCTGAGTGCAGGGCGGCTCGTCTACCTGCAGCGGTCGATCGACGCGACCGGCCTCGATGCCGGCAGCGTCGATCTCGCCGTCAGCAACAGCGTGCTCGAACACGTGCGCGACCCCGCTGCCGCGCTCGCCGAGCTGGCCCGCATCACCCGCCCTGGCGGATTCGGCATCCATGGCATCGACGTGTCCGACCACAGTCGCTTCGGCAATCCCGCGGTGCACGCGCTCGGGTTCCTCACGGTCGACGCCGCCGCGCCGATCGTCAGTGAATCGAACCGGTTGCGCTGTTGCCAGTTCGAGGATCTGTTCCGGGCGAACGGATTCGCGATCCTCGAGCGCTTCCCGGGGCCGCCGATCCAGGTGCCGCCAGCGATCCGGGCCCGCCTGCAGGAGCCCTGGCGCAGCATGCCGGACTGCCAGCTCGCCGAGCTGTGGTGCACGTACATCCTGCGCCGCGACTGACGCGCCGGCGCCGGCCTCGCCGACCCGGCGTCGGCCCACGCTGCGTCGCGATCAGTTGAAACGCAGGATCGGGCCGTAGCCGTTGGGCACGAAACGGCCGCTGTCGATCTCGTTCACGAACGAGGTGGCGCCGTACTTCCACACCGTGCGCGCCAGCCGCGGCTGCGTCGACGCCGGCAGCGAGCCCAGCGTGATCTCGATGCCGTCGGACACGGTCGCCAGGAACGGTGCGCTGACGCCGTAGTCGAAGCACAGCCACTGGCTGTAGAGGTTGGCGCCGGCCAGGGTCGGGTTGTTGGGGAGCAGCACCTGGCCGATCGCGCGGTTGTAGAGCAGGGATGGGTTGGAGCAGAACACGAGGTTCGACAGCAGCGGGTCGACGCGCAGCATGCAGCCGACCGGCGTCCCGAGGATGCCCGCCAGGTCGATCGGCAACGGCACGATGCCACCGATGGTCGTGCCCGACAGGCCGACGAGGTGCATCGCGAAGTCCTGCAGCGTGCCCGGGGTCGCCGGGCGCACCGAACCCTCCATCTGCACGGTCAGGTTGCCGCCAGGCACGGCGGTCTCCGGGAACGCGTAGTGGAACGGCGTGAACGCGTTGCTGCCCAGGCAGCCGTTGCCCAGCTTGCGGAAGGTGCCGTTGATCGGTTCCGGCACCGCGAAGCCGTCGACGCGCCACAGCGACGAGCCGGGGTTCGGCGTGAACGTCATCTCGATGCCGAGCGGCCCGCCGGTGTAGAGGAAGGTCGTGGTGAACGTGATCACGACGTTGAACGGCGGCAACGATGTGCCGGGGGCGGGTCCAGCCGGCACCGTGAACGGCGTCGCCGAGTTCGCATTGAAGACCTGGGTCGGCTGGCCGTTCCACAGGCGGTGGAAGCGCACGTCCTGGACCTGGTCGGGCGGCGCCACGGCGCGGCCGATACGCACGCGCAGCGCGCCGTTCACCGTCGCGTAGGACTGCGCGGCGTACGAAGTGTCGCGGCGCAGCGCCAGCTGCGTCAGCGTCGTGCCTGGACCGAACGGCAGCGAGGCGGCGTCGATGACGACGCAGCACCGGGTCGTCGGCGTCGGGTGGCCAGGCTGCGCGGTGAACGGCGTGTTCAACACGGCATTGCCCGGGGCTGCCGCGTAGGCGGCCGGCCAGACGAGTTGGGCAGGAAGCGCGGCGGTCGACAGGGCGATGAGCGCGACGCCGCGGACGGTGCGAGCGAGGATCATTGGACCTTCACGGTGACGTCGTCGTACCAGACCTGGACGCCGGTGAGATTGGTCGCACCGAGATCGATGCGCGTGTAGGAAGGACTGGTCGGCACGACGTAGGTCAGGTCGAACTGGCGCCACACCCCGTCGCACGGCTGCGGTCCGGAGAACACGTTGGGCGGTGCGACGACGGCGAAGCCGGCGCCGTTGCCGACGACCGCCTGCATGTTGGCGCCCGCGGTCGGGGTGCCGCGCATCCAGCCGCGCACGCGGACCGACTCGCCGGCGCGGAAGAACGTCCCCGACTTCGAGATGCTGCCCGAAGCGGCGGTTGGCGTCATCCGGATCGACGTCGAACCGGCAAGCGCGCCGGGGCGGGTGACGCCGGCGTCGGTCGCGCACTGCACCTGGAATGCATACCAGGCATCCGGCGCGACCCAGTAGTTGGGCGCCAGGCCCTGGTCCCGGCAGAGTCCCTCGAAGCCGAGGTTGCCGAGGTTGTCCTGTTCCCACCAGTTGCCGACCAGCATGCGCATGTCGTCGAGTTGCACCAGCCCGCCGGTGCCGGTGTGCGTGAAGCGCAACGTGGTCCCCAGCGCCGTCGTGTTGACCA
Organism: Planctomycetota bacterium; assembly: GCA_049276695.1. Lineage (GTDB taxonomy): Bacteria > Planctomycetota > UBA1135 > UBA1135 > UBA2386 > UBA2386. The sequence continues at coordinate 15,462 of JBASWX010000375.1, forward strand.
CCGGCACGTGCAGGCGCTGCCAGCTGTTGATCAGGCCCAGGTTCAGGGCGTCCGTTGGCGCCTGCGCACCATTCCACGTCGAGAACTGGAGCACGCCGGACGTCGGCGCGGCGGTGATGCGCGCGGAGCCGAGGAAACTGACATACGTGTCCACCGGCATGGTGAACTGCTTCTGCAGGTACGCGCCTGCGGCGGTCCCCTGGAACTGGTACACCGATGCGTTGGGTGCTGGCGCGCCGGGCGATGCCCCCGCGACCAGACTGCCGGTCACCGCCGAGTTCCCCCAGTAGGGCGGCACGTTGCCCGCGATCAGGGCCGACTCGAAGCCGGGGTTCTGCAGATCCCAAGACTGCGCCGGCGTCGCCTGCGTGATCGACACGGTGCCGCCGGCCGCGGTGTCGGTGATGATGTTCTGCACGCCGAACAGGTTGCTGCCGGAGATGCTGGCCGCGGCATTGGTCGTGCGGAAGCGCATCGCGGCGATGCGCGAGTTGGTCACCGTGCAGGTGCTGTTGTGGTTGCACTCGATCAGCCCGACCAGCGGCGACCCCAGCGAGAAGTCGCCGATCGCCGCATTGTTGATGTTGAGCGTGCCGCCGTAGAAACAGCGCAGCGTGTTCGCCAGGCTGCCCATCTCGAAGCCGCTGGAACTGGTCAGGTTCACGACGCCGTAGTTGACGTGCAGCTCGCCGAAGTTCGTCGGTCCGTTGATGGTCAGGTTGCTGGCGGCGCCGGTGACGTAGACACCCCAGAAGCGGATGCGGTTCCAGTCGTTGACGCCCGGCCCGGACTGGTACCTGACGTTGGCGAGTTGCACCGAACACCCGGGGGGCAGCGCGTGGTAACCGGGCTTGTTCGTCGACGGCAGCCCGGGCAGTGTCGCGTAGTAGCTGCCCCACGGCCCGGCCAGGATCGGCGTGCCGGTGAGGTTGTTGCCCCGGAAGTTGCACACGATGTCCTCGGCGTTCTGCAGCGTCATCGTCTGCAGCGGCTGGGCCGGGTCGGCGTCGGTTGCGTGCAGCGTCCAGAACGGACTGCGATGGTTGGTCAGCGACAACCGGTACGGACCATTGTCGATCGGCGAGGTGACGCCGGTGTGTTTCAGCGGGTCGCCATACGTCCGGGTGAGCGGGTTGCGGCTGTCGAGGTCGACGGTCACCGCCACCGGCCCGGCATGGCCGCCGGCCTCGTAGTAGAACGACACGTTCATGGTGCCATTCGCGAGCTGCACGTCGCCCATGCCGCTCATGTGGATGAAGTCGGCGCGGTCGCCTTCGTAGACGCCGATCCCGAACAGTGAACCGCCCTTCTGCGCGGTGTTGCCGAACCAGCCAGTGCGGCCGTCGGCGAGGATCAGCGAGGTCGACTGGATGATCGTGTTGCGCGCCAGCCAGGTGCCGCGCAGGTGCAGGATGCGGGTCAGGAACAGGCTGCCGCCGAGGTAGCCGCTGCCGATGCGCGCCCGCTCGGTGTGCAGCAGGCCACCTTCGGTGCGGATCTCGAACTGGCGCTGGAATGCGCACGGCATCAGCAGGTCCGAATCGATCACCGTGATGCGGCCGCCTTCTTCCATCACGATGTTGCCGAACACGCGCAGCTGCGAACGCAGCAGCCGCAGTTCGCCATTGTTCTTCACGGTCACCGGCACGTTGAGCTGCAGGTTCTGCCCGGTGTAGGTCACCTGGGTGGTGATCTGGTGCGGGTTGCCGTTCGGCGTGATGACCGTCACCGGCAGCTGCGTCGTGTCGAAATCGAACTCGTTGGCTGCCTGCGCAACGGCCGCGGTGCTGGCGAACAAGGCGGCGGCGAGACGAAGCGGGCAGTGACGTGGCGTGGGCATGGGCATCGCCTCTCCTCCGCCGGAACGCTCCTGCGCTGCGCGCCTGCTGTCAAGCCGGGCGCAGCGCACGCCATGCGGACGAGGGCAAGCAGCGTCAGCGCAGCAGCGGCGCGATGGCCTCGGCGACGAGCTCGGCGATCAGGCCGTAGCCCGCGTCGGTGCAGTGCCCGTCGGCGACGAACAACTCGGCGCGGCGACCCGCCGCGATCTCCCGCTCGAATCGTTCGTGCACTGCAACGAACCGCAGGCCCGAGGCTTCGGCCATGTCGCGCTGCGCGCGTTCGACGTCGTGCTGCCGGAACGGGTAGCTGACCAACACCACGGCGACACCGCGGGCGCGCGCGAAGCGGTGCACGGCCCGCAGGTGATCGCCGAGCACTGCGCACCATTCTGCCGTGCCCTTGCCGGCGAAGACCTCCTCGACGATCGCGGTCAGCGTGCGCAGCGATTCCTGGTCGCGGCCGGCGAACTCTTCGATCGTGTTCTCGATCCGGCTGCGGTCGACTGCTCGCTGCGCGATCATCAACGCGATCCTCGTGCTCGCGGCGTCACCGTCGACGAGCCAGGCACCGAGCAACACGCGGACGGCGCAGTCGACGTCGCTGGTGAGCAGCCAGCGGGCGTAGTTGCGCGCGATGAAGCCCGTGCGCTGGGGCTGGCTCGGGCCGAGCATCCGGACCGTCTCGGCCATCGCCGCCATCGACTCCTCGCGACGCCCGAGCACGAAGGTCACCTGCTGCAGCGTGTCCCACGCTGGCAGTGACAGCGGCTCGGCGGCGATGCGTTGGCGCGCGCTCACCATCGCCGCCTCGTTCTGGCCGGCGGTCTGTTGCGCGATCATCAGGTTCTCCAGCGAGGCCGGGGTCGGCTTCGCCGCGTGCAGGGCCGCGAGTCTTGCCAGCGCGGCCTCGGCCTGGTCGCGGTGGGCTCGACGCGTGGCTGCGTTCACCACCTGCAGCAAGGCGCTCGGCGAATCGGGGAAGTCGCGCGCGTTGCCGTCGGCGATCGCGGCGGCGGCGTCGGCGTCGTCGCCCGCGTCGGCGTCCTTCTCGTCGCCCGCGCTGCTGCGATGGTGAGCGCCTCGTTGAACTCCGCACG
>JBASWX010000376.1:0-4993 GCA_049276695.1 Planctomycetota bacterium
ATGCCGTGGCGCTGCAGGAAGCGCCGCACCTCCGCTTCCGGCTGCGCCCCGGTGAACGCGTCGACCGGCCGCCCGCCGTCGACCAGCACGCAGTACGGGATGCCCTGCACGCCGAACGCGTAGGCGAGATCCTGTTCGCGATCGGAGTCGATCTTGCCCAGTTCGAAGGCGCCGTGGTACTCGGCGGCGAGACGCTCGAGGACCGGCCCGAGCACCTTGCAGGGGCCGCACCAACTCGCATGGAAGTCGAGCAGCACCGGCACGCTCGCCGAACCTTCGATCACATCCTTCTGGAAGGTGGCGGCGGTGACGTCACGGACATGGGGACCGGGCATGGCGACGTGTCTAGGTGGCGGCGCTGGCGGAGTCAAATGCTGCACCGGTGCGGGAGCCTCCAATGGCCACCGCACTCGGCGAACGGCCGCGTGGGCGGCACAATGCGGACATGCGCCACCTCCTCGTGCTGTTGGTTGCGTTGGCCACGTTCGGTGGCTGCACCATGGACGTGCACCTGGTGCGCGACGGCGACGGCGCCGAAAGCGTCGCCGCGGCGATCGCGCGGGCGTGGCAGGAGCACTTCGCCGCCGCACACCGCAAGGATGCCATCGCGGCGTGCGCGATCTATGCCGACGACGCGACCTACGCCGTCGCCGGGCAACCCGAATTGCGCGGCCGGGTCGCTCTCGCGGCGATGGAAGCGGCTGGCATGCAGTCCGCCACCGTCGGCGAGGTCACGCACTTCACGATCGCGCTGCGGGTCGACGGCGAGCGGGCGCACGAGATCGGCACCGTTCGCGGCGACGTCGCCATCGGTGATGCGCCGGCGAAGCTGGTGGTGTTCGAGTACGTGGCGGTGTGGCGCCGGCAGGGCGACGGCGCCTGGCGCATCGCCCACCTGCACGGCCACATGGCGACCGAGGCAGCCGCTCGACCCCGCGCCGATTCCTAGTCGTTACGCGACCGCAACAGTGCGCAAGCAACGACCACTGGTCTGCACACTGGGCCCGGCGTGCCCGGCGCCGGCACGGATGTTGGATCCAGGCGGCACCGGCCCGAGGCCGCGCATTCCAGGGATGGAGTGCGTGCGAGAGAGGCGACCGTAGCCTCGGGCCGGTGCTTACTTCTGTTCTTCGAAGCGGTTGCTTCGAACCGGCAACGTGCCGAGTGACCTGCGGAACCCGCGACTGTCAGGCGGGGACTGTCAAACTCACGAGGCACGCGTGAACAAGCTCCCGAAGGTTGGAAGGCACAGCAGCGGGCAAGCCCGCACGACTCTCAACGGCGTCGTCTACTACTTGGGCGTCTACGACTCGCTCGCCGCGCAGAAGGCATACGTCGAGCTGATCGAGCGGTGGGAAGCGAACGGCCGCCGGCCGTTGGAACCGGCGCGCACCGCCGTCGAGGCGCGCACGTTGAAGGACCTGTTCACCGCGTGGCAGGCGCAGCTCGACGCCGCCGGCCGCTACCGGAAGGCGGGCAGGGAGACGAGCGCGCGTCAACGCATCCGACACGACGCCGACGAGTTCTTGCGACGGTTCGGCGACCTGCCCACCAACCGCTACGCAGCCGAGCACCTGCTGCTGCACCGCGACGAACTCGAAACCCGCGAGGCGCTGACCAGGAACGGCATCAACCGCAAGGTCGCGACGATCCGGGAGGGCCTGCGGTGGGGCTACGAACGCGGCCGGATCGGTCGCGATGCCTGGCTCGCCACGCGCGAGTTGCGGCCCCTGTCGCGCGCGGTCGCCGGCCACCGCGACTTCAAGCACGCGAAGCGCGCTCCCTCGGCGCAGGAGATCGAAGCGGTGGCGGTCGCGGCCGGCCCCGTGGTCGGCCGGATGATGCGCGTGCACTACCTGCTCGGCTGCCGGCCGGGCGAGCTGGTCTCCCTGCGCTGGTGCGACATCGACCGGACGCCGGTGGAAGGCTGCTGGACCTACCGCGTCCCCGACGAGATCGCCAAGACCGCCCACCACGGCAAGGTGACCATGTATGCGATCCCGCCGCGGGCGCAGGCGCTGCTCGCCGAGATCCCGTGCGCGTCGCCATCGGCCCGCGTGTTCGCCGGCCCGCCGACGAAGGAGACGACGCAGCGGAAGAACCCCACCACCGCCGCGACCGTTTGGTATCGCGAACGGCTGCAACGCGCCTGTCGGCTGGCCGGCGTGCCGCCGTTCGGCGGGCATGAAGTCCGGCACGGTGCCGTCACCGCCGCGTGCGCGAAGTTCGGCGCGTTCGCCGCCGCGTCGTTCGCGAACCACAGCAAGATCGCGACGACGGAGACCTACGTGCACCAGGACAACCGCAACCGCTACCTCGTCGCGGCTGGTCTTGCCGGCGACGTGGCTGCAAGCTGACACCTTCGCCGGGTCCAGTAACTCCGCACCCGTCTCTTACTGACGCGTGGGTGAAACCACCGCGCCGCACGTCATCTTCCTCTTCCTGCTGGTGGAACGGCGAAGCCGCCGTCCGCATCTCCGCGCTGCCGTCGATCATCCCGCCGCTGCCTGACGGCCGGCGCGTCAGCGTCGCGACCTGTTGGCGATGGTCGCTACGCGGGCTGGGCGGCATCAAGCTGCGCCGCTTCAAGGTCGGCGCCGTGTGGCACACGACACGCGAGGAGGTCACCCGCTGGTCGCGGTCTCTCACCAGCGCCGCCGAGGTCGCAACCGCGTGAACGCGATCAACTCCACCTTCGGGATTGCGCCGGCACGTCGCCGCGCCCGCTCCCGCAACGACTTGGGGCGCCCGGGGTCGGCGCTGTCAGGCCGACGCTGTCAAACCGGCCCCGAAACAGAACGGGCCAGCTCCTGGCAGAGCCGGCCCGCGCAACGAACAGTGATGAACCACGAACGCACGCAGCCTACTCGCTTCCCCAACTCCCGACAACCGACCGACGCAGAACGTGCGGAGCGTCGCGCCAGCGCGATGCGCATTGCGATCGGCTACCTCGCCGCCGCCGACGCCAGCTTGCGCCGCAGCGCGGCGTTGCTGCTCGAAGCCGCCGCCCGCCGTGACCGTCGGGAGGTGCCGGCGTGAGCCTATTCGCGGAAGCCGCCGCCGCGCTGCGCGCCGAGTTCGCCGGCGCGCTCTACATCGTCGGTGACCAGGCGAACGTCGACGCGTTCGAGGCTGCGAGACTCGCCGCGCCGCTGCCGGCGGCGAGGGGCAACTCGTGAGCGACATCGCCAGCACGAACGGGCACGTCCGTGTGGCGTCGCGCCGCGAGCGCGAGCAGTCGCACGACCACCTCGCCGAACGTTCGGTGCTCGGCGCGATGCTGCTCGACCCGATGTGCGTGTCTCGCGTCGTCGAGGTCGTGAGGCCGTCCGACTACCTCTTGCCACGGCACAAGGCGATCGCCTTCGCGATCGAGCGCGCCATCGCCGACCGCGGCACCGTCGATCCGATCATCGCGGCCGAGCTGCTGCGCGGCGTCGACCGGCTCGAGGAAGTGGGCGGCGTCGCCGAGTTGTTTGCGATGGCCGACGAGGCAGTGCACGCGGCCAGCGCCGTTGACCACGCGCACATCGTGGCGGAGCACGCACGCCGGCGGCGCGTGCTCGAAGCAACTCGGCGCGTGCAACTCGCGGCCGAGGACGGCGCGACCAGCGACGAGCTGCGCGCGTTGCTTGCCGCCGCTGCTGCAGCCGACGGCCAGGACGTTGCCCAGGCGCGCCCGCTCATCGAGTTCCGCAGCCCGTGGCAGATGGCGTCGCTGCCGCCGCGGCAACCGCAATGGCGTGACTACTTCAACGCGGGCGAGCTTGTGGTTCCGTATGGCCCGTGGGGTTGCTGCAAGAGCTTCGTGGCGATGGGCCTGATGGTGGCGATGGCGGACGGCGCCCGCTTCCTCGGGCACGACGTCACGCCGGGACCCTCCGGGCTCGTTTGTGGCGAGGGCGCCTGGGGCCAGATGAACCGACTGCGTGCCGCAACCTCCACCGCGCGCGTTGCCGATCCCGACGACCCATTGCACAAGCGCATCCGCATCGCGTGCAGCATGCCCTCGCTGATCGACCCGCGCGGCTTTGACGCCACCGTGCGCGAGATCGAGAAGATGGACGAGCAGCCCGCCGTGCTCGTGTTCGACACGTTCGCGCGCGCGTGCTCGGCGTCCGGGCTCAGCGAGGACGAGACGGGTGACAACGGACTGATGGTCGCCGCATTCGATCGGCTGCGCAGCAGGTTCGACGGCACGACCATCATGCCGATCCATCACAGCGGCTACGCCGCCGCCGAGCGGATGCGCGGTTCGTCTGTTCTGCCCAGCGCCGCCGACGTTGTGCTACGCATCGAGCCACTCCGGACCAGCAGCGCGTTGCCGCGCGTCCGGTTGAGCGTCGACAAGAAGAAGGACGGAAAGTCGCCGCCCCCGCTACTGATCGACTTCGCCGAGGTTGTCGTCGGCCAGGATGACCGCGGCCAGCCCGTCACGTCGCTGCGCGTCGACTCGTTCACGATCGACAGCGACGACGATCGCCCCGCGGACACCAAGCCATTGACCGCCAAGGAGCGGCTGCGCGCTGCCCTGCACGATGCCGGCGCCGCTGGCATCGACTTCGACGGCGGCAAGAAGGTGACGAGCAGGGTCGGCAGCACCACGTCGGATGGATTCGCCGGGCTGGTCAAGGAAGGCGCGGCCGAGCCCTTCACCGGCCCCGACGGCGAGAAGCGCTGGCGCCTCCGCACAGGAGAACCATCGTGATCGTCTTCGCCTTCCAGACCGGGCCGAGCGTTCGTTCGGTGGTTCGGTTCGGGGGCCTTACAGGCCCCCCGAACAGCCGAACACCGAACAGCACGCTCGTTCGGCCTTCGGAACCGAACCGAACACCGAAGCGAACACCGAACAGGGGACCGAACGGAGGCGCTGCTCGGCCTAGTCCTGGAACCAGCGTGACGCGACTCCGCGCCGGCTGAAGAAACTGCTCGAAACGCCTCCTCCCACTGCGAAGATGGCGTTTGCCACAACAAACCACGATGCCCTGGGAGG
>JBASWX010000377.1:0-9610 GCA_049276695.1 Planctomycetota bacterium
ATGCGCAACTCGACGAAGAACTCGCCCGCTCGCGGCGGAAGGCAGCACTCCGCCAATCTTTTGACGGGGTCGAGCAGCGGAGAGGCTCACGATCAGGCCGCCTCATTCGCTTGTCTTAGGTCTAGTCCTCCGCTCGCCGCACGCCGGACCCGTTGCGAGCACGACGAAGTCGGCGCGTCCGTCACCGTTGGCATTGCAGGCCGCGCCGAGGCGCTGCACCCACCACAGCGGCGGCAGCACGTGCGTGTGCAACGGCTGTTGCCCCAGGGCCGGGGCGGCGACGGCGAACAGGACGACGAGCGCGGCGTGTTTCATGGCGGGGAGCCTCGGCACGGTCGAGGATTCGTCGCCGGCGACGTCTCACACGGAGCGCCCGGCTGGATCGCCACATAACATCCAGCGCGTGTCGCCGAAGCCGGTGTTCGCTGCGGTCGTCGTGCTGATCGCTGGCGTGGTCGGGTGGCTGATGCTGTGCTCGTCCGAACCGCACACAGTCACCGGCGAACCCGCGAACGTGCTCGCGACGCCGACGGCTGCCACGTCGCCGAGTGTCGGACGCGTGTCGAACGATGCGGGCGCGACCGACGCGACCGTGCGCACCGCGGTGGCCACCGACTCGCCCGCGCCGCCGCCGCACCGCGGCTGGCGGATCGGCAAGCCGGCGGAGCCCTTGCCGACGCTTCCCGCCGGCCTGCCGGTCGCCGTCGTCGACTTGCGCGGCGAGGCGGTTGCGGGTGCGTCGGTGTCGGTGTTCGAGCGGTCGGCGAAGGGCGGCCGCGATCCCGGGCCACCCCGCCAACAGCGGATCGCGGATGCCGCGGGTCGGGCTCGGATCACGATCGCCGGGCCCTGCATCGTGTCGGCGGAGTGTGTTGGCTGCGGCTGGTCGGGGGACATGTACCTGTGGCCCGCGAGGTCGCGCTTGCCCGACGAACTGCGGCTCGTGCTGCTGCCGATGGCGACGGTGCGCGGTCGGGTGCTGCTCGCCGACGGCAGCCCCGCCGCCGGGGCCACGACCCACGCCCAATCCGGAGCGGCGGCCGACGAGCCGAGCGGGACGCTGACGCCGTTCGCTGCCGATGCCGACGGTCGCTTCCGGGTGCAGGTGCGGACCGGCGCCGGCTACTCGTTCACCGCCCAGATCGGGTCGCAGCAGAGCGAGCCGCAGTGGCTGGATGCGTTGGCGGCTGGCGAAGTGCGCGACGTCACGCTGGTGTTTGCGGGCGGCTACTCGGTGCGTGGTCTCGTGCTCGATGCGGCACGGCAGCCGGTGCGCGCCCTGATCCAGGTCGTGCCCGTCGATGCCATCGCGTCCCGGATTCAGCCTGCCATCGACAGTGCTCCCGACGGGCGCTTCGAGGTGCCGTTGGCGCACGCCGGTCGCTATCAGGTGATGGCAATGGTCGCGGGCCAGAGCCCTGCCGTCGCCGAAGTGATCCTCGACGTGGCCAGGCCGCGCGCGCAGGTGACGCTGTCGTTGCAGCCGCTGGCCGTCGTCACGGGCAAGGTCGTCGACGAGCGCGCCGCTCCGTGCGCCGGCATGAAGGTGCACCTGCAAGCAGTCACCCAACCCACGTCTGACACGCTCTTGCTGGGTCTGGCGATGGGCTTGCAAGGCCACGGGCGCGAGGCAGTGACCGATGCGACGGGCAGCTTCCGTTTCGACGCCGACGCCGGTGGCCGTTACCGCGTCGGCGCGCGACCGGTCGCCGACAATCCGTGGCTGTTCGTGTACAGCGGCGAGTTCCCTGCGCCGGTCACCGGCCTCACGATCGTCGCCAGCGCAGCTGACCAGCAGGGCTTCGAACTCAGCGGCACTGTCGTCGCGGCGGACGGCAGCGCGCTGACGACCGAGGTCTCGATCGGCCTGTGCGTGCCCGGCGAACGCAAGGCCGCCGTCGGCACCGGCAGCGACGGCAGGTTCCACGTCGGACCGTTCCGCGTGGCGCGCCGCCTGACCTTCGAAGTCGAGGCGATCGGCTTCGCGCCCGCGATCCTCGGCCCGTTCGACACGACGACGGCCCGCGAACACGTCACCGTGCGGCTGCAGCGGTGGGCGACGGTGCGCTGTCGCGTGCTGCGGGCCGACGGCACGCCGGCGCCGCACGCGATCGCCCGGCTCGAACGCAGCCCACCGAGCGCGTGGCCGGCGCGCGCATGGCAGGGCGAGACCGATGCCGCCGGATGCATCACGTTCCACAACGTCGTGCCCGCCACGTATCGGGTGCTGGCGAAGCCGACGCGCCATGCGATCGAGGCGCCCGCAGTCGACGCATTGGCGCTGCCCGGTGAGACCCGGATCGTGCAGGTCGTGCTCGGCAAGTGACCGATCGTGCGGCCACGCCGCGAGCAAGCTTCGCACCCGCCGACTGCGCCACAGTCAGCGATCCGATGCGACGTCGGGCCGGAACGTGACCAGCAGCAGGACCCGGTCCGAGGCGCCGTGGTTCCACGCCTCGTGCTCGAAGGTATCGTCGAAGACGAGACAGCGGCCGGCGTGCCATTGCTGGATCTCGGCGCCGGAGCGGATGCCGACGTCGCCCGGCGGCACCTGCAGGGCGAGGTGGCAGCGCAGCACGCCGCTGCGTTCACCGTGGTGCGGATAGAGGTGCGTCCCGGGCCGGAACAGCGAGAAGCCGGCGTTCACGAGGCCAGGGACCGCGTCGCAGGCGTGCGCCGTCGCGGGGCAGCGTTCGCGATGGGCGGCCAGGTCGCGTGCCTCGTCGGACAGCGCGTAGTAGCGCCAGCCGGTCTCGTCGTACCCGTCGGCGACAGCAGCCAGCGAATCGGGGCTGACGGGGAAGTCCTCGGGGCGCAGACCCCGCAGCTCGGCGATGATGGCGGGGAACGCGGCTTCGAGTGCGGTGACGAACGGCCAGCCGCCAGTGTCCCTGAACGCTGACATGCCGGCGTTCACCAGCCGCCGAAGCGCGGCAGCGTGCTGGTGACGACGTCGTCGCCGCGCACGACGTGGTAGCGGTCGTGCTGTGCCGCTGTCGCGCAGGCGTGGTTGGGCAGTACGCGCAGCACGGTGCCGACCGGGAAGCGGTCGAGGTCGAACGGGGCGCCGTCGGCGCGGGCGACGATGCCGTGTTCCTGGTTGGTGCCGGTCACGATCAGCTCGTCCAGCGGCTGGCCGCGTTCGTCGCCGACGAGGCCGTAGCCGCGGTCGACCGGTTGGGCTGCGGTGCCGCGGTCGCGCGACAGCGCCATCCAGCCGCCGTCGGTCAGCAGCCAGTGCTTCTGGCGCTGGTGGCCGATCACCGTCACCGCGACCGACAGCGCGACGTCGTCGAGCGTGCAGACGCCGAGTCCGACCATCACCAGGTCCATGAACACGTAGACGCCGGCGCGCACCTCGGTGACGCCGTCGAGGCGCTCCGCGAACAGGGCTGTCGGCGTCGAGCCGACGCTGACGATCGGAGCGGCGAAGCCGGCGGCACGCAGCCGCGTCGCCGCGGTCACCACCGCCGCGCGTTCGCGTTCGGCCATCGCGGTGATCGCCCGCGCGTCGCGGCACTCGTACGAGGCGCCGGCGTGCGTCATCACGCCGCGCAGGCCGCCGCGCAGCGCCTTCGCGATGCGCAACAGCGCGTCGTCCTGCGGGGGCACGCCGGCCCGGTGGTCGTCGCTGTCGATCTCGATCAGGGCGGGAATGCCGGTGCCGCGCGCGGCGACGGCCGTCGCCGCCGCTTCCGTGTCGACGATCACCGTCAGGTCGCAGCCGCGCGAGCGCAGTCCCTCGACCTGGGCGAGCTTGCCCGGTGCGATGCCGACCGCGTACAGCACGTCGCCGATGCCGGCGGCGAAGCACTGCTCCGCCTCGGCCAGCGTCGACACGGTGACCGCGGCGGGTCCCGGCCCGAGCATTGCCCGCGCGATGGCGACCGACTTGCAGGTCTTGACGTGCGGTCGCGCCTGGACGCCCAGGCGAACCAGCTGGCTGCGCATGCGGGCGAGGTTGCGCTCCATCCGTGCCTCGTCGAGCACGAGGCACGGGGTGCGCAGAGTGCGCAGGGGGACGGCGGTCACCGCGGCAGCGTAGCGATCGCGGTGCCGCCGTCGAAGCGCCGCTGCGCGTGGGCAGCGGCGCGGATCGCGGCGATCAGTGCGTGCCCAGCACGTGGTAGAGGCGGCTGCCCGCGGCGGGCGCGCTGATCGTGATCGGCGAGTTGCTGCCGAGCGCCGCGAACTGCACGACGCCGTTCGTCAGGTTGACCACCGCCGAGGAGCCGGTGCTCTGCGACCAGACGACGCCGGTCGGAGAAGTCCCGCCACAGAAGCGCAGCGAGCCATCGGTGATCGTCTGCGACGGCTGGCTCGTCGAGCTCTGCGTGATCGTGCTGGTGCCGAGGTTCAGGTGGAACACGTTCTCCGGCGTGCCCGCCGCCGACACGTTGCCGAGCCGCTGGCTGTAGGCGACGTGGTTGCCGTCGTCCGAGATGCACAGGTTCTCGATGCACAGCACGTTGCCGACCGCAGCCCCAGTGCCGGTGTTGTTGGTCAGCATCACCGCCTGGCCGCCGTTCTCGATGTCGAAGCGGAACACGTTCGCGTCCTGGAACATGCCGGCGACTTCGAGGCGCCCGGTGAAGTACGCGTAGTTGCCGACCGGCGCGCGCCGCAGCATGTTCTCGAGTGCGAACCATGGGTCGGCGGTCACGTTGAACGAGCCGGTGCGCATCGTGCCGACCGGGCCCGGCGTGCCGAACTCGACGCCGGTGACGCTCTGCACCGCACCGGTCGTGCAGTTGACCGAGACGATGTCGTTGACGGTGCTCGCGCTGTTGGAACGCACGAAGTACCACCAGTTCTTGTTCAGCGACCAGAAGCTGCCGCGCGTCCGGATGTCGGTCGCGACGCTGACCTGGGTGATCACGCCGAGCTGCGCGCCCGCAGTCAGGTCGAGCTTGTAGAGGGCCTGCAGCAGGTTGGTCGTGCCGGCGAAGAACATCACCGTGTCGTTGTTGATGAACGCGACCTCGCTGTAGAACAGCGCGCCGGGCACCGTGTAGAGCACCGGGTTCGGCGTGCCGTCGGCGACGTAGAGGCCGGGGAACACCGTTGTCACGGCGGTGGCGGCGAGGAACGCGAGGCGGTCACCGTTCGGCGACACCGACGCCTTGATGCCGTTCGAGCTGTTGTTCGCGGTCGACGGCGTGATCGCGCTGTAGCCGAACTCGCTGGTGCCGGTCGGCAGCAGGAACTGCGTGTAGTTGACGACCTGCGGCGTGCCGGCGTTGTTGGTCACCTTGACGATGTCCATCTCGCCGCGCGACACGGTCGGGTTGCTGCTGATCTGCAGGTAGCCCTTGCTGCCGTCTGGCGAAACGCGCCAGCTCAGCGGGAAGGCCCACACATTCGGCATGTTGGTCGCCGTCGTGTTCGGCAGCGCCAGCGGCTGCAGAGTCGCCGGGGCCGTCGCCGACGTCCAGAAGAAGCCGGCACTGCCCGCCGCGACCAGGAAGTCGTCGGTGAAGCACAGTGTGCCGTCGAAGAACGCCGACGTGGCGACCGTTCCGGCCGGAGTGATGTCGATCACCGGCTGGCTGCCATCGGTGCGGAACGCCCACACCATCGGTGCGAACGGCGGCGGCACCGCCGTTGTCAGCGTGCTGTCCTTGACGTAGATCGCGCCCCAGACGCCATCGCGGGAGAAGCCGAAGTAGAACATCTGCTGGGCCGGCGTCGTGCTGGTGGTGCTCGTGTCGAGCCAGGTCGAACCCGGGATGATCGCCGTCGCGCCGGTTGCGCGGTTGTAGCTCGCCAGGGCGAACTGCTTGCCGTTCACGCGGTCGCGCTGGATCGAGATCTCGTAGCCGTTGGGCAGGCCGATCGTCTGATAGCCGGGCGTGCAGCTGCGGCGGCCGACGCGCAGGTAGCTGACCGAGTCGATGTCGCTGTTGTACGACGTTCCGGTGAAGGTGCCGGCGTAGCCTTCGACGAAGCCTTCGTCACCGCGGTGGCGCGTGGCGAGGAAGCTGAAGGTCGGCTGGCCGTAGCTGACCGGCGCGCCGATCGTCGCATTGCTGATCTGGTGCGTGTTGTTGTCGCCGGTGGTCGTCGTCGTATTGGTCGCCGAGGTGATCTCGACGTTGCCCGGGCCCGCGGCGACGACGACGGCGAGGTCGTTGTCGGCGAGGTAGAACGTCTGCGTGATGTCGACGTCGAGCGACTGGCAGTCGAGCGCGGCGCCGATCAGCGATGGCGTGTTCGCCAGCGGCACCGCCATCGACACCGAGCTGCCGGCCGGGTAGATGCCGAGGTTCAGCAGCACCATGCTGCCGAGGTCGATGCGGCAGTCGCTGACGAACGTGAAGCCCGGGATCGTCAGCGGGAACGAACCGGGGAACGGGTTCGACCACATGAAGCCGTAGATGTTGCCGACGGCAGCCGGTGGGTAGTTGATGACCGCATTGATGGTGGCGCCGGGGCACGCGTAGCCCGTCTGCGACATGGTGCGGCCCGATTGGGCCGCCGCGGTCGCCGCGAGCGAGACGATGGCAGTGGCGACGAGAAGGCGAGACTTCATGGTTGTCAGGTGCGAGGGGGAGCGGTGCGGACCCGCGGGATTTGGCAAGACCGAGCCTGTCGGCGTCGGCCGGGCCATGGTGCCGGCGTCGGCGAGGCAGTCAACCAGTCCGGATGTCGCACGTTCGCCGCTGCAGTGCGCGCTCGTCGCGGCATTGCGGGGCGCCGTGTCGGCAGTGCGCCCGTGGCGAGGGCGCTTCGCCGTTTCAGTCGCGGCAGGAGCGCACCGCTTCGAGCCAACCGAGGCCGAAACGTTCATCGGGCTCGAGGTAGTGCCCTTCGCTCCATTCGTTGAGCGACGCGATCAGCAACAGCGGATCGTCGACGCCGACCGGGGAACGGAACGTGCGCGCGCGGCGCAGGGCCGCCGCGAACAGCTCCGGGTGTTCGCCGGTGACCACCGGCCACCAGGGGTACTTGTCGGGCCGCGCCGCGCCGAAGTCGGCGCCGCGCGCGCTGGCGTCCCAGCCAGGCGAGACGGCCGGCATGTACGGCAGCCCGGACCGTTCGCCGAAGCGCCGCCACTGGCCCGCGCGCAGTTCCGAGTACTCGCGGTAGTCCTGCTGGAACGGTCCCTTCCAGTCCGGCAGCAGCACGTAGTGGGTCACGCTGTCGAAGCCGATCGCGCGCGCGAGCGGCAGCACTTCGTCGTTCGGCTCGATCGCGGCGAGGTGCAGGTCGCGGTGGCCGTTCGCCCGCAGCCAGGCGCGCGCTGCCGCGATCGCCGCGCGCGCGCCGTCGAAGCCGAGTTCCCTGACGAAGAACGTCGAGTCGAAGATCGACAGGTAGCTGCGTCCTTGGACGGTCACGTAGTTGGCACGGCCGAAGTAGTTCGTCGCCAGCATCGCGACGAAGCGCACGAAGTCGTCGACGTCGCTGGGCACCGCGCGGTCCGGCGACAGCACGGCGGCATCGGCGCGGGTGACCGGCAGCACGCGGCGCGGCATCCGGTTGGCCCACATGCACGCGAACGGCAGCCGCTGCCCGGCCGGCCCGCCGAGGAAGCCGCGGTCGAGGCCGCGTTCGAACACGCGCTTGCCGCGGCACCAGAACACGCCGAACACGAACGCGTCGACGCCGTGCACGTGCGCGAGATCGAGCCGGGTCCCGAGTGCCGCCGGGTCGCTGTCGTCGTACTCGCCGAGCAGCGGCACCTTCGGTTGCTGGTGACCGGGGAAGCGCGGCCGGCAGGCGTGCACCAGTTGCCATTCGGTGAAGCCCGGATGGAACGCGGCGTCGCGCTCGGGGACCGGGTGCCAGCCGGTGTAGACGTAGGCGGCGGTGCGCATCGGGGAGCAGCAGCCCGTCCTACCGGTCCGGCGACCCCTGGCAAGGGCGTTCCCAGGCGGTAGCCGGCGGCCGGCCGTGAAGTTCGCGGGCCCGCTGTCCCGGGCCGGCGGGGCGGCGACAATGGGCGCCGTGGACTCCCGCGATCTGTTCGAGATCCTGACCCGCGAACACATCGACTCGGTGCGCGGCTTCCTGCTCGCCACGCTGCGCGACAGCGTTGCCGCCGAGGACGTGCTGCAGGAGACGTTCCTGGTCGCCTGGAAGATCCTCGACCGCTACGACCGCAAGCTGCCGTTCGGGCCGTGGGTGCGCGGCATCGCCAGCCGGCTGATGATGAACCACCGCCGGAAGCTGGGCCGCAGCCGCGTGCACTTCTGCGATGAAGAGGTGCTGAACCGCATCGACGACGGCTTCCGCGAGTTCGCGCTGCTGAAGGGCGACACCTTCGACGACAAGCTCGACGCGCTGCGCGCTTGCCTCGGCAATCTGTCGGGACCGCAGCGCGACTCGATCCGGCTGCACTACGAACACGGCCTGCACTGCAAGCAGATCGCCGAACGGCTCGGCATCGGCTTCGAAGCGGTGAAGAAGCACCTGCAGCGCGGGCGCGCGCTGCTGCACCGCTGCCTGCTGAGCAAGTTGCCGCAAGAGGGCGTCGCATGACCGTGCCCGGACCGAACGAGCCCGAACCGAAGGGCCGAGAACTGGTGCCCGAGGCGTGGCGCGACCTCGACGACACCCTGGCCGATGGCCCCGCTCCCGCCGAGGTGCCGGCCGCAGCCAAGGCGTGGCTCGCCGACCAGCGCTTCGTGCACGGGCTGCTGCGCGCGATGCACAGCCAGGACGTGGCGGCGCGGGAAGGTCGCATTGCGGCGATCCTCGCGCGCACCGACACGGCCGCCGCCGAACCGCGCCACCGTTGGCTCACGGTGCTGGTTGCGGCGTGCGTGCTCGCATGCCTCGGTGTGTTCTGGGCGCTGCCGGCGTCGTTGCCGACCGCCGACGCGGCGGTGCAGCGCGTGGTCGCCGAGCTGGCGCGCGACGTTGTCCGCCGCTACCGCGTCGCCGGCGTGGGCGTCGACGGCAGGGGCCGCGAGACGTTCCGCCACGAGTTCGCACTGGTGACGCGGCCGGGCGGCCGGCTGCGGGCGACCGGCAAGTTCGGCATCGGCCCGTTCCCGTCGACCGAGCTGACGATCGGCGCCGATGGCCAGGAACTCTGGGTGACGTCGGCGAACGGCGTGTTCCGGCGCGCGGCGCCGCTCGCCGAACGCGAGCGCCTGATGCAGGGTCTCGGCGATGCGCTCGACCTCGGCTACCTCGATCTGCACGACCTCGTGCGCAAGCTGCCCGACGACTTCGAGCTGGCGGTGGTGGGACGCGAGACCGGGAGCACCGGGCAGCCGGTGCTGCGCATCGAAGCGACGCGCAAGCGGCCGCAGGCGCGGGTGCAGCTGCGCACCGCGTGGCTGTTGTGCGACGAGGGCAGCGGCATGGTGACCCGGATCGAGATCGAGGTCGAACTGCCGCGCGGTGCGTCGCGGCGCCTGTCGATCGAGTACCTCGGCGAGGAACCGCCGGGCCTGGTCGAGTTCGGGCGCCCGTGGTGACTGCGGGCGCCGTCGCCGGACCGAACGTCCGTGACCGCACTCGGCCCGTTGCCTAGGATCGACCCGCTCGCTCGCGGGTCATGAAGTCTTCCGACGCGCAGTCCACGGCCTCGTTGCGGGAGCTGCTCCAGGAAGCGGTGGGGGCGCCGGCGGCGACGGTCGCGGCGCTGGCGGCGGCG
>JBASWX010000378.1:0-10562 GCA_049276695.1 Planctomycetota bacterium
GCCAACGTGCTCGCGCGCGAAGCGCTGCGCCTCGTCGGCAAGGACCCGGACGCGCTGGTGATCTGGCGGCGTGCGATCAACGACCCGCGGCTGCCGGCCGGCGACCGATCCGACCTGATCGAGGACCTCAACGACGAGGGCTACGACGAACAGGACGCGTTCACCGCGGCCGACCTCGAACTGATCCTCGCCCGCCTGCGGCTGATCGAGCAGGAGATCGCGTTGGCGATGGACGACACCAACGCGTGGGCGTTCACCGAGGCCTACCAGGACCTGCTCGGCATGCTGGTGAAGGCGCGCGCCGACGTCGCCGCGGCGAAGGCCCGGCGCTGAGGCGTGCCGCTGGCCGCCCGCGGCAGCGAGGATGATGCGGCGCCGCTGCCCGGTCAGATCACGAACGGCTGCTCGCCGCATTCGGGCGCGTAGTACTTGATGCGCATCGGACTGACCTTGCCGGTGGTCTGGTCGAACACGTTGACCTCGTCGAGGTCGCGCCCGTACACGTGCAGCGACACCGTCGGCCGGTTGCCGGTGTTGCCGATGCGGTGGATCTCCTCGTACGGCGGCAGCAGGTAGGCGACGCCGCCCTGACCGACGTCGGTGACCCGCGACTGCTCCAGCTCGGCGAAGTCCGGGCGGCGGCCGTCGTCGAGACGCTCGTAGCACACTTCCTCGAGCCCGTTCTGGATCAGGCCCATGACGCCCCAGCACGAATGATCGTGGATCGGCGTCAGGTGGCCGGGCTGCCAGACCAGGGCCAGCACCACGAACCGGTTCTGCGCGTCGCGGTGCAGCAGGTGGCGCGTGTAGTAGTCGGGGTTGCCGACGCGGAACCGTTCGTCGAGCCAGCGGTCGTCGCTGCACAGCTGTTTGGTCGCCGCGGACACCTCGCGGATGATGACGCGGTTCGCGGGGCGGCGGTCGAGGACCGCCTCGATCGTGCGCACGTAGTCGTCGAGGCCGAAGGCTGGGGTCGAAGCTGTGGACATCGCGGTCGGGGCCGGGAAGATTACGGGCCTTGCGCCGGTCGCAGGAGCACGGCGATCTTCGCCGGTCCGAGGCGATTCGGCCACCGGGTATCCCCATGACCTTCCTCCGTCTGCTGCCTGTCCTGCTGCTCGCCGCCTGCGCGACGCGCTCCGCGATCGAGACGAGCCAGAACTACGCCCGGCTCGGCGACTACACCCGCGCCTTCCAGGTGCTCGACGAGCTCTACCGCGAACAGACGGCCGATGGCGGCCAGCCGGATGGCGAGCTGATGGAAGCGCACCGCGACGCGAAGCTGGCGTTCCTGTACGACCGCGCGATGGCGCGCATCTTCCAGGAACGCGAGAACGCCGCGCTGGCCGACCTCGCGGAACTGACCTCGCTGGCGCCCGACTACCCCGGCCTGCAGAGCATGGTCGCGCGCGCCAAACACAAGAAGGCCGTGCGGCTCGTCAGCAAGGGCGACGACGCGCTGGTGCGCAAGGAGTTCGCGGCGGCGATGACCTGGTACATCGAGGCGCAACGGGTCGAGGCCGACCTGGTGGCGGCCGCCGAGGGCATCGAGAACGTGCGCAAGGCGACCGGGCGGCTGACCACTCGCGCGCAGGAGCAGTTCCTCGAGGCGGTGCGCAAGCTGCCCGAGTTCCGCTTCATCGAGGTGCAATGGCACGCCGGCAACGCCGTGCACAACGCGCCCGACCACCGGGAGGGCAAGGAGCTGCAGAGTCGCGCGCGCCACGAGAACGCGTTGAAGGCGCTGGCGCGCGGCAAGGACTGCGAGCAGCATGGCAAGTTCGGCGCCGCGTTCCAGGAGTACAAGGCGGCGCGCGACCTCGATCGCACGCTGCCCGGCATCGACGCGGCGATCGAGCAGATGAACCGCGAGCTGCAGGCGATGACGCTGGCCGACCAGGCGCAGAAGGCGATGCGCACGGGCGACTTCGACCTCGCGCGCGAGTTCCTCGGCAAGGCGTTCGACCTGTCGGTGATGGCGCGCAACGACATCGGCGAGCTGGTCGCGCAGGTCAAGAAGCTCGAGGGCGAAGGCCGCTACCAGGCGGCGCGCGACCTCGAGACCCTCGGCAAGAAGGTCGATGCGCTGGCGGCGTTCGAGGCGCTGGCGAAGGACTGGCCGGCCGGCCTGTCCGACGAGAAGGCGCGCATCGATGGGCTGAAGGTCGACATCGACGGGGCCGCCAAGGAGTGGGCGGACGCCGAAGCTGCCGAGGCCGCCGGCGACCTGGCGAAGGCGCTCGAGCACTACCAGGCGTCGGAGCGCTTCTACGCCGGCTGGAAGGACGGCAAGGACCGCATTGCGAAGTTGCGCGCGGCGTTGGCGCGCCAGAACGGCACGCCTGGCGGCAGCGGGGGCTGACCGGCCGCGGCGGGCGCGGCATGATCCGGCCGTGCGGCGACTCTCGTTGGCGAGCCGGTTCCTGATCACGCTGGTCGCGACCGCGGTGCTGCCGCTGCTGCTGTACGGCTGGTTCTCGCTGCGCGGCATGCGCGACCAGATCGACGACCGCGTCGTGCGCGTGTTCCTGCCGCAGCTCGCGGCCGACCACGCGCAGAAGATCGAGGCGCACTTCGACCGCACGCACCAGGCCTGCGCGATCGTGCGCGAGATCGCGCGCGGAGCCCTCGCCAGTCCGGCGGCGATGCTGGCGTTCGAGGAGCAGGTCGAGCTGGTGCCCGATCTGCTCGACAACTACGTCGACATGCTGCTGCTCGCCGATCCCGCCGGCGACGTCGTCTACTGGCACGACGGCCACCGGCTCGATCCGAACGCGCACGGCCGCCGCCAGGCACTGATCCCGGCCAGCGTCGCCGACACCGACTGGTTCCAGACGACGCGCCACGATCGCGGCGTGCGCTTCCTGCCGTGGGGCCGCTCGCGCTACCTGCACCGCGGCGCCGGCTTCCAGTCCCGCGATCCGGCGAGTCACCACCTCGGCATGGCGCTCGACGTGCCGCGCGCCGACGGCCAGACGGCGGTGCTGTTCGCGTTGATGCGCTGGTCGGAGGTCCAGGCGGTGATCGACGGGGCCCGCGAGGTGCTGGTCGACCGCGCCTCGCTTCACGACGCCGAGGTCATGTTGGTCGGTGCCGACGGCCTGATCACTGCGCACACCGACCGCCGCGACTACGGCGAACATCTGCCGCCGGCGCTCGCCGCGCAGTTCGCCGCGGCGCGCACGCCGGGCCATGGCGCGTTCATCGGCGACGACGGAGCCCCGTGGCGCATCGGCTTCGCGCCGTGCGCCGGCAAGGCCGCTGGCCCGTTCGTGGTCGGCGTCGCGGTGTCCGAGGCCGAACTGTTCGCGGCCAGCGACGCGTTCGAACGTGTACTGATCGCCGCGATCGTGGTCACGATCCTGGTGCTGGTGCTGTGGTCGCTGGTCGCGTCGCGCGCGATCGTGGCCCCGGTGCAGATGCTGGTCGCGGCGACGCGCGCCGTCGCGCACGGCGAACCGGTGTCGGTGCCGGCGCGCGGCGGCCCCGAACTCGGCACGCTCGCTGCCTCGTTCAACTCGATGGCGGCCGAGCTGGCTGCCGGTAGCGTCCGGCTCGCCGCCGCCGAACGCGACCAGGCGTGGGCCGAGATGGCGCGGCAGGTCGCGCACGAGGTCAAGAACCCGCTGCAACCGATGCGCATGGCCGCGCAGCTGCTGCAGCGGGCCCGCGCCGAACAGGATCCGCGCGCCGACGCGGTCGCCGAACGGCTGGCCCGCACCGTGCTCGAACAGACCGACGCGCTCGATCGCATCGCCAGCGACTTCCGCGCCTTCGCCGGCATCGCCCCGGCGCAGCGCGAGCCGGTCGCCGTCGACGCCTGGCTCGCCGAGGTCGCCGCGCAGTGCGCCGACCTGTTCGCCGGCAAGTTGGTCGTGGTGACGTGCCGGCCGGGAGCGCCGGACGCGTGCGTGCTGATCGACCGGAAGGCGATGGCCCGCGTGCTGGTGAACCTGGTCCAGAACGCCCACGAAGCGGCGCCTGGCGGTGTGCGCGTACAGTTCGCGAGCCGCCGCGAGAACGCCTGCGTCGTCGTCGAGGTCGCCGACGATGGCCCGGGGGTTCCCGACGCTGCGCGCAGCCGGCTGTTCGAGCCGTACTTCACCACCAAGTCGTCGGGCACCGGGCTCGGCCTCGCGATCTGCCGGCGCCTGGTCGAGGCGCACCTCGGCACCATCCGGCTGGTGCGCACGGGGCCGGGAGCGACGGTGTTCGCGCTCGAGCTGCCGCGGGCCGGCTGAGATTCCGTGACGACGCTTCCGGCTCACGACAAGGAAGCGTGCATGGACCCGCTGGCCGACCTGTTCGACCGCTGGCGCCGGCAGGGCGACCTGCAGGCGCTCGGCGCGGTGTTCGACGCACTGGCGCCGCGCCTGCTGCCGGTGGCGATGCACCTTTGTGGCCACGCCGCTGACGCCGAGGACGCGCTGCAGCAGACGTTCCTGCTGGCGATGGACCGCGCGCCGGCGTTCGACGCGGCACAGCGGCTCGAGCCGTGGCTCGCCGGGCTGCTGCAGAACGTCGTGCGCAACCAGTCGCGGCACGAGGCGCGCCGGCGCACCGAACCACTGCCCGAATGCGGGAGCGATGCTGCCGGACCGATGGCTGCCGCCGAACGGGAGGAACTGATCGCGCGGCTGCGCACGCACATCGATGCGCTGCCGGCGGACCAACGGCACGTGCTGCGGCTGCAGATCCAGCACGGGCTGTCGCCGGCGGCGATCGCGGAGGTGCTCGAACTGCCGCCCGGGACCGTGCGCATGCGGTTGCACCGCGGGCTCGAAGCGCTGCGGCGGTTCCTGCCGGCGAGCCTGGCGGCGTGGCTTTGCGCGTCGTTGCCGGGGCGCGGGCTCGCCGCGGTGAAGCAGCAGGTACTGATGGCCGGTGCTTGGAAGGCGGCGGCGGTCGGAGCGGCGGGCGTGGGTTCGGTGGCGATGGTCGGAGGTGCTTTGGCGATGAAGAAGCTCGTGACGTTGTTGGTGGCGGTGGGTGTGCTGGGTGCCTTGTGGTGGTGGGGGGCCTTGCCGCCACTCGGGCCGGCGCGCGACGTACTGCCTCCGCCGCCGGCTGTGCCGGCGTTGGCCGAAGCACCGCTGCCGCCGGCAGTGGATGGCAACGCGGCCGCCGTGCAGCGCGAAGCGGCAACGCCGGCGGCTCCGGCGGCAGGCGCCGACGAGCCGACGCCGACACAGCTCTGGGGAATCGTCGTCGATGCCGCGACGCGGGCGCCGGTTGCTGGCGCCGACGTGGAGCTGCAGTACCGCGTGAAGGACCAGTTCCCGAGCCTCGACCCCGCGCACGGCGCACAGGTCACGACGCTCGCGCGCAGAACCAGCGACGGCCAGGGTGGATTCCGCTTTGACGTCGAGCGCGCGCGACCGCACCGCCTGCACGTCGTCGCCGCTAGCCATGCGGCGACAACTGTGCTCGGCAACTGCGGCGGCAGCGTCGTGGTGGTCGAACTGACGCGGGGCAGTGCGGTCAGCGGCATCGTCAAGTGCGTGGACGAACTGCTCGCGAACATGGACGTTCGCATCGCCATTCGCGGCGAGATCGAACTCGCGCGCGGTCGCACGGATGGTGGCGGTGGTTTCCGCTTCGCGGGGCTGCCAGCGGGCGAGGTGTTCGTTCAGGTCCAGTCACCACGCTTCGAGGAGAAGTGGAAGGAACTGCTGCTCGAGGTGGGCAGGGAACCCCAGGTGACGATCGAGATGGAGGCCGGCGAGGCGCGGCGCGGCAGCGTGGTCGACGCAATGACGTCGGCGCCGGTCGTCGACGCCGAAGTCTCGGACTCGGGGGTGTTCCGCCGTGTCGTTCGCTCCGACATCGCGGGGCGATTCGAGCTCGCTGGTCTGCGCGACGAGGGAACGGTCCACGTGCGCGCGCCGGGCTACGCGAGTGCTGCGGTCCAGGTCGCTGGTCGGGTCGCCGAGAACTTCGTCATCCGGTTGCAGCGCGGTGCGCAGGTGATCGGCCGCGTCATCGATGACGCCACTGCAGCGCTCGGCGACGCGTACGTCGCGGTGTGTGCGAGCTACCGCGCGGGCACCGGGAGGGGACGCGACAGTGACTGGATCGCGGCCAGGGTCGCTGGCGACGGACGGTTCCAGGCGCTGGGGCTGCGGCCCGACCTGCACTATTGGCTGCTCGTGCGCCGCAGCGGTTGCGGCGCGCGCGCCTACGCGCTGCCGCGCGTGCTCGGTGCCGGCGAGCGGCATGACGTTGGCGACATCGTGATGCAACGCGGTGCGGGCATCGAAGGGCGCGTCGTCGACGATGCCTACCAGGCGATCGCCGGCGCCGAGGTCACGGTGAACGGAGCGAACACCGACCGGAGGAAGTGGTTGGCTGGCGCGGGCGAGCTGGAGCAGGTGGTGCACTTTGAACGCCGCAGTGTGACGACCGACGCGCGCGGCGTGTTCCGGATCGCCGACCTCGCGGCCGGTGCGTTCCGACTGACGGCGAGCCTGCCGCGGCGCAGCCTCGACCTCACCGCCACGCGCGACGTGACGATCGCCGATGGAACGCTGCACGAAGGAGTGATGCTGGTGCTGCCGCGCGGGAAGGCGATCACCGGCACGCTGCTGCTGGCCAACCGGTTGCCGGCTGACGACGACTTCGCCGCCGGACTCAGGGTGCGTGCGACCGGGATCGGCACTGGCGTGGTGTGCGTCGGGCGGATTGCGCGCGATGGCACGTTCCGCATCGAGGGGCTTTCCGACGACCGATTCGACATCACGGTCAGCGGTGGACCACCGGGCTTCGTGCTGTCACCCGCGTATGGCGTGCGGCCCGGCACGGAAGGGCTGCGGCTTGTGTTCGAAGCCAGCGCGTTCGTCGCCGGTCGTGTCGTCGATGCCGATGGCAAGCCGCGCAGAGCGCACGTCGCTGCCCGCCTAGGCATGGGCAGCGTCGCTCACGCCACGGACGGGGAGGGCAACTTCCGGATCGAAGTCCCGGCGAGCTTCCGCGGGACGGTTGGCGCCACGGCGCACGACGACCGGACTAACCAGGGACAGGTCGAGGACGTCGGGGCAGGCCGCACCGACGTCGTGATCACCGTGAAGGTGCGCCTGTTCGAGCGGCGCTGACAGTCTTCGGCCGGCGCAGCGTAGGCGCGCTGGGGCCGTTCGAGTGTGCAGTCTGCGGCGAGAGGTTCAACGCGGTTGGTCGCCACGCCGCCATCTTGCCCACCAGGTTGGCTTGACCTGCTGTGAAGCAGTCAGCACATCCTCGGCCGCGATTCCTTCCAACGCGCTGGTGTCCACCAACCGGCGTAGGAAGACCTGCAAGCCGATTGCTCGTTCACCTGGCGCGTGCAGTTCCCGAAGTGCGATCCACAGTGCCCCCTTGTCCGACGCCACGAACACCATGCTTGGGTCCGTCGCTGCCAGCGCAATCGAAGTTCTCTCGCCGTTGCCTCGGCGCGTGCTCAGCCCGGTCTCGAGCGCCAGCAGCACTTCGTCGGCCGCGCTCCCGACCAACAGTCGAATCTCGATCAGCGAGCTGGAAGGCAACCACCTGGAGAACAGCGCGCCCCGCGCGCGATCTGCCGTGAGCTCGGTGACCACGGCGTCGGCGAGTGCACAAGGCTGCGATCTCGCCGCACGTGCCAACTCATCGTGGCGGCGTGCCTGGAAGAAGTACGAGACGACGTTCGTGTCGAGGAGGAACGTCACCGGGTGTCCCAAGGCAGCATGCCAAGTGGGTCGATGCCCAGGACGGCACGAGCTTCGGAATCCGTGATCAGGCCCGCTTCGTGGGCACGCCGAACGAGTCCGGACACCCGAATGCTCGGACCGCCGACCTGGGGCAGCGTCGCGGTCCACACGCTGCCAGGCGTGGTTGGAGGCATCTGCTCGAGCCACTCGCGCAGGGACTTGTCCACGAACTCCTGGTTGCAGACCTGGTTCGCGGTGACCTGCCAGGTGGCTCCGAAGTGATCGCGGGCCTTGCCGACGATCTTCGTTGCCGCGTCGGTTCCCTGGATCGACTGCGGCGGGCCGAAGATCTGTCGCAGGCCGTCCGCCGGCAGCAGGAACTCGGCAGCAAACGCGCGTGCCCTCTGTTCGGCCTGGTGCGTCTTCTTGTCCGTCACGAAGTCGACGACCACGTGCGTACCGCCGGTGTCCGCGTCGAAGAGAGCGTGGCAGATCTCGTGTGCCAGCCAGACTCGCGCCTGGGAAGTGGTAGCGCCGGGAGCCAGGACGATCGCGGCCGCTTCGCCGGCCTTGACCGCCATTGCCGACGATCCGAGGGTCAGCAGCTGCCGCGTCAGCACTGCGACTCCGAGCGTGACTTCGGCCAGTTCGCGAACGTCGACGATCGGTTCGGTGGCCAGACCAAGTTGCGTTCTCAGTTCACGCGCCAGATGGTAGCCCTGGAATGCCGGCGCCAGAGGCTTGTCGGCCGCGACCGTTCTGGTGCTGACGATGGACCGAGGGAACAGGCCGACGTCGTCGCCGAGAAGGCTGGTCAGGACGTTGCGCGATCGAGCATGGTCGAGGACGAGATCGAGCGTGGTCGCGTCGTCGGGGTGAAAGTCCTGCAGTGGGCTGTGGCGGAGGAACACGCTGGGGCGCGGTCGTGCCACGATGACCCCGCGCCGCAGCGCCACGTGGTCCACCTGCAGGGCCCGCGCGATCGTCTCGAGCGCGGCAACCGTCACGTCCGGCATGCCCGCCTCCAGGTGCTGGACGACGGACGCATCGACGCCGAGGTCTTCGACGCGCAGGCCTTGCCGGCTCCTCTCGGCGGCAACGGCGGCGCCAACCTTCGACATCATGCGGCCAGGATACAGCACGCCAGCGGTCAGGCGAAGTCGCTGCAGGGTTGCGAGAACGAGCCCAACCCGGCCTCATCTGGACTTCACCGGGCAAGCAAGGCAGCCGACAGGGCGCCGTCCCCTGACGGCCACCTGCCGCCAACTTGCCGCCGAGCCCCGCGGCGTCCGCCACCCCATGTCGAATCGAGCCCGAGGCGCCATTGCCGGCGCGGTCGTCGTCGTCCTTGCCGTCATTGCGTTCTGGCTCTTCGGCGGTGGACCGGAACTGCTGCCGACTCCTGCCCGCGCCGACGCGAACAACGCCGCCGGGTCCGCACCGGCATCGGGCGACCTCGCCGCCGCGCCGGCAGTCGCCGGTCCAGGAGCCGCTGGCGTGGATCGGCAACAGGTCGCTGCCGGCGGCCCGCCGACCGGAGTGCGCGGCATCGTGCTGGAAGCGAAGACCGGCCGGCCGCTGGGCGGCGTCGAGGTGATCGCGGTCAAGGACGAGCCGTCGATCGAACCGCTGGTCGCGCGCTTCCGCGGCCTGTTCCAGGACGGCATGTTCGTCGAGACCCGCGCGCCGCGCCGCGAACTCGGCCGCACCACCAGCAACCCCGACGGCAGCTTCGAGCTGCTGGGCATGCAACCGGGCCGGGTGTTCCTCGATGGCGTCAGCGACGGCTGGTTCGTGCGCACGCCCGGCACCGCGCGTCTTGCCCAGGGCCAGATCCAGGACGGCATCGAACTGCGCGCTTCGCCCGGCGGCCGCGTGCGCGGCATCGTGCTCGGCGCCGACGGCGCGCCGGCGGTTGGTGCGGCGGTCAGCGTGCGGCCCGGGTTGAACGCGTTCCTCGGCCAGATCACCGACCGCCAGTACCGCTGGCTCGAGACCGTGACCGACAAGAACGGCGTGTTCGACCTGCCCGGCGTGCCCGCGGGCCTCGGCTACACGGTCGCGGCGTCGGCGGCCGCGATCGCGCTCGAGGAAGTGCACGGCGTCGACGTGCGGGCGGGCCAGGTCACCGAGCTGACGATCCGCGGTCACCAGGGCGCGTTGGTCGGCGGCCGCGTGCTCGACCCGCAGGGCAGGCCGGTCGCGAACGCCAACGTCGCGATGGTCTACCTCGACATCTCGCGCGTGCTGTTCTCCGCCGATGGCCGGTCGGCGCCGATCACGACCGACACTGACGGCCGCTTCCGGCTCGAGCACGTCGCCGCCGGCCGCGTCGCGTTCGTCGCCGCCGCGCCAGACCAGGCGCCGAGCACCATCGAAGAACTCGCCGTCGTCGACGGCGGCGTCTACGAAGACCTGGTGCTGCAGCTCGGCGACGGCGCCACCGTGAAGGGCCGCGTCGTCGACGACCAGAAGCAGCCGGTCGCCGGCGCCGCGATCGAGGTCCGCCCGTTCGAGCGGCCGAACGATCCGCAGTTCCTGAAGATGATGCTGAAGGTGCGCCGCGTCGAGACGACCACCGACGCCGACGGCCGCTTCGTCGCCAAGGGCCTGACGGGGGAACGCCTCGTCGTGCAGGCGCAGAAGGACGGCTACACGACGGCGGTTCGCTTCGGCGTCAAGCTCGACGAGCCGGACCTGGTGATCGAGGTGAAGCGCGGCGTCACCGTGCGCGGCAAGGTGCTCGCCGGCGAGGGGCCGGTGCCACGCTTCCGCGTCGACACGCGCACCAGCGACATCCCGCAGCCGAAGGACGCCAAGAGCGAGGGTGGTGCGGCAGTAGCGAACGCGGCGGAGACGCGCGCGAGCAACGGCGGCGGCGACGACGGCGGCGGGCGTCGC
>JBASWX010000379.1:0-2018 GCA_049276695.1 Planctomycetota bacterium
CCCCGACCCCGATCGCCGCGACCGCCAGCAGCAGGCCGGCGAGCGGATCGGCGGGCGGCCACAGGCCGGTCGTCACCGCGGACGCCTGCGCGGCGCCGTCCGCGTTGCCGTTCGCCGACAACAGGCCGAGCACCATCGCGGGCAGCAGCAGCGCGGTGAGGGTCCACGGCAGCAGGCGCCGGTTCAGGGCGCGCAGCGGCAGGGCCCGCTGGCCGCGCCGGCGTACGATGCGCACGCTGCGCAGCAGCAGCAGCGCCGCCGCGAACGTCAGCACGACGCCCGGCACCAGCAGCGGCGCGCCGTGCGCCGGCAGCGTGACGATCGCGACGCCGGCGGCGAACATCGCGCAGACGCCGAGGCCCAGCCACTACAGCTGCGCCAGCGTCGTCGCGGCTCGCCGCGCATCGCGGGTTGGCTGCGCGAAGCACTGGAACAACAGCGTCGCGAACAGCGCGAACAGCGTCGCCGGGGTCTCCGGCCGCAGCACGTGGCCGTCGTGCAGCACCGGCGGCAGCAGCGCCAGCGCCGTGGTCGCGACCAGCGCCTGCAGGCGGCCGCGCGCCAGCAGCACGACGAGATAGGTGAGCAAGCCGATCGCCAGCACGCCAGCGACCTGGCTCACCCGCGCGCGCCCGACCAACGCCTGCCAGCCCGCCGGATCCGCGGGCGGTGACGCATCGGCCAACGCACTGACGTAGAACTGCCGCGCGAGCGCGCTGTCGGCGCCGGTATCGCTGCCGCCCAGCGCCTGGGCGAGCCGGGCGACCTCGTCGGCGCGCGCTGGCGCGGCGAGGTTCACGCCGGCGACCAGTGCCGGCAGCAGCAGCACCAGCACGATCGCGCAGGACGCGCCCAGGGCCCGCCACGCCGGACGCTTGCCGGCCGCGGGACCGCTCACAGGCAGGCGATGCAGTCGATCTCGACCAGGCCGCCCTTCGGCAGTTCCTTGACCGCGACCGTCGCGCGCGCCGGCTTGTGGCTGCCGAAGTGCGCCGCGTAGACCTCGTTGACCGCCGCGAAGTCGCCCATGCTGACCAGGTAGATCGTGGTGCGGGCAACGTGCGCCAGCGATGCGCCGCCGGCGGCGAGCACCGCAGTCAGGTTCTTCAGCACCTGTTCGGCCTGCTGCGCCGCGTTGCTGCCAACGATCTGCCCGGTCTTCGGGTCGAGCGCGATCTGGCCCGAGCAATACAGCGTGCTGCCGGCGCGAATCGCCTGGCTGTACGGACCGATGGCCGCGGGGGCTTGGGAAGAGTGGACGGGTTCGAGCTTCATCGGGGAGACGGGTTCAGGCGGAGGCAGGAGGGTGCAGCCGCTCGCGCAGTCGGCGTTCGACCGGCGGCGGCAGGAAACTGCTGACGTCGCCGCCGTTGCGCACGATCTCGCGGATCAGCGACGACGACACGTAGCTGTACTGGACGCTCGGCATCACGAACACGGTCTCGATCGCCGGCTGCAGATGGCGGTTGGTCAGCGCCATCTGGTACTCGTACTCGAAGTCGGACACCGTGCGCACCCCGCGCAAGACGGCGCCGATGCCCTGCTTCTGGCAGAAGTCGACGACCAGGCCGCGGAACGTCGTCACCGACAGCCGGCGGTCCTTGGGCAGGACTTCCTGCAGCATCTGCACCCGTTCGTCCGGCGTGAAAGTCGACGCCTTCTGGCTGTTGATCGCCACCGCGACCGTCAGCCGGTCGAACAGCGGCAGCGCGCGCTCGACCAGATCGAGGTGGCCGCGCGTCACTGGATCGAAACTGCCGGGGTAGAGGGCAGAAACCATGCGCCGACTGTAACCAAAGCTCCGTTCCGGGCACCGATGCAGTGCATGGCAACGCGCGTGTTTTCCCCGCTGCTGGCCGGTGCGCTGTGGGCGCTGCCGGCGGCGGTGCTGGCGACGGTTTCCCCGATCTCGGCAGCCCTGTTCGCGGTGCTGGGCCTGCTGATGGCGGTGCTGCGGCTGCTGCCGTGCCCGCGTGCCGGGCTGTTGGCGCTGCCGGCGTACCTGGCGGCACTGGCGC
>JBASWX010000380.1:0-6098 GCA_049276695.1 Planctomycetota bacterium
CCGGCGAAGCGGCGTTGGCGGCCGGCGTGCAGCGCCTCGTCTACACCAGCAGCACGGCGGCGCTGTGGCTCGGCGGGGGCGGTTCGATCACGGGGGCGGTGGGCCCGGACCCGCGGCCCGAGTGCCGTTCGGGCTACGCGCGCGGCAAGATCGCGGCCGAACACGAACTCGCGGCGTTGCGCGCGCGCGGCCTGCCGGTGGTGGTGGTGCGGCCGGCGATCGTGGTCGGCGACGACGGCATCGTCGAGCATTCGGGCGTGGGGATGTGGGTGAAGGACAACCACTGCATTGGCTGGGGTTCCGGTCGCGCACCGCTGCCGTTCGTGCTCGCCGACGACTGCGCGCAGGCGCTGATCGCGGCGCTGGCGGCGGAGGGCGTGGTCGGCAACAGCTACAACCTCGCCGGTGACGTGCGCCTGTCGGCGCGCGGGTACGTGACGGCAATCGCGGCGCACACCGGCCGCGCCTACCACTTCGCCGGCACGCCGCTGTGGTGGATGTGGCTGCAGGAGTGCGGCAAGTACCTGGTCAAGGCGCTGGCGCGGCGGCCGCGCGAATGGCCGCAGCGCCGCGACCTCGCGTCGCGCGGCTTCCGGACCGGGCTCGACTGCAGCGATGCGAAGCGCGACCTCGGCTTCGAGCCGGAGTCGGACCGCGACCGGTTCCTGCGGCGGTTGTTCGACGCGGGGCCGCGATGACCGCGGCGGTCCGCCGCTGCGTGCACGTGTTCGCGACGTTCGGCGCCGGCGGCCCGCAAGTGCGCGCCGTGCAGCTGATGGCGCGCATGGGGCCGTCCTGGCAGCACGTGGTGATGGCCATGGACGGGCACACCGAGGCGGAAGCGCAGTTGCCCCCCGGTGTCAAGGTGACGTTCGCGCCGCCGCCGCCGCGAGCGGGCTTGCTCGCGACGCGGCGGGCGCAGATCCGGTGGCTGCGCGAGCAGCGTCCCGACCTGGTGCTGACCTACAACTGGGGCGCCATCGAGTCGGTCGCCGCGGCGCGCGCGCTGCGGCTGCCGCTGGTGCACCACGAGGATGGCTTCCTCGCCGATGAAGCGGAACGGCGGCTCTGGCGCCGATCGTGGCTGCGGCGGTGGTTGTTGCGCGGCGTCCCGGTGATCGTGCCGTCGGCCGTGCTGCGTGAGGTCGCGGTCACGGAGTGGCGGCTCCCGGCGGCGACCGTGCACCACTTCGCGAACGGCGTCGACCTCGCGCGCTTCTCGCCGCGGGCGCCGGTGCTGGCTCCGGTGCTCGGCACGGTCGGCGGGCTGCGACCGGAGAAGGACCACGCGACGCTGCTGGCGGCGCTGGCGCAGTTGCCGGTCGACGTGCAGGCGCGCATCGTGGGCGACGGCGCCCTCGCCGACCGTCTGCGACAGGAGGCATCGCGGCTCGGCGTCGCCGGGCGTGTGCAGTGGGTGGGTCAGGTGGCCGACACCGCACCGCACTACGCGACGTTTGCGGTGTTCGTGCTGTCGTCGCGCACCGAGCAGATGCCGATCGCACTGCTCGAAGCGATGGCGTGCGGGCTGCCGGTGGTGGCGACCGACGTCGGCGACGTGCGCGCGATCCTGCCGCCTGAGCAGCAGGCACTGGTGGTGCCGCGCGCGGATCCGGTGGCGTTGGCGCAAGCACTGCGCACGCTGCTCGCGGACGCCGGGCTGCGAGCGAAGCTCGGGGCCGCCAACTGCGCGATCGTTGCCGACCGCTACGAGGCTGCGGCGTGCCTCGCCCGCTTCGTGCAGATCTACGAAATGGCGAGCGTGCGGCGCTGAAGGTGGCTCGCGGCCCACCTCGGCGGTGGTGGCTTTCGCAACGATCGGCTACCGGGGGTTGATGGGTCGACCGACCGGCGCGAGCCTGATGGCCATGTTCCGAAGCTGGCCCGGAATCGTCCTCGCCCTCATTGGGTGCACAGCGGGGTCGTCACTCCTGTCGGCGCAGTGCGCGGTCAGTTGGGTGTCCACCGGTGGCTTCCCCGGCGTCAATGGGAACGTTTCGGCTTCCACCATGTACGACCCGGATGGCGCAGGCCCAGCACCCGCTCGGTTGGTCATCGGCGGCGCATTCAGCGCGGTCGGTAGCCTCCCGATCGCGGGCCTCGCCGCATGGGATCCGGCCTCGGGCTCCTGGTCGTCGCTCGGCTCCATGACCGGAGGATGCGTAGCACTGGCAACGCTGCCGAATGGTGATCTCGTTGCCGCTGGCGGGCTGCCGAGCGCTCTCGGCGGCGCACCGATCGGCAGGTGGAACGGCGTAGCGTGGTCGCCACTGGGTTCCGGCTTCGGTGCCCCGGGCTACCCAGGTGGGATCGCCGCGTTGTCCGTCTTGCCCAACGGCGACTTGATCGCCGCCGGGGCGTTCGCTCGGGTGGGCGGCATGCCGGCGAGCAACATCGCTCGATGGGATGGAACGGCGTGGTTGCCGCTGGGGTCTGGTTTGAACGCACAGGTCCGGGCACTGACGACGTTGGCCAACGGCGACGTCGTCGCGAGTGGGCCGTTCACCGTCGCGGGTGGCGTGGTGGTCAACGGCATCGCCCGCTGGGACGGCTCGGCATGGTCGGCACTGGGCTCGGGAATGGCTGGCACGCCGGGCGTGCTTGCGGCCTTGCCCAATGGCGACCTGCTCACCGCATGGACGGTGACCAGCGGTCCGTACACCGTGCCGATCACTTCCCTCGGTCGTTGGAACGGGATCGCCTGGTCGCAGGTTGGTCCGAACCCGATCGGTGGCTGGGTCAATGCCATCGCAGCGTGGTCGGACGTCGATTTCGTGATGGCGAGCGGCCACAACGTGTTCGGTGCCGCAGTCAACTCCTGCGACCGGTGGAACGGTGCGGTCTGGTCGCCTCTCGGCTCGAGTCCGAATGGACCGGTGCGGACGTTCGCGAGGCTGCCCAATGGCGACATCGTGGCCGGAGGGTGGTTCGGGGCGGCCGGAGGCACCGCGGCATACGGCGTTGCCCGATGGAACGGCGCCGCCTGGTTGTCGATGGGCGTTGCGGGCATGGTTGGGTACGGAGCGCTGGCGGCCTTGCCGAACGGCGACCTCGTCGCTGGAGGATCTTCGGTTGTCCGCTGGAACGGCAGCTCGTGGTCGCCCCTGGGCGGCAGTTTCACTTCACCCATCAGCGCGTACATCTCTGCGTTGGCAGCCATGCCCAACGGCGACGTAGTTGCTGGCGGCTCGTTCAACTCGGCCGGTGGCGTGCCGGTGAACAACATCGCGCGCTGGAACGGGATGACGTGGATGCCAATGGGCTCGGGCATGAACGGCTACGTGACCGCCCTCGCCTCCTTGCCCAATGGCAACCTGGTCGCCGGCGGCGATTTCACCACCGCCGGTGGTGTGGTCGTGAACAGCGTTGCGCGCTGGAACGGCACCGCATGGTCGCCGCTCGCCTCCGGTGTCTGGGGCGGCCCAGTCGCCGGGCAAGTCCACGCGTTGGCGGTGATGCCCAATGGCGACTTGATCGCCGGTGGGAACTTCGACTGGGCAGGGGCATCCGCAACGAACTTCATCGCGCGTTGGAATGGCACGACATGGTTCCCGCTGGGTGCCGGCATCAGCAACCCCGTCGGCGCGTTGGCTGTCCTGCCGAACGGCAACCTGGTCGCTGGTGGAAACTTCCTGACTGCGGGCGGCCTGGTGGCCAACTCCATCGCCAGGTGGAATGGTGTCGCGTGGTCGGCCTTGGGCGGCGGCGTCACTGGCAGCGTGTTGGCCCTCGCGCCCTTGCCGAACGGCGACGTGATTGCGGGCGGCGACTTCCTGGTCGCCGGAGGCCTGGCAGCCAATCGTGTGGCACGGTGGAGCGGGACGGGATGGTCCGCGGTAGGTGCCGGCGCAGACTCGGTTGTCTTCAGGTTTGCGACCATGCTCGACGGCGACGTGTTCGTCGGCGGCCACTTCGGCTTCGTCGGAGGAATCGTCTCCCCGGGCATCGCACGCCTGACCACCAACTGCCCCGCCAGCGTCACCCGGCTCGGCGCTGGCTGCATTGGCAGCGGCGGTCCGAACGTACTGAAGCCGACGTCGCTGCCGTGGACGGGATCGACCTGCACGGCGCTGACCACCGGCATGCCGCCCAGTTCGCTGGCGGTCGCCGTAGTGGGATGGACGGCGATCGCGACTCCGCTCGCGGCGATCCTGCCCCAGGGCGCGCCCGGGTGCTCCCTGCTGGTGAGCGCCGACGTGGTCACTGCTGTCCCGACGGGCACCGGGACGGTGTCGCTTGCGCTGGCGATCCCCAACTCGGTGACGCTTGCCGGGCAGACCGTGCACCACCAAGTCGTTGCGTTGGAGATCGTCGCCGGCAGCATCGTGTCGGCTACCAGTACGAACGCGCTGGCGCTGACGATCGGCAGTTTCTGAAGTGCTGAACGCAACCCTGCGGCGTGAGCCGATCAGAAGCTCGGACGGTGCAGATCCCACATCGCACCGTGCCACGCGTCCCAGCTCCGCGTCCACTGCCCGACCTGTTCGATCTGCATGAAGCGGTCCTGGTAGTCGAAGTACGATGGATGGTTCCACGCCACCCGCAGACCCATGATGCGCGCCGCCAGCGACTGTCCGACCCACGCGTTGGCGGTGCAGCAGCGCCGGTACGGATCGCCGGTCCAGCTCGCGTTGTCGCTGCTCGGATACGTCGAATGGCTGTTGCCCCACTCGGGCAGGCCGGCCGACGCCGCGGTGTAGCCGCCGTGGCCCCAGTTGAAGACGCCGGGCGAAGTCTGCTGCACGACGAAGGTCTGGCAGTCCTCGCCGAACTGGCTGCGGTTGTTCGGATGGCCGGGGCCGAAGTAGCCCGAAGGGTGCGTGGTCCCGATCGCCAGCATCGCCGCATCGTTCAGCACCTTGCCGGCGAGCAGGATCGGGAACTTGCGCCCGCTGCCCTGGCCGCCGACGCCCTCCCAGAAGCCACCGTTCTGCACGTTGCCGAAGAAGTCGATGCCGATCTGCACCAGGCGCACCAGCAGGTCGCGCTTCTGCGCGTCGCTCAGGTCGAGCTGCAACAGCAAGGCGCCGGTGCCGAACAGCGACGTGAAGTCGCGGCCGTAGTCCGGCATGTTGTCGCTCGGGTGCAGGTAACGGCTGGTCCAGCCGCTGCAGTGGTCGAGCCAGACGCGCTGGAAGCGCGCGGCGGTCGCGGCCAGGTCCGGCGCGCCGGGCGCTGCGGCGATGCCAGCCAGTGCGGTGTAGTCGAGGTCGGCTTCGACGTGGCGGATCGTCTTGTCGGTGCCGGCGTACGGTGGCCGGAACGCGCCAGCCGGTGGCACGGCGGCGAGCACCGTCAGCACCGCCGCGGTCTGCAGTTGCGAGAACGAACCGTTCGCGGGCAGTCCGGTACCGAGGTAGCTGATCGTCGAGATCAGGCTGGACCCGGGTGCGAGCACCAGCGGTGAGCTCGCCGCGACGCCGAGGGCCCGGTTGAGGAACGGCTTGTAGCGGTCGTTCTCGTACGGATGGAACAACTCGCTGTCGTAGCCGTGCTCGCCGCCGGCCAGCGTGGTCGGGTTGACCATCGAACCGTGGATCTGCCGGCCGCTGCGGTTCTGCGTGCCGGGCGTGATCGCGACGACGGCGACCGGGCCGACGACCCACCAGTCGCCGTTGCAGAACCGGCCCACGGTCGCCGGCGCGGCGAACTGCCAGGTGATGCCCCACTGCGTCACCGAGGCCGCGAGCGTGCCGCCGGGATCGCCGCCGCCTTCGGGCAGGTCGATGCCGACACCGTTGCTGGTCGCGACCGCGCTGGCGTTGCCGGCCGCGTCGTAGGCGCGCACCGACGCATGGCAGGTGGTCCCGCTGCCGAGCGCGAGGTTGCCGTTCGTCGCCGTCGTCGCGGTGCCGACCGAGGTCCAGTCCTGCAGTTCGGTGCCGCCCGGCGACGTCCCGATCGCCCAGCGGTACTCGGCGATGGCGCCCGAGTCGTCGACGAAGCCGGACCAGTTGGCCGCGATCGTCGTCGCCGACGACTGCGTCGCGACGTCGTCGCCGAGGCCGTCGCGCACCGTGCCGGCCTGCGGCGGGATCGTGTCGGTGGTCGCCGACGAACTGCCGCTGCCGCCGCTGCCGCACCCGGTTGCGCAGGCC
>JBASWX010000381.1:0-2455 GCA_049276695.1 Planctomycetota bacterium
GCTGCAGGTTGGCCCCACGGCGCCGTTGCCCGCGGCACCCGGCGGCGAAACCGCGCCGCCACGCGCCGAACAACCCGACGCGCGCCCGGACGTAGCGCCGTGGCACTACGCGGGGCTCGGGCTCGCCGGGTTGATCGCCGGCGGCTTGCTGCTGTCGGCCTTCCGGCGCAGCCAGAAGGCGAGGCCGGTGCCCAAGCCGGCGAAGGCCGCCATCGTCAAGAAGGCGAGACCCTCGAAGCGGTCGTAGACGAGCCCACCGCACACGCCGCACACCACCATGCCGACACCCGACGTCGCCGCCCCGAGCAGGCCCTGGGCGGTGGCGCGCTGGTGCGGCGGCACGCGCCGTTCCAGCGCCCGCAACGAACCGAGGTAGGTGCAGCCGAAGCTGGCCGCGTGCAACCACGCGCTCGCCAGCAGCACCGGCACCGACGTCGTGGTGCCGACGATCACCCAGCGCACCATCGCGCACGCTCCGCCGAGCATCAGCAGCGTCGTCGGCCGCAGCCGGTCGACGGTCGCGCGCGCGACGAAGAACAGCACGATCTCGGCGAGCACACCCTCGGCCCAGACCACGCCGGCGACGCTCTTGCTGACGCCGTGGTCGACCCAGTGCACCGTCGACAGGTTGTAGTAGGTCGCGTGGCTGCCCTGGATCGCCGCCGCCGCGACCAGCAGCCACACGAACTGGCGCGAGCGCAGCAGCTGCCACCACGGCGCGGCGGCGGCAGGCGCACCGGGCGCCACCGCTGGCGCCGGCGTCACCGCGTCGCGCGGCAAGCCCCACGAACTCGCGGCCATCACCACCATCGCGCCGAGCAGGATCGGGAACACGATGCCGACCCCACACGCGTCCAGCACCGGCCCGATCGCCAGGATCACCAGCAGGAAGGCCAGCGACCCGACCATGCGCAACCGGCCGAACGAGAAGCCCTGCTCACCCGCCGCCTTCATCGCGACGGCGTCGACGATCGGGAACATCGGCGAGTAGCAGGTCCCGAACAGCAACGCCGCCGTCCACGCGGCCAGCAGCGCCGGCGACGCGCCGAACAGCGCGAACGCCCCGACGCTGGCGCACGCCAGCACCACCAGCACGGGCCGACCGCTGCCGCGGCGATCCACGCGGTGCGCCCAGAACGGGCCGGCGACGGTGCGCGCCAACGTCTGCGCCGACAGCACCAACGACACCTCGCCCTCGCTCAGGCTGCCGTGCGCGCGCAGCCAGCCGGGGAAGAACTGCATGTAGATCGCGAGCGTCGCGAACGACGCGACGTAGAAGCCGGCGAGCCCGAGCCAGCAGCGCAACGCACCCGGGGCAGCGACGACGTTCACCGGCACGATCGCATCGTGCCGCACCGCACCGCGGCGCGCTACCGCTGCACGTAGACACCGCCGTTCTCCTCGGCCAGGCGCCGCAGCAGGTCGGAACCGGTCCCGGTGCCGGTGAACACGGCGTGGATGCGCACCTTCGCGTACTTGTTCGCCTCGCGCACGATCGCCAGCAGGTCGTCGGCGGCCTGCACCGGCCCACTCGTCGGTTCGCCGTCGCTGAGCACGAACAGTTCGTCGATCCGGCTGGTCGGCACCTCGCCGTGCCGCCGTTCGCCGAACTGCAGCGCCTGCACCAGGCCGTCGTGCAGGTTGGTGCCGCCGCGGGCATGGAACCGGCTCAGCAGTTCGGTCAACGAGCGCAGGTTCTGCGGCCCGGGCTTGCACGGCGTCGCGGTCCACGAGCGGCCGCGTTCGGCGAAGGTGAACACCGAGTAGGTCGACTCCGGTGGCATCGCCTGCACGCACAGCCCAAGCTGCTCCTTGGCCGCCGCCAGCCGGGACTCGCTGCTGCGCCGCCGCGGCCCGGTCGCCGGCGCCCCGCCCGGCGCGTACGCCATGCTGCCGCTGGTGTCGATCAGGAACGCGATCGCGCCGCCGGTCACCGGCACGCCGAAGAACTGCGCCCGCGTGCCGTCGGACCGCGGCTTCGCCAGCGTGCGCGGCACCACGATCTTGTCCTGCTCGCGCGCCCAGAACTCGCGCCACGCCGCCGGATCGTCGCCGAGCACCAGGGCCCCGGTCATCGCCCGCAGCAGGCCGCTCGCCCGTTCGCGCAGCAGCGGCGAGGCGCGCTTGTTGATCGCGGTGACCAGCGCGTCCGGCGAACGCAACTCCAGATCCAGCGCCGCGATCAGCACCGGGATCGCGGCCTTGCGCGGGAACGCCTCGACCAGGTCGAGCAGGTCCATGTCGGTGCGCCAGCCGCAACGGCCGAACTGCTGCAGCGCCTGCGCCAGCGCCGCATCGCGCGCGTCGGGCTCACCGCCGTCGGCGGTGCGCAGCATCGCCAGCAGCGTGCGCACCAGCGCCTGCGACACCACCGGGTGCCGCTCCTCGGCCAACCGCGCCGCGACCTTCGCCAACGCGTCGCCGCGCCATGGCGGCGCCAGCGCCTCGGCCGCGG
>JBASWX010000382.1:0-7054 GCA_049276695.1 Planctomycetota bacterium
CCGCGACACCGGCGAGCTCGGCCAGCCGGGGTCGAACCGTCGGCGCCAGCGGCGCCTGCAGCACGCGTCGCGGCGGTACCGGCCGAGGAACTGGTGGTACGCGGGCAGGTGCTGCAGCGGGGCGTGCCGTACCCCGGGCTCGAGCTCACGCTGCAGTGGTTCGACGGGATGTCGACCGGTGGCGCGCCGGAGAGCACGCGCCAGGTCGTGGGCGACGAGCAGGGCCGCTTCGTGTGGCGCGGTCGGGCGCGCGAGACGCCGGGCACCGTAGTCGCGGTGGCACCGAAGCAGCGGTTGAAGGTGTGGTGTACCGGCGAGACGGTGCTGCCCGGGCAGCGCGAAGTGAAGCTGTCGGTCTCCGTGGTCGCGTTCGACCGCGTGTTGTCCGGCCGCGTGCACAGTGCAGGTACAGCGATCGCGGGTGCGCGACTCGACGTCAACCTGTGGCCCGAGTCGGAAGTCACGACCGGCGCGGACGGCCGCTACGAGATGCACGTGCCGGCACCGGGGTACCCGCTGACCGTGCGCGCCGCCGGTTACCGGGAACGACTCGTGCAGGGATACCTGCCCGGCGACGCGATGCGGCACGAGTTCGACGTCGAGCTGGTGCCGGGCGCGCAACTCGTCGGCCGCGTCGTCGACGGCGACGGCCGGCCGGTCGAAGGGGCGAAGGTGCGCGCGTCCGGCGCCTTCCATGGCGTCGACTCCGGCGCCGACGGGACCTTCGTGGTCGATGGCATGGCGGCGGGCCACAACCACGCCGTGGTGGTGACGAAGAAGGGGTACCAGCGGGCCAGGGCGTTTGGCACTGCCGGCGGGGAACCGCTGGCGATCGTGCTGCTGCCGGGGCTCACGGTCGCGCTGCGCGTCGTCGATCCTGCGGCGGCGCCGATCGTCGGGGCGACGGTGCACCTGGTGCCGCAACCGATGAGCGCATGGACGCGGCTCGGCATCACCGGGCTGGACGGTCGCTTCGCCGTCACCGAGCTGTCGAAGGAGGCGGTCGAGCTGGTGGTCGAGAAGGCCGGCTTCGTCACCGCGCGGCGCCCGGTCGCCGCGGGCGAAGCGAGCGGTGAACTCGTGGTCACGCTGGCGCCGGGCCAGGCGATCTCTGGCCAGGTCGTCGATGCGGCCGGTCAGCCGATCGCCGGGGCTTCGATCCGCTGCGAGCGCGGCGGTGCGTCGGTCGATCGCCGCGACGGGCGCGCTGACCAGCGTGCAGTGGGTTCGCAGGTCAGCAGCGACGCGGACGGCCGCTTCGAAGTGACCGGCGTGCCGCCGGAACCGTGCACGCTGTTCGCGCACCACGTCGGCTACCAACCCGGCGAGTTCGCGTTCGTCGGTGGGGCCACCGCCGAGATCACGGTGCGCCTGCAGCGAGCGCCGGCCGTCGCCGGTCGCGTGGTCGACGGCACGACCGGAGCGCCGATCGCCGCGTTCACCGTCGGCGTGGAGGGCAACATCGAACGCATGCCGCTGTACCTCGATCCGCTGCCGTTCCAGGCCGCCGACGGTTCCTGGCTCGTGCGCAACTGGCAGCTGAAGACCGGCGTGCGGTTCAGCATCGTGGTGTCGGCGCCGGGCTACGCGCCCGTCCGCGTCGTCACCGAAGCGGTGACCGAGCCGGCACCGGACCAGAACATCGTGCGGTTGTTCGCCGGCACGCGCGTCACCGGCATCGTGCGCGATCCGGCGAGCGGTCAACCGCTGGCCGGCGTGACGGTGGCGTTGGTGACGCCGGATCCGGCGCTGCGGCCGAACGAGGGCCCGGCGACCGACGCGTCCGGCGCCTTCGCGATCGCGGCGGTGCCGGCCGGGGAACAGCGGCTGCGTTTGCAGCATCTCGACCGCCCCGAGGTCGTGTTCGGCCCGTTCGTCGTCGGCGCGGGTCCCGGGGAAGTCGAGGTGCAGCCGACGATGTCGGCTGGGGTCGCGTTGCGCGGCCGCGTCACCGGCGTCGCCGATGCCGCCGGGCTCACGGTCCAGGCGTATCGCGCCGACGGCCGCATCGCGAAGGCGACCGTGCGCGACGACCTGACCTTCGAACTGAGGGGGCTCGGCATCGGCCGCACCAGGATCTGCATCGGCGAGCCGTCGAGGCGCACCCGCTATCTGCGCATCGAGGTCGGCGACCACGACGTCGACGGCTTCGTGCTTCCGCTGCGCTCGGGTGCTGGCGTGATCCGCCTGACGGTGGAGGGTGCTGCGAGCGGGCTCGCCGAGGTGCGGCGCCTGGACACCCCGGCGGGGCAGGCCGAGATCTCCGACGACGTCGAGTTCCGCGGTGGCGCCCTCGTCGATGGCTTGCCGCCGGGCCGCTACCGCGTCGTCGTGCGGGCCAACGAGGGCGGCAAACGCGGTAGTGCCGACGTCGACGTGCCGGGTGGTGAGGTGGCGCTGCACATCGTCTGCGGGGCCCGCGACTGAGCGGGTTGCCTTGCCTTGCAGCGCGCCCGCTGCCGATGCAGGGCCCGATGGCAGGGCCAGTCCGGACCAGTGTTCGCGAACGGGAACGCGGCGCCGCGCTGCTGATCGCGCTGGCGTTGGCGGTCGCGTTGTCGCTGCTGTCGTTGACCGTGATGGCGTCGCGCGACCTGGCGGTGCTGGTGGTGGGCGGCACCAGCAGAGTCGACCGCGCGCATCGCGCCGCGGCGTCCGGGCTCGAGTGGGCCGCCGCGAGCGTGCGCGATCGCGGCTTCGTCGCGGCCACCGGCAAGCTCGACCTCGGCCGCGGTACGACGGTGGCTGTGACCATCGACCCGTCGAAGACGCCGCACGCCACCGCGGTCGCGCGCTGCGATGGCGTCGAGGTCACGCAGGTCGCCGACCTGCGGAAGATCGCTGGTGCTTCGCTGCCGTACGCGTACGCCAGCTTCGCCGGCACCAACCGCTACGACGACACGGTCGTCGTCAAGGGTTCGGCGTGGTTCGAGGAACCGTCGATGCCGATCACCTCGAGTGGTGCCGGCGAACTCGAGATGCACGGCGACCTCTACTTGCGCACGAGCACACCGCCGGTCGCCGGCAAGGTGATCCACGTCAGCGGCGCGACGTACAAGAGCCAGCCGGCGGTCGGGGCGCCGACCGTCGACGTGTCGCCATTCGAATCGATGAGCAGCGGTGCGGTGCCGGTCGTGCACTACACCGGCGGCACCACGATCCGGGGCGTCACGCTGACCGGCATCGTCGACGTCGCCCTCGGCCTCACCGAGAAGCTGACCATCCAGAACGCGACGATCGCCGGCACCCTGGTCGTGCGCCGGACCGGCCTGCTGAGTTCGTTGACCTATCCGCAGGTCGATCTGCGGGACGACGTCACCATCGCCGGCGGCACCGCGATCACCGGCAATCTCGCGGTGTTGGCACCGTTGTGCCAGCTGACCGGATCGCGTATCGCCGCCGCCAAGATCGAAGGCGTCACCGTGGTGCGGGAGGTCAAGGACCTGCGCTACGCGACGTTCGTCGGCCAGTTCGTCGTGCTGGGCGCCACGCTGGGAACGAACAACACCTACACGATCGAGCGTCCCGATGGCTTCCTGGTCGACACGCCGCTCGGCATCACCTGGCCCGGTCCGGCGTCGGTGCGCATCGACTGGCTCGGCCAGCGCTGACCGTCGCGGTCAGCAGCCCAGTTCCTGCAGCAGGCCGGGGCTCGGGAACACCGACTCGACGACCCACAGCACGTAGCGGATGTCGCAGACCACGTTGCGCGACAGCTCCTTGCTCCACCGGAAGTCGCCGGCGACCGCCTCGAACACGCGGTCGAAGTTCAGCCCGATCAGCTCGCCCTTGCCGTTGACGACTGGCGAGCCGGAGTTGCCGCCGGTGGTGTCGCCGTTGGTCAGGAAGCACACCGGCACGTCGTGCAGGCGCGGGTCGAACCAACGCGAGGTCGAACGGGTCGCGGCCGCCGCCACCAGCGCCGGCGGATTGGCGAACGGCTCCTTGCCGCGTTCCTTCTGCAGCAGCCCGGCGACGGTGGTCTGCGGCGAGTAGCTGATCGCGTCGCGCGGCGTGTAGCCGGCGACCTCGGCGATCGACACCCGCAGCGTGCTGTTGGCGTCGGGATAGAACGACTTGCCGCGGAACGCCTCCTGGGCCGCGATCCAGCGCCGGCCGAGGTCCATCATCTTGCCGGCGCGCTGCCGCTGGCGCTGGATCGACGCGACGCGCTCGGTCGCCAGCGCGCGCGCCAGCACGACCATCGGGTCGTCGCCCTCCAGCGCCTTCTTGCCCTGCTGGAACAGCTCCTTGCGGGCCTTGGCGTCCAGCATCTTCGTGCTGGCGAACAGCGCGTCGGCGGCCTTGCCATCGAGGCCGTCCTGGCCGAGGAACGCGGTGCCGGCGATGCGCTGGGCCGGCGAGGCCGCGGCGATCTCGGCCAGCAGGATGCGGAGCAGCGGCTGTTCGATCAGTGCCCAGTGCGCGGTCGCGGCTGCGTTGCCCAGCGCGTTCAGCAGCCGCGCCGGCACCTTGCCGTCGGGATCGCCGGCACAGGCGCCGCACGCCTCGACCAACAGACCGGTCAGCGGCAGACCCTCGGCCAGCATGCCGAACAGCGCGATCAGCGTGTCGCGTTCGATCGTCGTCGCCTCGAGTTCGTCGGCGGCCAGCATCTCGTCGAGCACGGTCGCCCAGCTCGCGTCCTTCGCTGGCGGGGCGGCGAGCCAGGCCTGGAACTGCTCCTCCTCGCGCTGCTTGCAGGCCGCCGTCGCGTTCTGGCGCAGGCCGAACATCATCCCGGCGGCGTTCTTCTGCACGTTGGCCAGCGACTTGATGTTGTCGGCGACGGCCAGCGCCAGCGCCTCGTCGGTCTTCGCCGCCGCCTCGAGCACGGCGATCGCTGCGCTCAGCACGTGGTGGCGCTTGGGGTAGACGAAGCCCTGCTGGGTCGCGACGCCGCGGCTGGTCTTGTAACGCTGCGTGCGGCCCGGGTAGCCCATGATGATTGCGAGGTCGCCCGGCTGCACTCCGGCCTTGCCGACCTTCAGGCAGTGTGCGGGCTGGAACGGCACGTTGTCCTGGTGATGGTCGCGCACGCTGCCGTCCTTGCCGACGTAGGCGCGGAAGAACGAGAAGTCGCCGGTGTGCCGCGGCCACTCCCAGTTGTCGGTCTCGCCGCCGAACTCACCGATCGCGCGCGGCGGCGCGTAGACCAGGCGCACGTCGCGGATCTGGGTGCGGTGGTAGAGGTGGTACTCCTTGCCCTCGAGGAACGACGCCACCGAGCACTTGGTGTTCGCCTCCTTCTGCTCGCCTTCGGCGACCAGCTTCGCGATCGTGCGTTGCGTGATGTTCCAGCGGTCGAGGTCGTCCTTGGCCTCGGCCTGCGCCTTGTGCACGACCTCGGTGACGTTCTCGATGCGCTTCAGCACCGACGCGATCATGCCCGGGGCCGGCAGCTCGGCGGCGCGGTCCTTGGCGGCGAAGCCGTCGCGCAGGTAGTTGGCCTGCGGTGTGCTGAGTTCGCTGATCGCGCCGAAGCCGCAGTGGTGGTTGGTGACCAGGAGACCGTCGGCCGACACGAACGACGCGGTGCAGCCATTGATCTGCACGGTCGCCGACAGCACGCCGCCCTTCTCCGGGTGCCAGAACTCGTCCTTGCTCAGCGCCATGCCGCGCTTCTGCAGCGCCTCCCAGTCCATCTCGCGGACCTGGGTCGGCAGCCACTGGCCTTCGTCGGGCAGGGCGAGGACGGCGGCGAACAACAGCACGATCGGGCGCAGCAGCATGCGCGCACCTATACGGGCCGTTCGCCAGCAACGCGAACGGCGGCCGGCGAATGGCCGGCGTGGGTCGGCCTGGGTCAGGTCAGGTCAGGCCAGGTCAGGTCAGGTCAGGCGCTGCATCGTGTCGCTGAGTTCGCGCAGCAGCGCGGCGGGCGTGGCAGGGCCGCGCTGACCGAACACCGTGGCGAGCTCGCGGTAGTACCACAGCGTGCCGTCGCGCCCGCCCGAGAAGCGCTGCCACAGCGCCGGCCCGACCTGGCGATGGTCGGCGACGATGCAGCGGGCGTTGTGGATCTTGTCGCAGCAGGACACCAGCAACACCTCGGCCGGGGCTTGGGCGAGGTGGC
Source organism: Planctomycetota bacterium (assembly GCA_049276695.1). GTDB lineage: Bacteria > Planctomycetota > UBA1135 > UBA1135 > UBA2386 > UBA2386. The sequence continues at coordinate 6,077 of JBASWX010000382.1, forward strand.
GCAGGTAGGCCTCCTTGCGCGCGCGCCACGGCGGCTTCGGCGTCACCGCGGCGTCCGTGAGCGCCATCACCAAGTCGTGCACGTGCTGGCCGAACTGTTCGCGGATGCGGGCCGCGGTCGGCAATCCGCCCTGGTCCTCGACCGCATCGTGCAGCAGCGCCGCGATTGCCTGGTCCTCGGCAGCACCGTGCTCGATCGCCAGCGCCGCGACCGCGAGCAGGTGGGATACGTACGGCACGCCCGACTCCTTGCGCACCTGCCGGCGGTGCAGTTCGGAAGCGAGCAGGAAGGCGCGATCGAAGCGTTCGCCGAGCATGGCGGCAGATGATCGCCGGCGGGGCGTGGTCGCAAGTCGGCAACGGCGGCGGCCGTGCTTGTCGCGACCGGGGCTGGCCGGCACGCTGCTGCTCATGCCGAGGTTCGTCGTCGCCGTGGCGCTGTCGTGGCTCGCTTCCCTGCCGGCGCAGAACTCGACCAAGAAGATCCGCGTGCCGCCGGGCGAACTGGCGGCGCGCGCCGGCAGCGCGGTGCCGTGGTGCGCTTCGGTCGACGAAGCGCTCGTTGCGGCGAAGGAACAGAAGAAGCCGGTGTTCTGGTACGTGCCGTCGGTCGCGCGCTCGCCGATGGACCGCAAGCCGGAGATCGACCGCTACCTGCGCGGTGGGCCGTTCTCGTGGCCGACCACGATCGAACTGCTGCGCACGCACTTCGTCGCCGTCGCCGAGGTGCCCAAGGGAGACCTGCAGCAGAAGTACGGGCTCGTGCGCAACCAGTACATCGAGCCGGGCTACCTGGTGCTCGACGCCGACGGCAAGGTGCTGGCGAAGGTCGCGCAGGTCACCACGCTGCACCCGGAGTGGTTCGAGGCGCCGCTGCGCGCGCTGGTGCACGCTCCCGCCGACGGCTTCCCCGGCACTCCGGCGCTGCGCGAGGCGTGGGACGCCTACCGGGCCGGCGACCGCGCGCGCGCGGTCGAAC
>JBASWX010000383.1:0-4524 GCA_049276695.1 Planctomycetota bacterium
GCCCTGCTCCGGCGCGTCTGGCGTCGCGGTCGCTTCCGGCTGCATCGCCGCGACCAGGTGTTGGTCGATCGGCACGGCGCCGCCGCCGTCGTCGCGCGGCGCCACCTGCTCGCGGAACTCGCGCTGCACCTCGTCGACCGGGGTTGCGAACGGATCCTGGCCGATGTGCTTGTCACCGACGTCGGCGGTGCCCGCGAAACGGAACTCGTCGAGCGGCGCCCCCACCAGGTTGCCGATGCTCGGTTCGACGTGGGTCTCGGCGATGCCGCCGCGGCGCTGGTGCAGCACGGTGAGCACGAACGTGTTCATGCGGGCCAGCGAGTCGATCAGGAACGACTCCATCTCCTGCTCGACGCGCTCGCCGGTGACCTGCTGCACGTCGCGGGCGACGCGTTCGACGATCGACGCCGCCTGCTTGGTGGCAGCGGCGAAGAAGTCGTGCACCTCGCGGGTCAACTGCTGCTCGCGGACCTCGCGCGCTTCGACCTGCTCGAGTTCCCGCAGCGCCTGGTTGTCGTAGGCGTGGCCACCCTGCGGGCCGAGCTTGGCGCGCATGCGCTTGCGCTCCTTGCGGAAGTCGTCGAAGCCCTGGTCGCTGAACTTGCGAACGGTCATGGTCTCCTCTGTGGCACGGCCGCCTGGCCGGCGCAGACTTATCGGGCCGTGCCATCGCAATCTTGATGGCCAGCGCCGCCGCCGTCCCGGACCCGGCCCGTCGGCGCCGTGGTGACGATGGTGCCGCGACTTCGGTGCCGCACCGCGGTGGCGATCGCCGGCACCAGGCCGGATACTGCCGCACGATGCTCGATCCGAGTCGGCTGGTCTGGCGCAACCCGGCGACCTGGTACGGCCTGTTCGGCGTGGTGCTGCTGGCGTTGACGCTGTGGACGCCATGGGCCACCGCGGCCCGCACGACGCGCGTCGAGGAACGGGCCCAGCAGCTCGCGGTCGCCTGTGCCGAGTGTCTGGCGTCGCTCGCGCCGGGCAACGACGCCGCGGCGCGTGAGCACTTCCTGGCTCGCTGGCAGGCACTGGCCGCCGCGCGCGGCGCCTTCGTCGGCGACCTCGAGCCGGGCGCCGAACCGGCTCAGCCGTCGGTGCTGCTGTTCGCCAACAAGCACTACGCGTTCCAAGTGGCGCCGTCGCCGCCACCGGTGCGCGAGCCAGGCGGACCGGGCACGCTGCCGCCACTCGAGGTGATCGCGTGGCCGCTGGCCGCGGTCGGTCCGGGCCACTGCGTGTTCTTCGTGCCCAGCAACGCGCCGCGCGCCTACAGCCGCAACCTGACCGCCGGCTACGCCGGCTGGCACCGCGCACCGCCACCGGGCTGCGGCCACCGCCGCGCCGGTTCTGCCAACGAATCCAATCTCGCCTACCGCGGCGAGGACGACGAACGCTGGGTGCCGTTCTGACCGCGCGGCGGGCCGGGGAGCTAGAACTGATCGAGCAGGAAGTCCGCGAACAGCGCGCGCAGACCGGGTTGCTCGTCGTGGTAACCGTGCTTGAGCCGCAGCACGTCGTCGATGGTCAGCCAGCGGCGGGTCAGCTGGTTCAACGCCAGCACGCGCAGCTGCGGCAGCTCGCTGCGATCGAACAGCAGCGCGCGCAGCGGCGCTACGCAATCGGCCTGCAGCACCGGATCGTTGCGGTCCGCAGCGATGCCCGACAGGGTCGGCAGCAGCAGCGCGCGCAGCCGCCATTCGTCCTTGGGCAGCGCCAGGAACCCGGCCAGCAGCACGCGCTCGGCGCCGCGCAGGTTGAGGAACAGCGTCGGCAGGTAGGTGCGCGTCGTCAGCTCGCCCTTGCTGCCCTTGCCGACGCTGCGTTCCTCGCCACGGAAGATCGCGAACAGGGCCTTGGCGGCGGCCTCGGTCTGGTTCTGCGCCAGGCCCTGCAAGAACGGCCGCCCCTCGCCGGCCGGAGCCTTGTGGAAGCGATCGAGCAGCACCGGCACTGCGCGCGGATCGCCGCTCGCCGACAGCTGGTTGAGCAGGCCGACCAGCCGCGTGCCGCTCGCGGTGGGCACTTCCTCCAGCAGCACGGTGACCAGGCGGTCGCGGCCACGCCGGGTCAGTTCGCGCAGCGCCAGCCCGCGCGTCTCCCAGGCCTCGTCGGGCGCCGCGAGCACTTCGTACACGTCGGCGACGTCGTCGCCGGGCACGCGCACCAGCACCTTGGCGAGTTCGTGACGAACCTCGGGCCGCAGGTGCACCGACAGCGCCAGTACCGCGGAACGCAGCTCCGCCAGCTCGCCGAACGCGCAGTGCCGCAGCGCCATGGTGAGTCGCGCCAGGTCCTCGCCCTGCAGGCTGTCGCGCAGCCACGCGGTGCCGGCCCCGTCGCCGGCCGCGTGCAGCACGCCGGCGATGATCGCCTTGAACTCGGCGACCGCCTCCTCCCACCGCCCGCGCAGGATCTTCGCCGCGGCCGGAGCCGGCAGCTGCAGGATCTCGCGCAGCGCCAGGTCGCGCACCTCGGCCGGATACGGCCCCATCATCACTGCCTGCAGGTGCGGGATCGCCTCGTCGTTGCCGAGTCGCGTGCGCACCGCGCGCAGCCACACCGACCGGGCGCGCCCGTCCATCACCGGGAACGCGCCCGCCAGCTCGCGCAGCGTCGCCTTGGTGCCGCTGGTCGCCAGCGCGCCGAACGCCGCCTGCTGCACGATCAGGTTCTTGTGCTGCAGCGCCCGGCGCAGCGCCGCATCGAAACCCTCGTCGGCCATGCGCCCCATCGCCTCGACGCAGTTCTTGACCACGTCGCCGTCGCCGAGCGCCGGATTGCCGAACGCGCGGTCCATCACCTCGATCAACGGCTGCACCGCATCCTCGGGCGCGCGCCAGTAGAACTCGGTCGCCGTCAGCCACGCCTCGCGCCGCACGTTGCCCTGCAGGTTGCTGGCTATGCGCTCGAGGATCTGGCGGCGCGTGCGGTCGTACTCCGCGCCCGAGCGCGGCGGGTAGTCGAGTTCGGCGGGGAAATCGGGATGGAACGGCGTCAGCTTGTAGGGATTGGCAGCTGCCTGGCCAGCCGCCGCAGCGGCCGGTGGCACGGGGGCCTGCGCGGTCGCGGCGGTGGTCAGCAGCAACAGGACAAGGAGGCGCATCGGCATTGGATCTAGTGCGGGCCCGTCGCGACGTCACCGGGGCGGGCCAAGGTCCCGCCGAACCCGAACTCGCCCAGGAGCCACCTGGCCTGCTGGCACCACCAGCAGCTCATTCCACGTTCGCCGTCAACAGGCCCTGCACGTACAGCAATCGGCTCTCGGCGGTCCGGTAGTCGAGCTGGTTGCGCAGCTGCCGGCTCTTCGCCTCGCGCAGCTCCTGGTTGCGCCGCTGCACTTCGAACGCCGTCGACGCGCCGACCCGCAGCTTGACCTGTTCGGTCTCCAGGTTGGCTGACGCCAGGCGGACCGATTCGGCGCTGGCGAGCAGGCTCTCCGCCAGCGTCTGCAGGTCGCGCACCGCCGCGCGCACCTCCTTGGCGACGTCGAGCGACAGCCCGTGCAACAGCCGCCGCCGCCGTTCGACCTCGAGCCGGGCGCTCTGCGCGCGCGACCGCGCGGCGTGGTTGCCGAGCGGGATCGCGAACTCCAGCCGGACCGACCAGTCGGGGAACTGCTGGTCGGTGGCGTCGGCGAACGAACTGCGGAACTGGTCGCGCACGCCGTCGCTCGCATATGCGCTGACCAGGTCGAGGCTCGGCAAGGTGTCGCGGTCGGCTTCGAGCAGCGCGATCTCGGCGGCGGCGACCTGGCTGCGCTGGCTCCTGACGTCGGGCCGGTGCGCCATCGCGACCTCGACCAGCCCCTCCCAGCCCACCTGCTCGCGCGTCGCCACCGGGATCGGCGAGGTCGGCCGCAGGTTGGTCTGCCACAGCGCGCGGTCGGTGCCGTCGAACAGCAGCCGGCGCAGGTCGTCCTCGCGCGTGGCGATCGCGTTGCCAGCGACGATCAGTTCCTCCTTGCGGCGGGCGACCTCGGCCTCGTCGGCGATGCGGTCGCGCGGCGCCAGCGCCTGCACCCGGATGCGCTCGTCGGTGATGCGCAACTGCTCCTGGGCGACATCGAGGGCGGTGCCGACGACCCGCCAGTTCTCGCGTGCGAACGCCAGTTCCCAGTACGCCTGCACGATCGCCAGCAGCGTGTCCTGCACCGCGCGTTCGTAGTCCTGGTCGGCTTGGTTCAGCCGGTAGCGCGCGGCGTTGATCGGCGCCAGGCCATAGTCGGTCCACGCCGAACGCAGCAACGGCTGCCGCAGCGACGCCGACCATTCCGAAGTGAACTGGCGTTTCGGGAACGCGCCGCTCGCGCTGGAACTCTCGAACCGCGTCGGGGCGAACGCGAGGTCGAACAGGCCGCCGGTGATCACCCGCTGCCGCCACCCCACCCGCGCGTCGATGGTCCGGCTCTCGATCGATGGGCTGAACAGATTGCGCGCAGGTGAGTTGCGTTCCGCGTAGCCGGTATTGGCGAACAGTTCGGGCTCGAACGCGGCCTCGGCGAACAGCAGGTCGAGCCGCGCC
>JBASWX010000384.1:0-4785 GCA_049276695.1 Planctomycetota bacterium
GAGCACAACCTGGACCCCAAGCCCTTCATCTGGACGGCCAAGGCGGGCGACATCCTCGCCAAGGTCACGCGCGCAAGGGCAGTGCTCACGAATAATGCCCCATCTGTCTGACGCACTACACTAGCGAGTCCATGCACGAGGCAACGCTGTTCATGCCATTCGCCACGTCGGGGTGGTCGCGATCGCCGTTCAGGCGCTTCCACATCGCCAGCGCCTGTTCGAACTGCGGCAGCGCCTCCGCCGCGCGCCCGAGCGATTTCAGGCAGTGGGCCACGTTATTCAGGCCGCGCGCCACGTCAGGGTGGTCGCAATCGCCGCGCAAGCGCTTCCACATCGCCAGCGCCTGCTCGAACTGGGGTAGCGCCTCCGCCGTGCGCCCGAGCGAGTCCAGGCAGTAGGCCACGTTGTTCAAGCCCATCGCCACGTCGGAGTTGTCGCGATCGCCGTACAGACGCTTCCACATCGCCAGCGCCTGCTCGTATTGCAGCAGCGCCTCCGAAGCGCGCCCGAGGGATTGCACGCAGTAGCCTACGTTGTTCAGGCCCTTCGCCACGTCGGAGTTGTCGCGATCGCCGTACAGGCGCTTCCACATCGCCAGCGCCTGCTCGTATTGCAGCAGCGCTTCCGCCGCATGGCCGAGCGATTGCAGACAGCCAGCTACGCCGCTCAGGCCATGCGCCACGTCGGGGTGATCGCGGTCGCCGTACAGGCGCTTCACCATCGCCAGGGCCTGCTCGAACTGCGGCAACGCCTCCGCCGCGCGACCGAGGGATTCCATGCAATCGGCTACATTGGCCAAGATCGCCGCTACGTCAGCGTGATCGCGCCCCCCGTACACCCGCTTCCGCAGGCCAACCACTGCCTCGAACGCTCGCAGGCCGGACGCGAAGTCACCCCGATCGCATATCGACCCGCCAACCTCCGCCAGCTTCGCGGCGAGCCGCTCGCGCTGCTCGTCGGACTGCGCGCGCTCCTTCAGCGCGAGCAGCAGGTGCAGCCCCGGGAGCAGGTTCCCGTGTTCGAACTCGGCCTGCGCCTCTTCCATCGCCGCCTCGAACTCCTGCGCCCGGACGGTGCCGGTGGCAACAGTGATCCAGAGGCCGACGACGACTCCTCGCATACCGCGCATGGTTCGCACCATTGTAGCGGGCGCCAGCGCTCCTACCTGCTGGAGACGCCGCCGGTGGCGCCCGTCGAGCAGTGACGCGCCGGGGGACGCGCGCTCACTTCTTCGCCGGCGGCTCCGGGACCTTCGGCGGCGCCAACGCCGCCAGCGCTTCGGCAATCGCCGCCTCGGCACCCGCCAGCGTGACGCCTAGCTTCTGCAGCCCCGCGAGCTTCGCCGCCGCGGCCCGCAGGCGCGGGGTCAGCTCCGCCTCCTGCGCCGTCGCCGCCGCCGTCGTCGCCGCCACTTCGGCCTGCAACGCAGTGACCTTGGCACCGGCTTCCGCCAGCAGCCGGTCCCGGTCGCGCAGCGTCGCCTCGAGCGCGCGCAGTCCTGCGAGTTCCCGTTCGACCTGCTCCCCGCGCACCTTCGCCGCGGCGAGATCCTGCTCGGCGCGTTGCAGCCGTTCGACCTCGAAGCGCAGCGCGGTCAGCGCCGCCCGCAGCTCGGCACTGTTGCGCACTTCATCGGCGCGCGCCGTCAGCAGCGCCGCGGCGAGTTCCTGGTTGCTGCGCGCCAGCACGTCGCGTTCCTGCTCCAGAAGATTGCGTTCGGCCCGCACCGCCCCGACCTCGCGCTCGCGGGCCAGGCGCGCCATCGTCGGCTCGCGCTCGGTCGCGCACGAACCGAGCAGCGCCAGCAGCGCCGCGACCGCCGGGAACGGCGCGGCGCGGGAAAAGGCTGCGGCCGCGCGCAGCCACGCCGGTATCATGCTCGGCCTTTTCATCGTCGAGAATCCATGGAACGCACTCTCATCCTGCTGAAGCCCGACGCGGTCCAGCGCGGCATCACCGGCCAGATCCTGGCGCGCTTCGAACAGAAGGGCCTCAAGATCGTCGCCATGAAGCTGATGCAGATCACGCCCCAACTGGCGGCGCAGCACTACGAACAGCACAAGGACCGTCCGTTCTACCCCGGCCTGGTCAAGTTCATGACCAGTTCGCCGGTCGTCGCGCTGTGCCTGGAGGGCATCGACGCGATCACGATCTGCCGCAACCTGATGGGCAAGACCAACGCCCGCGAGGCGGCGCCCGGCACCATCCGCGGCGACTTCGGGATCAGCCGCAGCTACAACCTGGTGCACGGCAGCGACGGCCCGGAGGCGGCCGCGCGCGAGATCGGGCTGTTCTTCCCCGAGGGCGTCGTCAAGTACGACTGGGCGGCACTGAACTGGCTCTACGATCCGGTCGAGGAACTGAAGAAGGGCTGAACGCCGAGCGCCGGCAGGCGCCGTCCCCGACCGCCTGCCCCCGGATTGCCAACCCTGTCGCATCGGCCTTCAATGCCGGGATGCGAAGTGCTCGTTCCCTGGCCTTGGCATCTGCCTGCCTGTCGTTGGCGACCTTGGCCGAAGCCCAACGCGCCGCGTCGACGATCGCTGCCGCCGGCTCGCAAACCTATCCGGTGATCGCCACGAACGGTGCCGTCACGTGGGTCGTGTGGACTGACTTCGTGCACGCGTGGTGCAGCGGTTCCACGGACGGCGGCGCCACGTGGACGGGCGCGGTCGGCGTCGACCGTTCGCAGTCGTGCCGCGCCGGCGACGCGCGGATCGCCCTGACCACCGGCGCCGTGCACGTGGTCTGGACCGGCTCGTCGTCGTGTGGGCCGTTCGCTCCGTTCGACATCGGCATCCGCTACAACCGCTCGACCGACAACGGCACCACTTGGCTGCCCGCCGACGCGCTGCTGAGCGGCTCGCCGCTGATCCCCGCCTACCGACCGCAGATCGCCGCCTTCGGCAGCAAGTTGTTCGTCGTCTGGGAAGACAACCGCGTCAGCGTGATCAACGTCTACTTCAGCCGATCCTTGGACGCCGGGACCACGTGGTCGCCGCCCGTCCGACTCGACACCGACCTCCCGACGGCGGCGCACTCGACGCGGCCGCGCCTCGTGGCGACCGGCAGCACGGTCTGTGTGACGTGGGTCGACGGTCGCCACGGCGTGCCGAGCGTCTACTGCAACCGGTCCCTGGACGACGGCACGACGTGGCTCGCCGCCGACGTGCGGGTGAACAACGGCACGATCCCGGGGCAGTTCTGGGCGAACGAACCCGAGATCACCGCCGACGGCCTGTCGGTCTGCATCGTCTGGCGCGACAACCGCCACTGGACCACGCCGTACGGCTCCGACGCCGACATCTTCGCCAACCGTTCGCTCGACGGCGGCGCGACGTGGGCGACCGACGGGCGCGTAGGGCCCGGTCCAACCAGCGGCGTGATCCAGTGTCTCGAGGCCCGCACCGCCCGGAACGGCAGCACGGTCCACGTCGCCTGGCTCGACAAGCGCGGTGGAGTCTGGGATCCGTTCGCGAAGCGATCCCTCGACGGCGGCGCCACATGGCTGCCGGTGGAGACGAGGCTGAACGGTGGCCAGGTTTCGGGGGTCGCGTTCGCGATGATGCCGGTGATCGCCGCGACGCCCGCGGTGGTCAGCGTCGCGTGGCTCGGCTTTCCCGCGCCGCCGAGCTACTACGACCTGTTCAGCAACCGGTCGGTCGACGGCGGCGCCACGTGGGCGCCGGTCGAAACACGGCTCGACACCACACCCGCGGGATCCAGTTCGTCGTCGTTCCATGCGCTGGCGGCCGCCGGCGACACGGTGCGCGCGACCTGGATCGAGGGATCCTCGATCGTCGCCAACCTGCCGTTCGGCTTCGTTCGGCGCGGCACCGGCATGGCCGGCACCGGCGGCTTCGTTCCGCTGCTCGCGGGCAACGGCCTGCCGGTGATCGGCGGCGCGTTCACGATCGACCTGAACAGCGGCCTCGGCGGCACGATCGGGGTGCTCGCGGTCGGCGACCCGACGGCAGCGGTGTCGATCCCGCTGTTCGGCGGAACGCTGCTGGTCAGCCCGATCCTGACGCTGACGGCGGTGCTCGGCGGCACCTCGCCCGGAACGGGCACGTGGTCGCAGCCGATCGTCGTGCCGGCGACCGGGGCGTTGCTCGGCTTCGGCCTCGACCTGCAGATGCTGCTGCTCGACGCTGGCTCGCCGTCCGGCTTCGTGTTCACCAACGCGGTCGAGGCGTGGATCGGCTGACACCGCGTCCACCCTCGGATCGAGGAGCATGGTGAACCCTGCCAGCCTCGGCCTGTCGGCCGCGGAACTCGCCGCGGCGTGCGGTGAGCTGCAGGGCTGGATCGGTGCGTCGGTGATCGACGCGGTGCCGCTGCTCACGCCGCCCGGCAGCGACGACCTGCTCGTCGTGCTGCAGGCGAACGGCGGCGGCAAGGGGTTCCTGCACGTCGCCCCCGGCGGCCCGCGTGCACGCGTCACGCTCACCGCTACCCGCTTCGACGCCGGAGCGTTCGCGCGCGGTCCCGCCCGCGACCTGCTGCAGCGCCACCTCGCCGGCGCCCGGCTCACCCATGTCGCGACCGTTCCCGGCGAACGCCGCTGCGCGTTCCACTTCGCGACCAACGGCGGCGACCGGCGGCTCGTCGTCGAACTGTTCGGGGCCCGCGGCCTGTGGGCGCTGCTCGACGCCGAGGCCAACGTCGTCGTGCTGTCGCGCCCCGTCGCGACCGACGTGCGCACGCTGCGTCCGCGCGATCGCTACGCGCCCCCACCGCCGAGCGACGCACCGCGCGCCGAGCCGCCGCCGCGCTTCGCACCGC
>JBASWX010000385.1:0-2006 GCA_049276695.1 Planctomycetota bacterium
TGTGCTCCGTCAGGCCTCGATGCACTCGATGCCGTACGCCGCCATCTGGCGACCGGCCGTCAACAGCGGCACTTGTTCGACGCGTGCCTGTGCGACGAGCATGCGATCGAACGGATCGCGGTGGATCACCGGCAGCGCGGCGGCAGCGAGCGCGTGAACATCGAGAATCGGAACGGGCGTCAGGTCCTCTTCGCGTCGCACCTGGGCCAGGAACTCATCGGGGGGCATCGGCAGACGCAGCTTTCCGAGTTGCACCTTCACCGCCAGCTCCCAGGTTGCGCAGCACTCCACAAGAGCTCGGTGCTCTCGGCCGCGATCAGCTTCTGCGTCTTCTTGCGGAGGCGATGCGGATCCTGGGTCCACCACGGGAGGACGTGGGCATCGAGCAGCACCCTTGCGTCCTTCCTTCGAACGCGTCCAGCAGTTCGTCGGGGAGGGGAGCGTCGAAGTCGTCGGCGACCCAGATCTTGTCCGACCAGCGGCCCGGCACACGCTTCTTCGGGCTGCGGATCGGGACCACCTTGGCGATTGGCCGACCAGCCTTGGCGATCACGACCTCCTCGCCGGACTGGACCTTCGCCAGGATCTTCGAGAAGTGCGTCTTCGCCTCGTGCACGTTGAAGGAGGTCATCCGCCCAGTAACGACCAAGTAGTCGACTAGGTCAAGGTGGGCCGGGTCGCGCCGGCACTGGCCGGGCTGACGGCCAGGAATCAACGGCAGTACGGTCGTGTCACTTCGGCGGCTGCTTCTTGTCGGCGACGGCTTCGCGGGCGCGCGGCGAACGGTGCTCGCGCAGCGCGGCTTCGACCGCCGCGTCCTTCTTGTCCATCACCAGCAGCGCATCGAGCGCCTGCGCGGTGTTGGTGGCGCCGAGCGCCAGCAGCAGCGCCGCCCGGTCGCCCGGTTGCCCGGCCTGCTGCAGCCGCGCGACCAGTCGCGCCGCCGCGTCTTCGCCGTGCAGCGCCTTGCCGATCCGGCCGACGGTGCGCGCGTAGCCGATGTCGGTGACCTGGCCGAGCGAGACCACCAGCGCGTCGAACACGCCGTCGAGGCGCTGCGCGGCGCACAGCTCCGCCAGCGCGGTCTTGTAGCCGATGTCGTCGACTTCCCCGGTCGCGCGCGCCAGCAGCTGGCTCCACTGCAGCCCACCGAGCTTGCTGCGCAGGTCGGCCCGTTCGGCCAGGTGCTTGGTCGCTTCGAACCGCGTCGTGACGTCCGTGCCCAGCGCCGTCGTGTACAAGGCACTTGCGGTGTCCGCGGGCGAGGTGCCGGCGTCGCCGGCTGCCAGCACGCGCGCGAACTGCACGAACGGGTCGCGGTCGGGTTCGGCGCCGACCAGCGGATTGCTGCCGGGCCAGCCGACCATCTTGTAGTAGGGGCCGTCGGCCGCCGGCAGGCCGAGCCGGTTCGCGGTCGCCGACGCGTCCTGCAGGCAGTAGAGCCGCGACTGCCGCAGGGTGGGCCGCTGGTGCAGCGCCAGCTTCGGCCAGTCGAGCACGGTGACCGCCGCGGCACCGCCGCCGCCGCGCACGTCGACCAGCACCTGCAGCCGGTGCAGCGTCAGGTTCTCGTCGTGCGCGGTCTTGCCGACCTGGCGCGCGACCAGCACGGCGTCGGCACCGACCAGCCCGCGCCGCAGTTCCTGGGCGGTGGCGAACGGCAGCAAGGCCAGGGCCAGCAGGGAAGACAAGGAGCGTGGGGTCATGGTCAGTTGCCGTAGGTGACCTGCTCGCGCAGGTAGGCCATGTTGAGGGTGTTGAAGGTCGACGCCGGGTTGATCGACGCTTCGTACGACAGCGACGGGCTCATCACGTTGGTCGCGCCCTGCGGGAACAGGGCCGCGGTGCGGATGTGGCCGTCGCTGGAGCCGGGGAAGTTCGGGTTGTTGCCGTAGAGGCCGAGCGGCATCGCGCCGTTGACGACCAGGCCGACCGAGTGGCCGCATTCGTGGCCGGTCACGATCGCGGTGAAGCGGGCGAAGTCGGCGATCGCGGTGTCGATGGCG
>JBASWX010000386.1:0-2337 GCA_049276695.1 Planctomycetota bacterium
GTACGAGCCGACTGGTCAACGCAGGTCGATCACGAACGGCTGGCCCGGAGCAGTGGCCGGCACCTCGATCGCGACCTCGGTCTTGCGGGCGCCGAACTCCTCGGCGTGCACACGGTACTTGCCGGGCCGCAGCCCCAGCCGCACCCGTTCGAGGCGCTGGTCGAAGTCGTCGAAGTAGGGCCACAGGCGGACGCACGCAACGCGTTCGCCGGCGCCGTCGAACACGTCGACCTGGGCATTGAGGTTGCCCCGGCCCTGCGGGTGCGCGAGCGCGCAGCGGAGCTCGAGCGTCACCGTGACGCCGCGTTCGGCGACGACGTCCAGCTCGCGCCGTTCACCGGCAGCGAGCGCGAGCGGCAGGCACTGCGGTACGACGCCGGGGGCGTGCAAGCGCAGCACGTAGTCGGGCCCCGGGTCGATGCCGGCCTTGCGGTAGACGCCGTCGACTTCGTCCGGCGCGAGGAAATCCGTGCCGCTCGCGGTTTCGCGGCGATGGCCGAGGCGCAGCATCGCGTCCGGCACGGCAGCGCCATCGGGACCGCGCAGGCGCACCGCGAGCGACGCCGTCGCCGGCAGCACCAGGTCGCCGAGATCGTGCTCGGCCTTCGCCACGAGCGTCACCCCGCGAAAGGCGTGACCCAGTCCCTGGCTGCGCGCGCGCGCACTGATGCCGTACCGGCCGGGCGGCAGCAGCTCGGTGCGGAACCTGCCGTCGCGGTCGGGGTGCTGCGACTGCACGAAGCCGCTGTTCGCGTTCAGCGTCACTTCCGCGTCAGCGACAGGCCTCCCGGCGGCATCGACGATGCGGCCGGACAACCGCGCACTCGGCACCTGCGCGGCGTCGAGCCGGATCTCGATCTCTGCCGCGCCGGGAACGACCGCGCGCTCCGCCAGCACGACGCCGTACTCGGCGCCGTAGACGCGCAGCTGGTGTTCGACGGGCGGCATGTGCACGAAGCGGTACCGCCCGGCCTCGTCGGTGTGGCCGTAGGCGCTGATCTCGCCGCCGACGGCGACCGAGAGATGGCGCCGCGCCACCGGTTCGCCGTCCGGATCGACGACGTGGACCGCGATCGGCGCGCCTTCGCCCAGCACCGGGTTCCAGTCGGCTCGCTGTCCGGCCCGCAGTTCCACGTTCGTGTCGACCCGCATGCCCTTGCCGCCTGCGCGCTGCGCCGACAGCCACTGTTTGCCCGGTATCAGGCCGCGCAGAGCGAAACTGCCGTCGACGCCGCTCACGCCGAAGCGCCGGTCCAGCGGTGCGAGACCATGGTCGTTGTCCGACGACTGGACGTCAATCGCCGCCAGCGGCTGTCCTTGCTCGCCGCGCACCACGCCGGCCACGCTGGCGCCATCGCCGAGCTGCAATTGCACCGCCGCCGGCTCGCCCGCGACGAGGTCGAGTTCGCGGAACGATGCGCGCTCGAGATCGTGGTCCGCCGGCACCGCCGCGACGACCGTGTGCCCCGGCCGCGCCCAGTCGATCGCGAACGTTCCCGCCGCGTCCGTGCGCACGTCGTGGCGTTCGTACTGGCGGAACGTGGTCGAACCGGTCGGCAGCTCGAAGCCAACGTAGACGCGCGCCTTCGCCGCCGGCCGGCCCTGCTCGTCGACGACGCGGCCGCCGAGGCGCGTGCCGAACTCGCCGAGCACCAGCCGCACGTCGCTCGTGTCGGCCTTGCCGTCGAGGTCGTGGCGGCGCGAAGGCTGGCGCCCGGGTTGCACGGCCCACACCTGCCCCGAGCCCCGCCGCAGGTGATCCAGCGCGAACGAACCGTCGGCCGCCGAACGCGCGACCACGACCGAGAACCAGTCGCACGCACGATGGACCGCGGCACCGGCGACCGGCCGGCCGTCGCGATCGACGACGATGCCCGAACAGCGCACGCCGGCGTCGATCTCGCAGCGCAGCCGGGTCACGGCCCCGGCCTCGATCGCGAGTTCCTCGCGATGCTCCGGCGCGTCGACGACGAACAGGTAGGGACCGGGCGCCAGCGCTGCGAACGCGACGCTGCCGTCGTCGCCGGTCCGCGCTTCGCCGACGAGCTGTGCGCGCTGCCCCGCGTTCCGCGTCCAGATCGAGCACGCCGCCGCGGCGACCACCTTGTCCTGCTCAGCCACGACCACGACCACCTGCAGTTCGCCACCGCTCGCGCCGGCGGCGACACGGGCGAGCGACGCGATGTCGCCCGCGGTGACCGCGTCGCCAACCGACCCACCATGTTCCGTGCGCGTTGGTTCGGCGCTGGCCAGCGGCGGAACGCCGGGCGGAGCGACCGCCGGTGCGGAGGCGAACCAGCCCGCGGCCCAGGCCCCGGCGCCGGCAACCACCAGGAG
>JBASWX010000387.1:0-16404 GCA_049276695.1 Planctomycetota bacterium
CATGCGCAACTCGACGAAGAACTCGCCCGCTCGCGGCGGAAGGCAGCACTCCGCCAATCTTTTGACGGGGTCGAGCAGCGGAGAGGCTCACGATCAGGCCGCCTCATTCGCTTGTCTTAGGACTAGCGCTTCGAATTGACTGCGAAGCGCCGCATTGTCTTCACGCAGAGAGGCGATCTCAGTGTCCTTGGAATCACATCGGCGTGCCAACTCCTGCGTTGCCGACACATTGAGCATGGCGATTGCCTCATAGTCGACGGTTCGGAAGTCATCGACTTGGCGGCCATAGACGAACACCTCGGGGGCATCGGCGATGTAGTCCGTGCGAAAGCCCTCTGGCGTCACTTCCAAGACTTTGTGCAAGCAGTCCTTGCTGAGGCCAATAAGGCGAACCATGTCGCCCTTGGCAATGTCTGTGGCGAGACCAATCCAGCCAGCATTGACGGGGGCTCGACGATAGATGTCCGGGATTACGTTCACGCCGCGACTGACTGCCTGCGGGAAGACTCGCTCGACTTGTTGGCCGATGACCTTCTTCTGAGGGCGATTGCCGTTGACAACTGTGTCCAGAAGATGATAGTCGATTACTTCGATCGACAAGAGCCTCGAGAGGTCGTTGGCGCTGTCGGAGCGGCCATGGACCTTCTTGATTCGTGCATCCGACTTGGCGTCGAACCTGAGTGCAACAACTCCCTGTTCTGCGTAGATGGATGCATCTACCTTGTAGGCAGCGCCCACTGGCGCAGCGACTGCCTGCGGTGCTTGATACAAGAACACAGCGTGGCCATCGACAGAGAAGTAATAGCTGCCCACGGGCCCGGTAGGTCCTCCAACGACGAGTGCCGGCTGCGGGTCACCGGGAACCTGAGTAGGAACTTGGAATGTTCCTATGCGAACGCGGCCGTCTGCCCCGATCCGAAGCAGCTCGCGTGAAGATGTAGCGCCAGTTCCGGAATAGAACACATGGGCGTCGGTTGGACCAGCAACACTGTATCGGAGCTCGTTGGAGTTGTATCCAAAGCCATTGAACTCATTGTCGTTCGACGATGAGCCGAAGCGCAGACTTCGGTTCAAGTCGACCCGATTGTCGCTAATCGTGATCGCGGCGGTCAAGCCATTCACGGCATCGAGTGCCGAACGTGCTCGGGAGTCTACCGTTGAGAAGTTGAAGTTCACATCGGCCGAGCTCGCAACGGAACCGGGGGTGAATTGTCTGAGGTCCTGTGCCATCGCCGGTGCCGTCCAGGTTGCTATCGCGGCGGACGAGCGGAACACGAGGGTGGTAATGTAGTGCGGCATTGTGGTGGCATGTGGAGACATTGCGAGAGTGGTCCGAGTTACTTTGCGGCGCTTGCGGGGCGTTCCGGTGCCTGTCGAACGGCCGAGTTGGGTCCTAGGCCTGCTCTCTCGTCCCAAGTGTCGAGGTCCCAAGTCCCGACGTCCCAGCGGAGATCCTGCGCGGCAGAACCGCCACCCCCTCCGCCACAGGCCGTCAGCGCCAGCAGGATCACAGCTGAGCCGAATGTCCAGGTGGCTCGGCGGTTAGGAGATGATGCCCGTCGGAACATCGTCTGGAGCAGCGGCATCATGTGGCCTGCGGGGTGCTGGAGGCTGGTCATGGGCAATCGATCCAAGAGTGCTTGCCCTTGCTCAAGCTCCGCTGACAGGCCCCCCGACATCGCTGGCGGTCCCTCGCGCGTCCGCGTGGAGCAGCAAGGCGTGTCGCATCGCTCCCCGCCTTGCCGCTCCACCCGAACCAGGCGGATTCCGGTCCTCATGCCCCCAAGCTCCTTCAGAAGTGTCACCCATGTGCCCGGACAAAGGTGTCACCCATGTTCCCGGTTGCACCTGGGAGCAACGAGGGCAGTGGGACCGAGACTGACGACAGCCCGTGAATGCCGACGGCGAGAGAATTGGTGGGCATGCCGGTCGTCGCAGCAACAAAAGGTGCTGCCGAGCCGCGGCAAGACTTGTCGCTGTGAAGGTGACGGGTCCTGCGGAACCGGCGGGGATGAAAGGTGGTCATCGGAAGGTCAATCCGAGAGGGAGCTTGCCCTTGCCAGGGCTCGGCTGACAGACCGCCCACCATCCTGAAGCCGGGCAATCGCATCGCGATACGGCTTTGCTGGCCCTGAGGGCTACGCGACTCGCCGATGTCGAGCGCGTCGGCTCTCGAGACCAGAGAACCGTGCGCGCTCCTTCCGCGGTTCACGGATCTTCGCTAGCTTCCGCCCCGGGGCAGCCCTCCCCGTCTCGCCATGCCCGAGAGTCCCGTCGAGTTCGCACGACCAGTGGCCGGTGACGTCATCGGACCGTACCGCCTCGTGCACGAGCTCGGCGCAGGCCGGTCTGGCATCGTCTACCTGGCCGAACGGGTCGACTCACACGGCCTGACAGCGGGCCGGCCCGAGCGGATCGCCCTGAAGGTTCTGCGCCCGCAACGGCTCGCGGGTCGCCGCGGCATCGCCAGGTTCCTGCGCACGGCGGAGTTGGCCAGCAGGCTCGACGCGCCCAATGTCTGTCCGGTCAAGGGCGGTGGCACGCACCAAGGTCTGCCGTGGCTCGCGCTGCGCTACCTGGAGGGGAACACTCTCGCGGAGCACATCACGACTCGTTCGCCGAGCGGCACGGTCGAACGGCGCGACGTCGATCGCGTCCTCGTCCAGGGGGAGAAACTCGCGCGGGCGCTTCATCGCCTGCACCAGAACGGCATCACCCATCGCGACGTCAAGCCGAACAACATCCTGATCGATCGCGACGGGGAGCCCTGGCTGCTCGACTTCGGCTTGATGCGGGTCGACGGCGTCGATGATGGCGACGAGCCGACTGCGGGCTCCCCCGCGTACATGGCTCCGGAACTGTTGCGCCAGGTGAGTTCCGGCAATCCCGCGAGCGACCTGTTTGCGTTGGGCGCAACCCTGTTTGAGGCGCTGACCGGTCGCTTGCCGTACACCGCCCCGACCGTCGCCGGCCTCGTGCTGGCGATGGAACGGGAAGCGCGGCCGCGCGCGCGCCAGGTGGAACGCAGCGTGCCGGCTCCCCTGGACGCAGTCCTGGATCGACTGCTCGCGCCGCGGCCGAGGGATCGGTACCGCCATGCCGGCGAAGCGGCCGACGATCTTGCTCGCGTACGCCAGGGGCTGCCGCTCGCGCCGCAACCGCTCGCCCGGGCCAGGCGCATCCTGCGATGGGTACGACGCAACCCCGTTGTCACGGCCTGTCTCTCGGTCCTGCTCCTGACCCTGCCGGTGCTGCTCGGGTTGTTCCAACGCCAATCCGAGGCCCGGGACCGGACCGAACTGCTCGCGTCCAGGGCGGAGTTGGCGGCCGCACGGCGGACAGCGGAGTCGATGCTGCCTGCTCGCGTCGTGGACCGAGCGGCATTGCGCGACTGGTTGCAGCGCCTCCGCGGGCCGCGTGGTCTGGCTGAACGGTTGCCGCGATTGCGTGCCGCCTACGCCGAGATGCTCCTCGTCTCGACGACGAACGCCGCGCCCGCGACGACTCGCGAGAGCCTGGAAGCCGAACTACGTGCCTTCGAGCAATTGCCGCTCGTCTTGGCAGGCATTGCCGGGCGCGGTGGCGTGGGTCGCATGATTTCGTCCCTCGAGCCGGCGATCGAGCGGCACCGCCTGCAGTTGGAAGCGAAGCTCGATGCCAAGGAAGAGCCAGTGCCGAGCTGGGGCGACAGCGAACAGGGTCGGTTGGCCGGCGAGTTGCGCGCCAACATCCTCGACCTGGAGGCTGCGCTCCGTCCGGGCGGGCTCGTGCACCGCGTCGAAGTCGAGTTGGTCGCCCTCGATCGCATCGCACCGCTGGAGGCCCGGTTGGCGTCGGCGTGGAGCGACGCGGTGGGCACCGTCGCCAGCGCCGAGGTCTATGCCGCGGACGTGGGGCGCGGCTTCCGACTCGTTGCTCAGGAAGGCTTGGCGCCCCTCGGCGCGGATCCGGCGAGCGGGCTGCAGGAGTTCGCCCTGCTGCGTTCGGGCGAATGGCCGCTGCGCGACGCAGCGGGCCGATTGCAGGTTCGGGTGGAGGACGCGGTTGTCTTCGTGCTGATGCCCGGCGGTTCGTTTGCGATGGGAGCGACGTCTGTCCCTGGCATGCCGAACGCGGAGGGCACCTCGTTGCCGGACGAGTCTCCGGTGACCACGGTCGATCTGGCACCGTACTTGCTGTCGAAGTACGAGATCACCCAGGCGCAGTGGCGACGCCTCGGCGGATCGCCGTCCCCGATCCTGCGGGCCGGGGACAAGGTTGGCGCGACGACGATCACCGAACTGCATCCAGTCGAAGTATTGTCCTTCCGCGAAGCCGAACAGGTTCTTGCTGGGAACGGGCTGGTGCTGCCGACGGAGGCGCAATGGGAGTACGCGGCGCGGCGCAGCGGCCTCGCCGAGCCGTTCGGAACGAACGTGAACTTGCGCGAGGAGGACGACGGGTACCCCGCGAGCCACGCGCCCGTCGGCAGCTATCCGCCTGATCGCTCGGGTCTGCACGACCTGATCGGCAACGTCTTCGAGATGGTCGCCGACGAGTACGGCAACTACGACCTGTCGATTCCGCGGGCGGGTGATGGCCGGCGGTCTGGGTGGCGGCCCGAGCGCATGATGCGCGGCGGGAGCTTTGCCAGCGAGTCCTCCGAAGCGCGCCCTGCGCGTCGATCTGCGGTACCTGACTTCGGGGCCCTGCCGTTCTTGGGCGTTCGACCCGTCTTCCCCCTCTCTCAGTCATGAACCCAGAGTTCCGAGTCGACGCACTCCAGACCCGGTGGTCGCGCATCCAACGGCTGCACGAGAAGGAGGCTGACGAGACCTGGCAGTGGTTCATCGAGCGGTACAGGCCGGCGATCTTCGGCATGCTGCGGCGCCAGTTGCCGGGCGAACTGGCGGTCGACGCCGAAGCCGAGTTCTGGGGCTACCTGTTCCAGAGTGGGGCATTGGCCCGCGCCAATCGCAGCCTGCGGTTCCGGGCCTACCTGGCAGGCATCGTGCTGAACTACGCGCGGTCCTGGCTGCGCAGCCGGCGCCGCGGCCAGGCGAGCCCTGAGCTTTTCGAGCAGGTTTGTGCGTCAGCGGCGACCGATCCGCCGCAAGAGGACATCTGGCTGTGGGCTCGCCAGACTGTGGTGTTGGCCCTCGACGCGATGACGACGAAGTTCCCCATCCAGGTCGATGTGCTGCGCTGGTTCTACGGTTTGCCGACCGGGGACCGCGAAGAGCCTGCCCTGCCGGTCCCTGAGATCGCCAGCAAGCTGGGCAAGAGTCATGCGGCGATCCAGCAGGATCTGAGCCGCGGCCGCGTGCGCCTGCGGCAGCACATCGAAGACGAGCTGCGTGAACAGGTCGGCTCGGCCGCCGATTGGCAGGACGAACTCAGGGTCGTGTTGGGGGTCATCGACCAGAAACAACCGGGGCTCCTGCCGCCGCGATGAACCCGGAAGCCTCGCCGCCCGATCTGCCGGATGCGGTATCGGACCGGCTGCTGCGCGTTCTCTACGGGCCGCCGGCGGAACGGAGTGCGGGCGTCCTCGCACTGCAGCGTGAGTTCCCGGAGCTCGCCGAACTGATCGCGCAGCACGTTGCCTTCGCGGATGCGTTGGCGGCGTCGGCGGAGACGGTGCTCACGGATTCGCGCCCATCCCGGCCCAAACGTCGACGATGGGCGCTCAGTCCGGGAACGAAGTTCGGCGGCTACCGCATCGACTCGTTCCTCGGCTCCGGTGGCATGGGATCGGTCTACGCCGCCGTGCGCGTCGCGGATGCGCGCAGGGTCGCGTTGAAGGTGCTGCACGCGGACATCCTCGAGCAACCGGATGCGCGCTTGCGGTTCGACCGCGAGGCGACGGCGCTGTCGGGGTTGCAGCACCCCGGAATCAGCGAACCGTTGGATCGCGGCGAGATCGAGGGCTGTCCCTTCCTGGCGATGCGACGCATCGACGGGCCGACGCTCGCAGACCGCATCGACGAGGCGCGCCGACAGGACGAGAATGGCTACTCCCTGTCGTACCTGCTCGAACCGGGCGCGGTCGACCAGTTGCTGGCCGGGGCAGCGTTCCGTGTCGATCGCCATGTCGCGGCCGTGGTCCGCATGCTCGAGCGCCTCGCCGAGGCACTGGGAGCCGCGCACCAGGCAGGGGTCGTGCATCGTGACATCAAGCCGGGCAACGTGCTGTTGGAGCGGGGGGTCTGGCCCGTGGTGGTGGACTTCGGCCTCGCCTCCCAGGAACTGGCCGCCACCCTGACCGCCACCGGCGACCTGATCGGCACGCCGGCGTACATGGCGCCGGAGCAGATCGCCGCCACCGGCAGGGGAGCCGATCCGCGGATCGACATCTATGCCTTGGGAGCGCTCGCCTACGAATGCCTGACCGGGCGCCCGCCGTTCCTGGCGCTGTCGCAAGCGGAACTCCTGGATGCTGTGCGCAGCGCCGCGGTCGTACCGGTGCGGGACCTCAATCCCGCGGTGCCTCTGGCGCTCGAGACGGTCGTGCTGACGGCGATGAGTCGTGAACCGGCTGCCAGGTATGCCACCGCCAGCGAACTGATCGACGACCTGGTGCGTGTGCGAAAGGGGCAACGCATCCTGGCCCGGCGTGGGGCGTGGTGGCGCCTCGCGCGGTCGTGGCTGCGACGCAACCGTGGCGTCGTCCAGGTGGGAACGACCGCGATGGCGTGTGCGATCACGCTTCTGGCGATGACTCTCGCCGTGCGCGCCAGTCGGCGCGATGCGGACTTGCTGGCTTCGGCTGCATGGGTCGAGGCCGCGCGGTCCGAGGAGCAGTTGCTATGGCCGGCAGTTCCCGCGAACGAGGCGAAGTTCGTGCGCTGGCTCGAACGCTTTGGGTCGGCCACCGCGGAGGACTCCCTCGTCGCGCGGTTGCAGCGACTGGAGGCGGAGTGCCGGATCAGCGCCTTGCCGTGGTTGCGCGAGATCGACGCCCGGACAAGAGTGGCCGAAGCCGAGCACGCCAGCGACGAACTCGCCGCTCTCTCGCGCCTCATGGCGGCAAGCGGAGAAGGTGCCCAGCCCGCTGACGTGGTCGCCGCGTTCCGCGAGCGGCGAACCGAGTGGCTGAAGGCCGGCAAGCTATCGATCTCGACGGCGGCTCGCATGCCTTTGGGCGCCGACGCACCGACCGATCCGCGACTGACGAGTCTGCAGACGGCGCTCGAGGCTGGCGGCAGGTACGTGCTCGACGGCGGTGAGATCGAGGGACGTCCCGGTGCGATCCAACGCGTGGCGAGTGGGCTCTCATGGCTGCGAATCGTGGAGCGTCGCACCGTGGAAGAGCCGCGCGCGGCTTGGCTTCGGGTGCGTGAGGATCTCGCGGTTGCCAGTGGACCCTATCGAGAAGCGATCGACCTGCCGCCGCAGCTGGGGCTCGTTCCTCTCGGTCGCGATCCACAGAGTGGCCTGCATGAGTTCGCCTTCCTCCGGTCTGGTCAGGTCCCGCAGCGCGGCCCGGATGGCCAACTGGCGATGAGCCCGGACATGGCGATGATCCTCGTGTTGCTGCCTGCGGGCGACGCCACCTTCGGATCCGACAAGCGACGCATCTTCGCCGACTGGCTCGCCCTGCCGCCGCGAGCGGTGGCGCTGGCGCCGTTCTTCCTGGCGAAGTTCGAGATGACCCAGCATCAATGGCGCGAGCTCGGCGGTGGGGATGCAAGCCAGTTCGCGGCAGGCACGACCTTCAGCGGCGTGTCGTTCGGACCACTGCAACCGATCGAGAGCGTGAGCCGGGACGAGGCGCGCGAAGTGCTCCGCTGGCACGGCTTGGCGCTGCCGACCGAAGTGCAGTGGGAGTACGCAGCAAGGGTCGGATCCCCTCTTCCTGACCCCGACTTCGGCAAGCCCGATCGCGACAACACCGCGACCGAGCGATGGCATCGCCCGACGCCGCCGTTTGCCGCGGACGACTACCACGACGGGCACTTGCTGCCGACGCCGATCGGGACGTTGCGAGGCAACGCATGGGGGATCTTCGACCTCGGCGGCAACGTCAGCGAATGGTGCGACGATCGGTTCGGCGCCTACGTGGTGCCCGCTCGGCCTGGAGATGGGCGCCGACTGACGTCGCTCGGTGATCTGGCCGTGGCCCGCGGCGGCAACTTCGCACTCTCCGGCGAGGTGCATCATCGCGTGCCGATGCCGCCGGACCTGCGGTTGGTGCTGGTAGGGCTGCGCGCCGCGCGAGCGATCGACTGATCGTTCCCTTGTCTTGCGTCGACGAGAGTGGTCCGCTGCGCGCCGCGCATGACGCTCGACGACACGCACCCGCTGGTCCGCGACGCGCAGATCGACCGGCTGCGAGCGATGTCGTGCGAGGAACGTCTCGCGGTGATGAGCGATCTGACGGCGATGACGATCTTCCTGTCGCGTCAGGCGATCCGCATGACGATGCCGGGCGCGATCGAGTCGCAGGTGATCCTGAAGTGGATCGAAGTCACCTACGGCAAGGACTTGGCGGAGCGCATCGCCCCGTTTGCCGACCGGCTCGGGCGGGAACCGGAGTGATCGTCGCCGCGAACGGAGCGAAGGGCTGACCGGGGCCGAGATACCGCCGCCGTCGCCGCCACCGTTCCGCGTGCAGTTCGCGGCAGCTGGGTCTTTGAGGGCACCCAACCCAGTCCTGCCATGCGCAACTCCGCCCCGTTCCTCCTCGCCGCAGCCCTCGCCGCCGCAACCGCCATTGCCCAGCAACCGCACCTGATCGGCATCGGCGGCAGCGCCTCGACCCTGGTCCACCTGCAGCAGAACGCCTGCGCGCTGCTGGCGACGGCGTCGCCGGCAGGCTTCCCGCCGCTGATCGGGCAGCCGAACGAAGGCGGGGCGGCATGGGATCCCGTGCTGTCCGGCGCGTGGATCAGCAATGGGCCGACGATCGCGTGCGTCGACGACAACGGCAACTATCTGTGCGCGCCGGTGCCGTCGCCGACGCCGTTCCCGATCACCGGGCTCGAGTGCGTCGAGCACCTGAACGAACTGTGGGCGACCGACACCCGCGGCAACCTCGCGCGCATGACCCGGACGTGCCCGCCGACGTTCCTGTCGCTGGCGAACACCGGCGTGCCGTGGACGGCCAACAGCGGCTTGTCCGGCCTCGCGGTCGACGAGGGCAACGGGCTCGTGTTCTACACCGAGTCGGACTTCATCACCTGGAGCACCATCCTGCACGTCGCGACGTTGGCGAATCCGACCGTGCAGTTCTTCAGCTTCAACGTCGCCAACTGGATCATGCCGTGCAGCCTGCCGTTCCGGCCCGCGCACGGCGTCGCGGTCGACTGGGCGGCGCGCCGCATCTACCTGACCGATGGGCTGCAGACGATCAGCACCTACTACTGGCTGCCGCCGAACTTCCTGTTCGGCTTCGGCGTGAACTGCTGCACGCTGTTCACGCCCGACCACCTGATCGGGCTGGCGTGGCGGCCGGGCGGCGCGACTCCGTTCGGCGGTCCGTGCGCGAACGGGACGTGCACGCCGTGCCCGATGGTGCACGGCCTGGTGAACGACAGCAACATGGGCAACCTCGGCTTCCAGCTGCGCCTGACGAACGCGCAGTCGGGCGGCGTCGCGCTGTGCCACGTGTCGTGGGGTTCGTGCAGCAGTCCCGGCTGGAACATCCCCGGCCTGTGCGGACCGCTGTGGACCACGACCAACACGCTCACGACCCTGAGTGCCCTCGTGCTCGGGCCACCCGGGTGCAATGGCACCGCCACCTTCGCGCTGCCGCTGCCGCCGATCGCGATCTTCGGCTACCCGCCGGTGTCGAGTCAGTGCATCGAGCTGTGCCCCGGCGGCGGCCTGAACACCGCGATGAGCAACTGCCTCGACTGGAACCTGCAGGGCAACTGACCGCGCCGTCCTTGCGTGGGACGGCCGGCCGCATGCGCCAGCGCGGCGAACTCCGTCTTCGGCACCCGCGCACCTGCCCAGAATGCGGGCACCCATGTGCGGCGAGTGGACACCCTTGGACTCGCAGCGGGGGCGGCACACTCGTTGTCCTTCGTGGCTCGCGCAGGCTCCTGTGCTTGCCGGACAACCAACATGAACCCTGACCTGCGTCCGTTCCTCGGCTGCGTTCCCGTGGCCCTTCTCGCGCTCGCTGCGTGCGGCGGCGGCGGTTCTTCGGCGACTCCGGCGGCGGCCAACGACCGGCCGGTCTACGTCGTGATCGACACCGCCACCGGCACCGAGTCCCTCGTGCAGTTCCAGGTCGCTGCCGCAGTGCTGACGCGCAGCGACGGGACCACGACCCCGAACCTGCTGGCGAACCCCGAGATGGTGACGCTGGCCGATCCGAGCGGGGAAGCGGACGCGCTGACCCTGGGTGCCGTGCCCGCGGGCGACTACGCCGCGCTGCACCTGATGCTCGTGCCGGGCAGCGGCACCGCCTTGCAGCCCGACGGCGCCATCGTGCCGGTGCAGAGCGTGGTCGACCTGACCGTGCCGATCGCCGACGGGCTGCAACACGCGAACGTGGACAGCTGGCTCGTGCTCGGCCACGGCACCGCCCCGGCACCGGGTGCGGGGCAGCTGGCGTGGAACCCGGCGTTGACGGCGCGAACGGGGTCCACCAGCCAGCAGCTGGTCGGCCTGCGCGTCGCGAACGTGGAGGCGATGGGCGTCGCGGCCAATCTCGCGTGCGCCGATGATGGCATCGTGCGGGTCGAGTTCGGCGCCGACTGCACCTTCGGCGACGACAACGGTGGCATGTCCGCCGGCCGCGACGACTTCCTGCGCGGCCTCGGCCGTGCCGACGAACTGAGCGTGTCGGGGGATCTGCAGCGCGACGGCCGCTGCACCGCCCGCCACGTGCGCCGTTCCGGCGGCAACGATGGCCCGCGTCTGCTCGGTCGCATCACCGAGCTGCGGCCCGCGACCTCCAGCTTCCTGATGGACGTGCAGGCCGAAGTGCGCCGCGGCGAACGCCGCCTGGTCTCGCCGCCGGTCACGGTGCTCGTGCTCGCCGCCAACGCGCGCCTGGAGCGGCCCGACAGCCGCACGGTGCTGGCGTTCGGCGACCTCGCCGTCGGCAACCTGGCGAAGGTGAAGTGGACCAGCCGCACGCCCGTCGCCGGTGGCCCCGATGAGGTCGTCGCGCGCGAGATCGAGGTCAGCGCCTTCGGCGCGCCGATGCAACCCGAGTGGGAGGGCCGCGTGCAGGCGGTCGACGCCGCCGCCGGCACGGTCGTCGTCGTGCCGCGCAACGACGACCCGATCGTCATCGCCGGAGTGTCGGTGCAGCAGGTGACGCTGGCGATCGGCGCCGGCACGTTCCTCGAGCGACGCACCGGCAGCAGCGGCGATCGCATCACGATCGGCCTCGCCGACATCGTGCCGGGTCAGGATCGCATCTGGTGGCGCGGCGTCGTGACCGGTCCGAGCACGATCGACGCCACCTGGGTTCGCGTGCGCGTAGACTGAACGCACACGGCGCCGCTCGCGGATGGCGTCCCGTTCGTGACCCTGCACGGGCCGGGTCAGCCTGGATTGCCGCCAGCCGCCGACGCGTTCCTCCGCGGTCCGGGCCTGGGGCACTCGCTCGCGAACCCCGACCTCGGTTCACCTCCGGCGGACGCGCAGCTACGATCGCCGCGTCGCCCGCACCGTCCGGAGCGCGGCGGTGCTGCGCATGATCATCGCCCTGACGTTGGCCGCCACCGCCTGGCAGGATCCGTTGGCGACTACGCAGGCGAGCGAAGCGCGCCGCGTCGCCGTGGTTGCGAGGTGTGCGCCCGCCGTCTGCTCGGTGATGGCGATGGATGCGCCGGGCGGCGGCAGCGGCGTGATCATCGACCCGGCCGGGTTCGTGCTGACGAACTACCACGTCGTCGGTGAGCCGGACAAGGACTGGAAACTGCTGGTGCCAGCACCTGGCGCGGCGGAACTGGCGACGTGGAAGCAGAAGAACCCGAACGCGGGCGAGGCCGAGGAACGCGCGTTCGCCGAAGCCTGGCAGACGGCGTGGCGCACCGAACACGCGCCGGCCGGAACGCGCCAGTACAAGAACAAGAAGGTCGGCCTGCCCGACGGCCAGCTCTACGAAGGCGTCGTGCTCGGCATCGATCCCGGCAGCGACCTCGCCGTGCTGCGCCTCTTGCCCAAGCGCGAGGGCCAGACCTGGCCGGCGTGCCCGCTCGGCGACAGCGACGCGCTGCTGGTCGGCGAGACGGTGTTCGCGATGGGCAACCCGTTCCTGCTGGCGACCGACTTCACGCCGACGGTGACGTTCGGGATCGTGTCGGGCACGCATCGTTATCAGGAAGGCGGCGGCAACCGCATGCTCGTCTACCCGGACTGCATCCAGGTCGACGCGCCGGTCAATCCGGGCAACAGCGGCGGC
Source organism: Planctomycetota bacterium (assembly GCA_049276695.1). Lineage (GTDB taxonomy): Bacteria > Planctomycetota > UBA1135 > UBA1135 > UBA2386 > UBA2386. The sequence goes on from JBASWX010000387.1 coordinate 12,350, forward strand.
CCGCTGTTCAACGAGGCCGGCGAAGTCGTCGGCATCAACGGCCGGATCTCGATCGGCGACCGCGGCCGCGTCAACGTCGGCGTCGGCTTCGCGATCGCGAGCAACCAGATCGCCAACTTCCTCGGCGACCTGCTCGCCGGCCGCCACACCGAACACGGCACGCTGGACATGAGCGCGTGGTTCATGGGCTCGCGGAACGGCAACGAGCCCGTGCAGCAGCGACGCGGCGTGTTCGTGCAGCAGCTGTTCAAGGACTCGGTCGCAGCACTTGCCGGCATCGGGCTCGGCGACGAGATCCTGCGCTTCGATGGCACCGAGGTGCGTTCGGCGAACCAGTTGGCGACGCTGGTCGGCGTGCTGCCGGCGGGCGCCTGGGTCACGGTGTGGCACCGGCCGGCGTTGGCCGACGGCGGGTTCGGCGACGAACGCAGGGTCACGCTGCGGCTGTCGGCGCTCGACACCGGTTCGAGCTTCGACACCGGCGAGGACGCGCGGCTGGCGAGCCGCGCCGACCGGCGCCTCGCGACCGCGGGCCTGCTCGCGCGCTGGACCGTCGCCGACGAACCGGCGGGAGCGGTGGCGTGGAGCGCGATCAACCCGAAGGAGGTCCCGCACCGCGCAGTCGCCGACGGCGAACGCCTGCTGCTCGACCGCGGCGACGTCGTGCTCGTTCGTGAGGGCGCAGGCCGGGGCTTTGCCCGCGAAGGCGACAGGGTGCGCGAGCTGACCGCCGACGAGGCCGAACGGCTGCGCCGCGAATGGACGTGCAACCCGATGCTGTGGCAGCCAGCGGTTGCGCGCACGCGGCTGCGCGACGCGTTGCTGGTCGGTGGCGTACACGTGCACGGGGCACCGGCGTACCGCTTCGCGTTGCCGGGCGAGGGCGACTGCGAGGCGTGGTTCTTCGCCGATGGTTCACCGGCCGGCTGCGCGTTCCGCGATCCGCTGCGCAAGGCGCGCGTCGAACGGCACGTGCGCAGCGACCAGTTGCGGTTCGTCGTCGATGGCAAGCTCGAGCCCGGGTGGTCGGCGGGCAAGCGCACGATCGGTACCGCCGACGAGGCGTGGTTCCGGAGGCAGCCGTGAGAAACCGGTCGCTGCCGCTGCAGACGCTCGCCACCGCGGTCGCCACGGTCGCCGTGCTCACCGGTGCTTCGACGGTGCTGTTCAGCCTCGCCATCGCAGCGATGTTCGCGCTGACATTCGCGGTGCCCGCCGCGAGCCAGGACTTCGGCAAGGCCTATTCGTTCGCCGAACGCGCGCCGGGTTCGCAGGTCGAACGCACGATCGACACGCTGCTGCCGAGCATCGTCAAGATCCACGGCGCCTCGGGCCTGGCGACGATCAGCGCGTTCGCCAGCGGCATCCTGGTCAGCAAGGACGGGCACATCCTGACCGTCGACCAGATCATGCTGCAGCCCGAACGCACGCGCGTCGTGCTGTACGACGGCTCGGTGCACGTGGCGACGCTGCTGCCCGCGGACGACCGGCTCGGCGTGCGCCTGCTGAAGATCGACCCGCAGCAAGTCACCGGCGAACTGCGGCCGTTGTGGCCGGGCGCCGACACGTCATTCCGCACCGGCCAGTTCGTGGTGTCGCTGGGCAACTGCTTCCGCCTCGCCGAGTTCTCCGAGAAGGTCAGCGCGACGTTCGGCGTCGTCGTCGGCCGCGCCAACACCGCGCTGCGCTATCGGATGACCGACGTGAAGTACGACGGCGACATCATCCTGACCGACGCCTGCAACAACCCGGGCCACTTCGGCGGCGGCCTGTTCGCGCTCGACGGCCGCTGGCTCGGGCTCAACCTGAAGCTGATCGACAGCAAGGAGACCAACACGATGCTGTCGGCAGCGATCCCGCTCACCGACCTGCTGCCGTACCTCGAGGAGCATGTGCGCGGCAAGCCGCGCTCGGCGGCGGCGCCGAAGGGGGACCCGGCGTGGCTTGGCGCGGTGCTGTTCGAGCAGGCGGGGCGCCAGTCGCCGCCCGCCTACGTCGAACGCGTGCTGCCCGATTCGCCCGCGGCGAAGCTCGGGCTGCGCAACGACGACCTGATCGTGCGCCTCGACGACTTCTCGATCCGCACCTGCCGCGAACTGCGCGAGATGCTCGGCAAGTTCCGGCCGGGCCAGCAGGTCAAGGTGACGTGGAAGCGCGGCACCGAGGTGATGACTGGCGAGGTGGAACTCGGCAAGGAGCCATCCCGATGAACGTGCGCGTGGCGATGGGTGCGCTGGTCCCACTGTTACTCGTGGTGGCGGCGGCGCCAGCACAGCGGCCGCCGGGCGACGAGTTCGTGCAGCTCGAGCCGGTGCTGCAGGCAGCGTTGCGCAAGGCAGCACCCTTCGTGGTCACCGTCGAGACGTTCGGCGGTACGCGGCAGGCGCAGGGCAAGGAAGGCGAGATGGACGGTGACGGGCCGCCCAAGCCGCGCGAGATGCCGCCGGACCAACCGAAGTCGGAGGAAGAGAGGAAGCGGGAAGAGGAACGCAAGCAGGCCGAGAAGGACAAGCCGCCGAAGAAGCCGCTGGTGGCGGCGGGCTTCGCGCAGACACAGGGCAAGACCAGCGGCGTGGTGCTGACCGCCGACGGCTGGATCCTGGTGTCGCGCTTCGCGTTGGCGCTCGAACCGACGACGGTGCTGATCACGGTGCCCGGTCGCGGCACGTTCCACGCGCAGCGTGCCGGCGAGGACACGAGCCGCGGGCTCGCGCTCGTGAAGATCGACGCCGCCGACCTGCCGGTGCCCGAGTTCGTGCATCCGGACGCCGTGCAGGTGGGGCAATGGGCGTTCGCGCTGGGGCGCACGTTCGCCGCCGACGAGCCGACGGTGCACCTCGGCATCGTCAGCGCCAAGAAGCGGCTGTTCGGGCGCGCGCTGCAGATCGACGCCTACACGTCGCCCGCCAACTACGGCGGCGCGGTCGTCGACGTGCAGGGCCGCGTGCTCGGCATCGCGGTGCCGCTGTCGCCGAGCGGGCGCAACGCCGGCGTCGAGTGGTACGACTCGGGCATCGGCTTCGCGGTCACCGTCGCCGACATCGAGCCGCTGCTCGCGCGCATGCGGCAGGGACAGGTGCTGCAGCGCGGTTGGCTCGGTGTGCAGCTCGCCTCGTCCTGGCTCGGCCCGGGGGCGAAGATCCAGCTCCTGCCCGAGATCGGCCCGGCGGCGAAGGCCGGCCTGCACGAAGGCGATGTGCTGCTCGCGGTCGGCGGCGTCGACGTGCTGAACGGCCCGCACTTCCAGATGCTGGTCAGTTCGCGGCTCGGCGGTGACACGGTGACGCTGCTCGTGCAGCGCAAGGACAGCGGTAGCAAGGAGAACGTCGGCCCGATCACGCTGATCGACGCGCCGTGGTCCGAGCAGACGCAGAAGAAGGAAGCAGAGCTGCCGGCGACGTTCCCGTTGCCGGAGAAGCCGGAAGGGCGGTGACGGGCGGCGGACTGGGATGGAGGCGCACACGAACGGCGCGCAGCGAATGAAGTGCTACCTGTGGCTGCTGTGCCTTGTCATGCCGCTGGTGTGCGTGTGGATCGGGGGCGCGCTGTTCTTCATCGCGAGCGATCGTGCGCACGTGATCCCGCAGTTGACTGGCGTCTGGACCTTCAACTCGGCACTTGTCGCCGCTCCCTTTGCATTGCTTGCGATGCGGGCAGCCGCCCGGGCGAAGCAGCCGGCCATCCCGGGCTTCCGGCGCTACTGTATCGGCGCGAGTGGAGCCGGGATGCTGGCGACATTCCTGGTGTGGGGTGTCTTCTACTACGAGGGCTACACCTACTGGGCGGAACGCAAGACCAGCGGCGCCAACATCGGGCTGGGGTGCTTCATGGTGTTCTCGCCGATCCTGGTTTGGTTGGCGATGTTCGCGGGTGGCGCAGCCTTCGGCGCGAGGCGTGAGGGTGATGAACGGCAAGCCACGCACCCGAGCGGCGGCGATCACCCACCGTCACCCTGACCTGCCCGTTGCTCGAGAAGGGGCAAGGGCGATGATGGGCGGGTGCCCTGCCGCCCGACCGGACTGCTGCTGACCGTGCTCGTCGGGTCCGCGGTGCTC
>JBASWX010000388.1:0-2369 GCA_049276695.1 Planctomycetota bacterium
CGGCCCTCAGCTCCCTGGTGCGCCGCGAGGACGCCGTGCAGCTGGCGCTCGCGATCGACCGCCTGCCGATCCTGCTGCGCGAGGCGTTCGTGCTGTTTGCCGTCGAGGCGCTGCCGTACGGCGAAATCGCCGCGATCACGGGCGCTGCCGAGGGCACGCTGCAGGTCCGCGTGCACCGGGCCAAGGCGCTGCTCCGGCAGCAGCTCGGCGGGCGCGTCGACAGCTGGTGGTCGCACCGCTGACTTCCGCCCGTGTGGAGAACCGCCCACGTTCTCCACCCGCGGGGGAAAACAATTCCTGCGCGCGCCTCTCCCCTGGCGCAAAGCGTTCGCTCCAATGGTCCGCCCGCGCGCCGGCCAGAAGCGCGCCCGACCCCTCGCACGGGCCTGCGCCCCTCCCGTCACCCGCATGCTGACCCAGCTCGGCGCCTACTGCCAGCAGTTCGATGGCACGTTGCGCCCCCTGCTCGCCGATCTCGCCAGTGCGCTGACCGCGATCGACGCGGCCGGTCCCGACAATGCCGGCCGGGCCCTGCAAGCGCCGCTGCGCGAACTGCAGCACCAGCTGCGCTCGCTGTGCGACAAGGTGCTGGAGCAGCAGGCCTACGTATTGATCTTCGGGCCGCTGAAGAGCGGCAAGTCGACGTTGATGAACGCGATCGCCGGCGCCTACGTCAGCGAGGTGTCCAGCCTGCCCGCGTATCCGTGCCTGGTGTTCGTCAGCGCCGGGCAGAAGCGCGAGTACGTGCTGACGGCGTACGACGCCACCACCACGACGTTCACGCAGGCGCACGAGTTGGCGAGCCACATCGAGAAGGCGCACGCCGAACTCGCGGCATCGATCCGCGCCGCCGAGCAGAAGGGCGTCGCCTTCGATCCGGCCGAACACTTCCCGCAGGCGATCCGCCGCGTCGACGTGCGCGTGCCGGGCAGCGAGCTCGCTTCCACCGGCGCGGTGCTGGTCGACACCCCCGGCCTCTACACGCGCATGCGGTTTGGCTACGACCGCATGACCCGCGACTTCCGCAACGCCGCCGCGTGCGCGATCTTCGTGGTCAAGAGCGACACGCTGTTCCTCGAACAGGTGTTCGCCGAGTTCCGGCAGCTGCTCGACCTGTTCTCGCGCATCTTCCTGGTCGTCAACGTCGATGCGACCAAGCGCGACGTCGCGCACGACGGCAAGCTGGTGCCGAGCTTGGAGCAGTCGCAGCCCGAGGCGATCCTGAAGGCGTTCGAGAGCCTGGCGATGTCGGCGCCGCTGCAGCGCGCCGCCGAGCAGGGCAAGGTGAAGATGTATCCAGTCGACCTGCTGCACGCGGCCAGCCACTCGCTGCAGAAGGCGCCGGGGGCCGAGGCGCCGGCGGGCTTCCGCGCCTTCCGCCAGGACCTCGCCGACTACCTCGCCAGCAGCGACTACCTCGCCGCGTTCCTGCGCGACTCGCTGCAGCGCGCGCAGGCGCTGCTCGGCGACGGCAACACGCTGCTCGCCGGTCAGGACATGCAGCGCCTCGGGCAACTGGTCGCCGACGCCGGCGAGCAACTGCAGTGGCTGGCCGCCGAGCAGACGCGCGTAGCGCAGGCGCTGCAGCTCGACTGGAGCCCGGCCTTCGCCAAGGGCCGGCGCGACCTCGACGCCGAAGTGGAACGCGCGGCGCGCGACGCCGGCGCCAAGCTGCTGCGTTCGCTGGGCGCTTCGATCGACACCTGGTTCCTGTCGAGCCACAGCCTCGAATGGCTGGTCGCGGGCCAATGGACGCCGCTGGTGCGCGACTACCGCGACGAGGTGCAGGCGGCCGCGCGCCGCAGCTTCGACCAGACGCTGGGCCAACCCGACTGCGGTCTCGAGCTGCCCGCTGGCGTGCCGGACCTGCTGCGTCGCGCCGGCATCGACCTGCGTGGCACCGTCGGCCAGACGCTGGCGAAGCTCGGCGCCCCGGCCTGGCCGAAGACCACCAGCGTGCCGGTCGACTTCGCGCAGATCCCGCTGAAGCGCTCCATGCTCGAGGTGATGGCGTTCCGGTCGCTCGAGCACGTGCGCGAACGGGTGTTCGGCCCGGCGGCGAAGCCCGACGTCAAGATCCAGGCCAAGGCGAAGGTCCAGCGCCTCGGCGAGGCCGGCCGGCTCTACCTGCACCAGTGCGTGACGCAGTTCCGGGCGCAACTGCTGCCGGAGACCGTCGCGGTGCTGCGCGAGCACTTCGGCACGCGTCTGGTCGCGGCGACCGCCGAGGCGCTGCGCGCCCAGCTCGCCGCGCACGCGCCGCGGCTCGGCGACAAGCGCAACGAGATCACCGCGCTGCACGAACGGCTGCTGGCGTTGAGTACGCCGCTGCGCCACCTGGCGGCCGCGGCCCGCGGCCTGGTGCCGGC
>JBASWX010000389.1:0-2166 GCA_049276695.1 Planctomycetota bacterium
CAACAGCACCGCGCGCGGGAACGCCGCCGCGATCGCCGCGAACGCGTCGATCAGCACGTGCTGGCCCTTGCGCGGCCGCAGCACGCCGGCGCAGCTCACCACCTGGGCGTCCGCCGGCAGCCCCAGCCGCTGCCGCGCCACCGCCCGTTGCGCGCGCAGGTTCGTCCATGGCGCTGGATCGATGCCGTCGTACACGCGCGTGATGCGTTGGGCCGGCACGCCGCCAGCGCGCAGCCGTTCACCGATCGCATCGCAGATCGCGATCACATGGTCGCACAGCATCGTGTAGCGCCACCCACCGAGCAGCCCCTGCTTCACCGGGTAGTCGATGCGCCGGATCGCGAGCTTCTTCGCCGGCAGGCCGAGGCCGGCGAGCCCGCCGAGGATCAGCGATCGGCCACACGCGAAGTGCATCACGTCGGGCCGCAGCCGCCGGTAGCACGCGCGCAGCTTCCACCACAGGTCGGGCCGCCACCACCGCCGCAGCGGCGCCTCGTGCACCGGCACGCCCAGCTCGCGCGCCGCCGCGGCGAACTTCGCCCCAGGCGCCAACAGCACGTGGTTCTCCCAACCCGCCCGCACGAAGTGTTCGAGCAGCAACTTCAGCTGCGCCTCCCCACCGGACCACCCGGTTTCCGCCAGCACGTGCAGCAGGCGCAACGTCATCACCTCCAGTAGGCCGCGAAGATCGCGCCGAGGCAAGGAAGACGAGCGAGCGAAGCGGAAGCGGCCTTCGAGGCCGCTGAGCATTCGCGATGCGAAGTCTGACGCCGCATCGGCGCGATATCCGCGGCCTACAAGATGGCGTCTTCGCCGGTGAGCTGCCGCCCGATGATCAGGCCGTGGATGTCGTGCGTGCCCTCGTAGGTGATCACCGACTCCAGGTTGCACATGTGCCGCATCATCTGGTACTCGTCGGTGATGCCGTTGGCGCCGAGGATGTCGCGGCCCAGGCGACAGCACTCGAGGGCCATCCAGCACGAGTTGCGCTTGGCCATCGACACGTGGAAGTGCTGCATGGTGCCGGCTTCCTTCATCTTGCCGAGCTTCCAGCACATCAGCTGCGCCTTGGTGATCTCCGCCGCCATCCACACCAGCTTGTTCTGCACCAGCTGGAAGCGCGCGATCGGCTTGTCGAACTGGATGCGCATCTTGCTGTAGCGACAGGCTTCGTCGAACGCCGCCTGCCCAGCACCGATCGCGCCGAAGGCGATGCCGTAGCGCGCCTGCGTCAGGCAGCCGAGCGGGCCCTTGAGCCCCTCGGCGTTCGGCAGCATCTGCGACTTGTGGATGCGCACGTCCTCGAGCACCAGTTCGCTGGTGTCCGAGGCGCGCAGCGAGAACTTGTTCTTGATCGGCTTGCCCTGGTAGCCCTTGGTGCCCTTGTCGACCAGGAAGCCGCGGATCACGCCGTCGAGCTTCGCCCACACCACCGCGACGTCGCCGACGGTGCCGTTGGTGATCCAGTACTTGCTGCCGTTCAGCACGAAGTGGTCGCCGTCCTTCACCGCCTTGGTCAGCATGCCGCCCGGGTTGCTGCCGAAGTCGGCCTCGGTGAGGCCGAAGCAGCCGATCAACTTGCCGGCCGCCATCTTCGGCAGGTACCGCTGCTTCTGCTCCTCGCTGCCGTAGGCCCAGATCGGCCACATGCACAGCGAGCCCTGCACCGAGACGAACGAGCGCAGCCCACTGTCGCCGCGCTCGAGCTCGGTGCAGATCAGGCCGCTGGCGATCGGGCTCAACCCGGCGCAGCCGTAGCCGGTCAGCGACGCGCCATAAACGCCCATCTCGCCGAGCTCGGGGATCAGGTGCGAGGGGAACGTCGCGGCGCGGTTGTGCTCCTCGATCACCGGCATGAAGCGGTCGGAGACCCACTCCCGCACGGTGTCGCGGATCATCCGCTCCTCGTCGGAGTACAGTTCGTCGACGTTGAAGAAATCGAGGGCCTTGTAGAGATCGGTCATGGCGCGCTTGGATCCGCGGGCGGCGCAGGATAGACGCGCCTGCGCGGCAAGGAAAGCGCGGCCTCCGGCGGCGCTGCCGGCGCCGGCCCGCGCATGCAGATCGCCCACGATTGTCCGACCTGTGGCCACCGCACGCGCGGCGCGTCGGCCTGCGCGTTCTGCTGCGGCGCCGTGAGGGCGCTCGACGGCCGCACCGAGGTGA
>JBASWX010000390.1:0-5321 GCA_049276695.1 Planctomycetota bacterium
CATGCGCAACTCGACGAAGAACTCGCCCGCTCGCGGCGGAAGGCAGCACTCCGCCAATCTTTTGACGGGGTCGAGCAGCGGAGAGGCTCACGATCAGGCCGCCTCATTCGCTTGTCTTAGGACTAGCAGCCTGATGCCGGTGAATGCCGGCTTCAAGATGAGTGTGGCGCTCGGCGACATGGACGACGATGGCGACGTGGACATCGTCTGCGGCAAGTACGGAGGTGTCGCGCCCGGATCCTGCTGCGCTCCATGGTCCTGCGGCTCACCCGGTGGGACATGGGGGGGCCCGTGCGCCGGACAGAACGAGATCCTCTTCAACCTCCAGCGCCAACTCGACGCGCCGCTCCCCCCACGCATCGGTCAACCATGGACGATCGACGTGCACTTGCACGCCCCCATCGCCAACCCGCTCGCGCTGGTCTTCCTATCCTCGACCCGCATCCAAGTGCCGCTGCCTCCGTACGGCGTGCTGGGCATCGTGCCGGCTGGATCCTTGCCGCTGACCATCCTGCCGCCGCCGCCGAGCGTCGGGTCGACGACGTGGAACCTGCCCAACGTGCCGTCGGCGATCGGCATGCCGATCCATGCGCAGTCCCTGTTCTTCACGCCATCGTCGCTCGACCTGCTGTCGAACGTCGTCACGACCGTCATCCAGCCGTGACCGCCGTGCCCCACTTGGCGGCGGACGTGATCGTGCAGTGAACCCTTCGCGATGACCGCTGCCGAACCAGCCGAACCCTCGCCGTTCCGCTACGTGCACTCGGCGAACTTCCCCGCCCTGCTCGATCAGCTCGGCAGCTCGCTCGCCGTCACCACCTACCAGGCCGGCAAGCTCATGCTCGTGCGTTCGGCGGGCGGCAAGCTGTCGACGCTGCTGCGCTCGTTCGAGAAGCCGATGGGGCTCGCACTCAGCGACGACCGCGAACGTCTGGTCGTCGGCACGCGGCGCACGGTCTGGACCCTGCGTTCAGCACCCGAGATCGCGCCGCAGCTCGAACCCAAGAACAAACACGACGCCTGCTTCGTGCCGCGCGCAGCCCACGTCACCGGCGACATGCACGGCCACGAGTTAGCACTCGTCGACGGCCGCATCTGGATCGTCAACACGTCGTTCTCGTGCCTGTGCACGCTCGACGACGAGCGGTTCACGTTCGTGCCGCAGTGGAAGCCGCCGTTCATCGACCGGCTCGCTGGCGAAGACCGCTGCCACCTCAACGGGCTCGCGGTCGAGGACGGTAAGGTCGCCTACGTGACGGCGATGGGCGAGACCAACACCGCGCAGGGCTGGCGCGAGAACAAGATCGAAGGCGGCGTCGTCATCGACGTCGAGAGCGGCGAGGTGGTGACGCGCGGGCTGTGCATGCCGCACTCGCCGCGCGTCTTCGACCGCAAGCTGTTCGTGCTCGACTCGGGCCGCGGGCTCTTGTGCACGGTCGACGAACGCAGCGGCCAGCGCACGACGGTCGCAGCACTGCCGGGCTACGCACGCGGGCTCGCCTTCGCCGGCAGGGTCGCGTTCGTCGGCTTGTCGAAGATCCGCGAGAAGGACCTGTTCGGCGGCTTGCCGATCGCGTCGTCGTACGGCGATGACGAACGCAAGTGCGGCGTCGCCGCCGTCGATCTGCGTTCGGGACAGCTGGTCGCGTTCCTGTGGTTTCAGGCGGGCTGCACCGAGCTGTTCGACATCCGAGTGCTGCCCGGCATGCGTTGGCCTGCGGTCGTCGGTTTCCAGGACGAGACGCTCGACGGGATCATGGTGGCGCCAAGGGCAGCGTGGCTGCCGGATCCGCAGCTGCCGGTGGCGGGGCCGTAGCCCTGCGACGGCCGCCTGCTCGCTCCCACCCGGCTACGCCAGCGGCTCCAGCGAATGGAAGAGGCTGGGCAGGTACTCCGACACCGTCGGGTGGATCGGCATCGAACGCGTGACGACCGTGTAGGGCGCCTTCGCGTACATCAGTTCGAGGATCGTGTGGATGACCTCGTCGCCCTCGATCCCGAAGAACGAGGCGCCGAGGATCTGTCCGGACCCGGCGTCGACCAGCACCTTCAGGAAACCCTCGGTCTCGCCGCGTTCGAACGCGCGGCCGACGTCCGCCATGTCGTAGCGGCCGACCAGCACCGGCCGGCCGAGCGCGCGCGCTTCCCGTTCGCTCATGCCGCAGCGGCCGAGCGGTGGGTCGGTGTAGAGCGCGTAGGCGGCGATGCGATCGCTGACCCGGCGCTCGCCGCCGTCGAGCAGGTTCGCCTCGACGATCTCGAAGTCGTTGTAGGAGGTGTGGGTGAAGCCGCCGCGACCATTGCAGTCGCCCAGCGCCCAGATGCCGGGCACGTTGGTGCGCAGCTGGTCGTCGACGACGATGTTGCCGCGCGCGTCGGTGCGCACGCCGGCCCGCTCGAGCCCGAGGTCGTCGGTGTTCGGCACGCGCCCGATCGCGAACAGCAGGTGCGAGCCCCTGACCTCGGGCGGGCCCTCCGAACACGCCACCGCGGCGACGATGTCGCTGCCGGCGCGCGCGACCGACGCGCACTCGGTCTGCAGCCGCACGGTGATGCCCTCCTTCGCCAACATCGCCCGGATCGCCGCCGACACGTCTTCGTCCTCGCGCGGCACCAGCCGGTCGCCGCGCTGCAGGATCGTGACCTCGCTGCCGAAGCGCCGGTACATCTGCCCGAACTCGAGGCCGATGTAGCTGCCGCCGACGACGATCAGGTGCCGCGGCAGTTCGTCCGACGCGAGCAGGCTGACGTTGTCGAACGCCGGCACGTCGCCAGCACCCGGCATGTCGGGTGCCGCTGCCCGCGCCCCGACGTTGACGAAGATGCGCTTGCCCTGCAGGCGTTCGCCGTCGACCTCGACGGCGTCAGGAGCGACGAACCGCGCGTGGCCGTGCACGAACGTGATGTTGGGACTGCGTTCGAGGCTGCGGCCGACGCCGCGGCGCGATCGTTCGACGACCGCGCGCATGCGCGCCTTCACCTTCGCCATGTCGACGCGCACCGGGCCCGGCAGCATCACGCCGAACTCGGCGGCGCGCGCGGCCATCGCCGCGACCTTGGCAGCAGCGACCAGCGTCTTGGTCGGGATGCAGCCGGTGTTGACGCAGGTGCCGCCCGGCAGGTGGCGTTCGACGACGGCGACGCGCGCCCCGTCGGCGGCCATGCGGCGCGCGAGAGCCGGTCCGGATTGGCCGGTGCCGATCACGATCGCATCGAAGGTCTTGGTCATTGGTCCGTCAGTGGTTGCCAGCATGCGTTCCCTGGCGGCGGCCGCCACGCCGAAGTCGTCTCGCGCCGCGAATGCCGCCTCGCCAGCTGCCTGGCGCGAGCGTGGCTGGCGACCTTCGCGTCAGGATGCCCTGCCTGTCCGGGCACCGCTCGTCGGCCATGGCCAGGTTCGCGCTCGTCACCAATCCAGCTGGTCTGCGACCGGCAGTGACCACGGCATGCAGCCGGACTACCAGCACTGCCGGCACGCAGGAGCTACACCTGTGCCCCCTTCGTTCGTGAATCCACTCGTCCTTCTCCTCGGAATCATGGCCACAATGCCGCTGGCCGGTCTCGCGACCGTCCGGGCCCAGTGTGCGAACTACTGGTTGCCGGGCGATGCGCGCCAGGGCCCGGACGGTCAGGTCATCGCAATGACGATGTGGGATGCCGACGGCTCGGGACCGATACCATCGCGGCTGGTCATCGGCGGGGTTTTCAGGGCAGTCGGGTCCGCGGTCACCTCGGGGGTCGCGGCGTGGGACGCGGCCAGCAACACGTGGCTACCGATGGGGACAGTGCCGGTGCCGGGAGTCGCCACAGTGCTGGGGCTGCCAAACGGGGATCTCCTCGCTTCGGGCTGGAACGGCGGCATCAGTCAGGTAGTGGCTCGCTGGAACGGCATTGGGTGGATCCCTCTCGGCACCGGATTCTCGCCACCGTTCGTCTCTGCCTTGGCTGCGCTGCCGAACGGTGACATCGTCGCTGGCGGGAACTTCGTGCAGACGGGCGGCAGTCCCGTGAGCCACGTGGCGCGATGGAATGGCACCGCGTGGTTGCCACTCGGCCTCGGGCTGGACAGCGGCGTCACCACGCTGGTGACCATGCCGAACGGTGACCTCATTGCCGGGGGTTCCTTCACTCTTGCCGGCGGAATCGCCGCCAACCGCATCGCGCGCTGGAATGGCACCACGTGGGCTCCGCTGGGCAGCGGTTTCAACAACCAGGTCTCGGCGCTGGCAATCCTGCCGAATGGTGTGCTGGTCGCCGGCGGCGGTTTCACGACCGCCGGCGGCGTGCCCGCGAACGGAATCGCGCAATGGAACGGTGTCGCATGGTCGCCCCTGGGCACAGGCGTGAGCTACGGAGTGAGGGCCCTCACCGTACAACCCAACGGCGACCTCGTCGCCGGCGGCTCGTTCACCAGCGCGGGTGGCACTCCAGCGAACCTGGTGGCGCGTTGGGATGGCACGTCCTGGCATGCCCTTGGCCGAGGCACACCTTTCCCGGTCGCAGCGATCACGACGCTGCCGAGCGGCGATGTCGTCGCCGGCGGCTACTTCGCTGGTCTCGGCCAGACCGGCATTCACAACCTCCTGCGCTGGGACGGCAGTGGCTGGTCGCCGTTGGGTCCAGGAACCGACGGCAGCGTCGCCGCTCTGGCCAGATTGGCCAATGACGACCTGGTGGCCGGCGGGTCGTTCACCGAGATCGGCACCACCCGCGCCCACCACATCGCGCGCTGGGACGGGACGGCATGGCGGCCGATGGGAGGAGGCATCGGCTCGGGCTACGTCCACGCCCTTGCAGCGCTGCCCAATGGCGGAGTCCTCGCCGGCGGATCGTTCGCGCTGGCCGGGGGGACGGCAGCGAACCACGTCGCGCGCTGGGACGGCAATGCCTGGTCGACGCTGGGTTCCGGCATGGACGGGTACGCCGTGTCGTCCTTGCTCCGCCTGACCAATGGTGACGTGATCGCCGGTGGCAAGTTCACGACCGCAGGCGGCGTGGTGACGAACAACATCGCTCGCTGGAACGGCGCAGCGTGGTCGTCCCTCGGCGCCGGCATCACGACGTCATGGTCAAATGGCGGCGTCTTCGCTCTCGCCGAGCTGCCCAACGGCGACGTGGTGGCAGGTGGCTTGTTCTCGGTGGCTGGGGGTGTCGCGACGAACAACATCGCGCGCTGGGATGGAATCAGCTGGTCGCCGCTCATAGGGGATCCTCTCCGGCCGAGGGCGTCAAGGTGGTATCCATCTTGGCGCCTTCGCTCTCGTGCCTCTTCCACGACGGTCTGCGCCGCTCGCCACTTGATGGCCGCCCCAAGACCACCG
>JBASWX010000391.1:0-5963 GCA_049276695.1 Planctomycetota bacterium
GCGCGAATGCGCGCGCGCTCGCGCAGGCGGCGGCGCGCCGTCGGCAGGTGCTGCTCGGCGGGGTGTCCGTTGGCGGCTTCCTGGTGGTCGGTGTCTGCGTGCTGGTCTGGTGGCTGCACCAGCAGTCGGTCGAGAACGCCGCGCGCGAGGAGATCGAGCGCGCGCAGACGGCGTTGCGGTCCGAAGTCGCCGCGTTGAGTCTCGACGATGCGGCGCAGGCGACGCGGGTGGTGCGCCGGCTCGAAGAGACCAAGGCGCAGTGGGGCCAGTGGCGCACTGCGGACCAGTTCGCGCAGCTGCTCGAGCGGGCGCAGGCCGCGGTGGCCGCCGCCAACACCACGCACGCCCTGCAACAGGCCGTCGTGGACCTCGAACAGAAGGCGGCGGCGCAGCCGCGGGAACTCGCGGCCTGGGCGACGATGCACGATCGCGGCAACGCCCTGGTGATCGAGTCGAAGGCCGCGGACAAGGAGATGAAGCAGCGGCTGCTGGCCTGCGTCGATCGCATCGACGAGGGCTACCTCGGTGCGCTGCGTGCCGCGGTCGCCGCCGGTGGCGCCGATGCGCGCGCGACCCGCGGCTGGCTGATCACCGCCGAGGAACTGGCGCTGGCGAAAGTCGGCGCGGCCGAACGGTCGCGCGATGGCGCCTTGCGCAAGCGGTGGGACGACGAGTTCCTGGCGCTGGCGAAGCAGGAGGATGGCCTCGCGGCGGCCGCGTACGACGCCGCCACCATCGCTGGTGTGCCGTGGCAGGACCTGCTGCCAGGTACCCAGACCGCCGACTGGGTCCACAGTGCCACCCCGGGGCTCGACCACAAGGTGGAGGGCGGGGCGCTGACGATCGCGGCGGCCGACGCCGGGGCGAAGGGCAGCGGCATCGTCGTGCTGAAGAACCGCACCTGGCGCCACTGCCAGGTCGAGTGCGAAGCGACGTTGCTCGGCGGCTCGGCGACGGTGTTGCTGCGGGCCGGCAAGCGGGCGGATCCGCGTGCCTCGGCGGCGTTGAAGCTCGGCCTTGCCGAGGGCAAGGACGTCGTCGTGCTGCCGGCCGGCCAACCGACGACCATCGGCGCGCTGCTGGTCGGCGACCGCCTCGTCGTCACCGCTGCTGGCAAGACGACCGAAGTGCGCGTGCCGGCGCATGCACGCGCCGGTGGACTCGCGATCGTCGTCGAACCGGGGGCTTCGCTGCGTCTCGGTTCCTTGAAGGTCAAGGACCTGCCATGAGACATCCTGTGTCAACCCACCTCCGGATTCCGAGGTGCGAAGGGCCAACCCAACGACGTGAAGTTGCTGCTGCAGCGCAGGGAATGCGCTGCCGGCGAGCTGCAGCATCTCGAAGAGCTGCGCTCGCTTCGCTCGCCTTCTGTCAGGAGGGGATCTCAGGCCGTCGCGCGGATCCTGCTGGCGGCGCCGTGCTTGGCTTCGTCGTAGACCTGGTCGGACTGCCAGAGCCTGTAGAGCACCCGGATCCAGGACCTGGCGAGGATGCGCGTGGCGTGCGGATGGTCGCAGCCGCGGGCTCGCGCTCGTCTGTAGACGTCAGCGGCCCACTCGGATTCGTGTCGAGAGTTGCCGGCGAAGAGCGTGATCGCGGCGCGCAGTCGATGGTTGCAGGCCCATCGGAAGCCGACACCGTGCTGCTTGCCGGAGGCGTAGGTCACCGGCACGACGCCGGCTTCGGCTGCCAGATGGTCTTCGGACACGAAGCGGGCGCGCTGGTCGCCGAGCTCGGCCACGATCTGCGCCGCGTTGATGCGACCGCCGCGTGGCAGCGACATGACGAGGCGGCCTTCCGGCAGCTCGGCGACTTCGTGCTCGATGCGCGCGGTGATGCCGCGGATCTGGGTAACGAGTTGCTCGAGGACCTGCGCAAGGGCGCGGGCGAGTTCTCCCTTGGCTTCGGCCTCGAGCTCCCCGATGCGAGGTTTGGCAGCAGCGTGCATGCGGGCGAGCAGTTCGGCCATGGGACGGCGGCCGCTGTACCGATGGTGCGCCAGGAAGCTGGCCAGCCGCTTCTCACCGAGGCGCTCGGCGCTGCTGGCGGTCGGATAACGCCGCACGAAGGCGAGCGCGATAGGCGAGTCGACTTCCGCGAAGATCTCCGCCGCCCCTGGCCAGCAGCTCTGCAGCAGAGACCGCAGTTGGTTGGCGATGGCGACGCGTTCGGCCACCAGGTCATCACGGGTGCGGACCAGGGCGCGCAGCGCCTTGATCGCATCGGACTGCGGAACCAGCTTGGCAAGCCGATGGCCATCGGTGCGCAGCACGTCCGCGAGCAGGTAGCTGTCTCCCGGATCGCTCTTGGCGCCCGCCGCGCGGTAGCGAGGTCGGCAGGCCTTCACGACGTTGGGGTGGATGGGCACGACGGGATGCCCAGCCTCCACGAGCGTGTCGACCAGCAGTCCCGTCGGTCGCTCGATTGCGATCGGCAAGTCGGCAGCTGGCCCCAGCTTGGCCAGTTGCTGCAGGAGCTTGTCGAGCCCCTCGGCATCGTGGGCGATCGTTGCTCGCCACCGCACCGTTCCGGCCTCGTCGACCACGCAGATTGCGTGCGATTCACCACCCCAGTCACAACCAGCGAACAGAGCCATCTGGAACCTCCTCGGCTTCGTGGTAGGACTCTCGTTGCCGGGAGACCGGGCGGGTCGCTCATAGACTGGCGCTCCGGGCCCGTAGCCCTGGCGCAACATCCTGTAGCCCGTCTAGGTCTCCCGGCCTCTTCCACGCGGTGGGTCTCATGGGGGCCATCGAGTGGCAAGCGACAAGGACCGTCGTGGAAGAGGCACGAGAGCAAAGGCGCCGTGATGGCTAGCACCGCGACGCCCTCGATGGCAGAGGTTGCCCTATGAGCGGCGATCCGGGACACCCGCGGGCGGCGATGAGCTCCGAGGAACGCTTCGAGATTGCGAGCTGGATCCTGGCCCGGCTGATCCTGCTCGACGACACCTCGCGCTTCCCCGACGTGTGCGAACTGCGCGAAGTGGCCCGCGAGATCCTCGTCGAACAGTTGCGTGAACTGCACGAGGAAGCGGGCCCCGCGCCGCCCATTCCCCGGCACCCGCCGCAGGCCCGGGCCGGCTGATGCGGTTGCGCCGCGCCGGTCGCGGCGCCCCGCGCGCTCACTTCTTCGGCGGTTCGCTGCAGCAGGCGCCGCCAGCGGCAGTGCCGGTGTCGCAGCAGGCGCCGCCGTCGCAGCAGCCCGCACCGCCCTTGCCGAGACGCGCTTCGACGGCCTTGGCGATCGCCTTCGCCTTTTCGACGGCGACGTCCTTGGTGAGGCTCGCGCCCTTCAGCGTGACGCCGCAGACCGACTTGCAGTCGCCCATCTTGCAGTCGATCGGCACGGTGACGTCGATCGCGCCACCTTCCTCGATCACCTCGATCTTGCCGCTGGCCAGCACGCGCAGGTCCTCGGGGTCCGATGGCGTACCGATGCGTTCCTTGGCCGTGCTGGCGCAGACGGCCGGGGCGGCCTCGCCCTTCTTGCAGTGCACGGTCAGACGGGTGACATCCGGGTTCTCGCTGGCGACGGCCTCGACCACGGCCTGGGGCGAAGGTGCGGCGTCCGCTGACGTGGACGCGCAGCCGGCGGTGAGCGCCGCGAACAGGGTGAAGGCGGGGAGGGCAGTGCGCATGTTCATGTTCCTGGAGTCGGTTGGTTGAACGAGAACGTAGGCGACGCGGCCGGTTGCGACCATGGTCCCGGCCTCCGGACATGAGCCCAGGTGCCAGGGCCAGTCGTCACTTCTTCTTCTTCTTGCGCCGCTTCTGCGGTTCCGAGACCGAACCCTCCGGCGTCGACTCCGGCTGCTTCATCGTCATCTCGAGCAGGGCCAGCTGGCTGCGCACCGCGACTTCGCCGTCGCCGCGCGCGACCCGCTCGCTGTGGCCGGTTGGCAGCACGCGCCGCGCCTTGACGTTGTCGGCCAGGCTCGAGCCGAGCACCTCGTCGATCACGCGCTTCTTCAGCTCGGGGTCGAGGATCGGTGCCGCCACCTCGACGCGGCGGTCGAGGTTGCGCACCATCCAGTCGGCCGACGACAGATAGACCAGCGGGTTGCCGCCGTTCTCGAAGTAGTAGACGCGGCTGTGTTCGAGGAAGCGGTCGACGATGCACTTGACCGTGATGTTGTCGGACAGCCCGGGCACGCCGGGCCGCAGCACGCAGACGCTACGCACGCACAGCTGCACCCGTACGCCGGCGCGCGACGCTTCGTACAGCGCGATGATCACCTGCGGGTCGGCGAGGTTGTTGAGCTTGGCCTTGATCGCCGCCGGCTTGCCGGCCTTCTTGGCGTCGACCTCGTTCTTGATCAGCAGCAGCAGCTTGTCGCGCAGCGTGAACGGGGCGACCAGCAGGTGCTCCATCTGCGGCACGCGCGTGTAGCCGGTGATCATGTTGAAGGTCTCGGCGACCTCCTCGCCCATGTCGGCGCGCCCGGTCAGGATGCCGATGTCGGTGTAGAGGCGCGCGGTGGTCGGGTTGTAGTTGCCGGTGCCGAGGTGGCAGTAGCGGCGCAGGCTGCCGTCGTCCTCGCGGCGCACGACCAGCGTGCACTTCGCGTGCGTCTTCATGCCGACGATGCCGTAGACGACGTGCACGCCGGCCTGCTCCATGCGGCGCGCCCACAGGATGTTCGCCTCTTCGTCGAAGCGCGCCTTCAGCTCGATGATCGCGGTGACCTGCTTCTTCTGCTGCGCCGCTTCGATCAGCGCCTCGACCATCACGTTCTTGGCGCCGGCGCGGTAGATCGTCTGCTTGATCGCCAGCACCTTCGGATCGCGCGCGGCGAAGCGCACGAAGTCCTCGACGGTCGCGAACGCTTCGTACGGGTGGTGCAGCAGGATGTCGCCGTCGCGCAGGTCGCCGAACATCTCGTCGGCGGAGGCCCAGCTCCACTGCCGGCGCGGCGTCGCCGGCGGGTCCTTCAGCTCGGGCTGCTCGGCCAGCTGGTACAGCTCCATGATGCGGCCGATGTTGACCGGACCGTCGCACAGGTAGACGTCGTCGGCGTCGAGCGCGAACGCCTTCTGGAAGCGTTCGAGGATGTCGGGGTGCGCGCCGGTGTCGATCTCGAGGCGCACCGGCTCGCCGCGGCGGCGCTTCACCAGTTCGGTCTCGATCGAACTCATCAGGTCGGTCGCCTGCATCTCGTCGACGTCGAGGTTGCTGTCGCGGGTGACGCGGAAGGTGCTCGCCGAGACGACCTCGAGGCCCGGGAACAGTTCGCGCAGGTTCGCCTGCACGATGTCGGCGGTGAACACCCACGCGCGCTGGCCGTCGATCTCCGGCAGCCGCAGGATGCGCGGCAGCGAGCGCGGCACCTGGACGACCGCCATGCGGTGCGTGCGCCGCACCTGGCGCGGGTCGAGCAGCAGCACCGCGAGGTTCAGCGACTTGTTCAGCAGCACCGGGAACGGGTGCGCCGGGTCGACCGCAAGCGGCGTCAGGATCGGGTAGACCTCCTTGTGGAACCAGGTGTCGACCCACTTCTGCTGGGCGAGCGTCAGTTGGCGCACGGGCCGGAACTCGATGCCGACCTTGGCCAGTTCCGGGACCAGCAGGTCGCGCCACGTCCGGTGCATCGCCGCGGTGAAGGCGTGGGCATCGCTGCGCACGCGGTCGAGTTCCTCCGCCGGCTTGATGCCGTCCGGGTTCTCGCCCTGCAGCCCCGCTTCGACCAGTTCCATGACGCCGGCGACGCGGATCTCGAAGAACTCGTCGAGGTTGGTGCTGGCGATCGCCAGGAACTTCACGCGCTCGAGCAGCGGGTTGCCGGGGTCCTCGGCTTCCTCGAGCACGCGGCGGTTGAACGCCAGCCACGACTGCTCGCGGTTGACGAACAGGGTCGTGCGGTCGAGTGCCGTGATCGGGGTCGTTGGCGACACTGCGAACGGCGGCGGGCTGACCGGCAGTGCGGGTGCGACCGGCGGCGACGTCGCGGCCAGGGCCGGTGC
>JBASWX010000392.1:0-3698 GCA_049276695.1 Planctomycetota bacterium
GTGCACGATGACGTCGTCCCCCAACGTGGCGCCGCCGGTCACGCGCCGCGTCGCCGCGCGCAACTTGCCGTCGGGCCCCGCGCCGACGACGAACACGTGGTCGCCACCGGGCCCGCGCCGCAGCGCACTGACCGGCACGACCAGCACCTCGTGTGCGGCTTCGACCGGCGTGCGCACACGCACTGACGCACCCGGTGGCGGCAGCGTGCCGCCGCCGCGCAGCACCGCGCGGATCCAGGTGTTGCGCGTCGCCACTTCGACGCGCGCGTCGATCGCGACGATCGTTGCCGGCAGCGGTGCTGGCCGGCCGCCGAAGCCGACCTCGACCGTGCCACCGACGGCGAGTGCAGCCGCGGTGTCCTGCGGCAGCGCGAAGTCCACGTGCACCGCGTCGTCGACGCCCTGCAGGGTGGTGATCTCCGTGCCGGGATCGAGGTACTGCCCGCGGTGCAGGTCGACCATGCCGACCTGCGCCCGGAACGGTGCGCGGACCCGCTTGCGTTCGATCAGCGCCTTGGTGCGCTCGACGTTGGCGATCGCCATGTCGTGCTGGGCCCGCGCGCGGTCGACATCGGCCGCCGACGCGCCTTGCTCGCGCTCCGCGTGTTCCATGCGCGCGAGCATCGTCTTCGCCAACGCCGCTTCGGCCTGCAACGCCGCCAGCTCGGCCTGCTCGACCGTCACGTCGAGTTCGACCAGCAGGGCACCGCCGTCGACGATCTGGCCGGCCAGCATGCCCACCGTGCGCACGGTGCCGGGCAGTTCGTTGCGCAGCGTGATCGACTGCAGCGCCCGCGCCGTGCCGATCGCGGTCGTGCTGCGCGCCCAGGCGCGCGCCTGGACCGGGGCGACTTCGATCGCCCACGCCGGTTCAGGCTGCGCCGCAGCCGAGGCGGCAGCGGTCGACAGGCGGTCCTGCTTCCAGGTGTGCACGCCCAACGCGGTGCCGGCGAGCGTCCCGAGCAGCACCAGGGAGGACAGGGCACGGCGGAGCGGAGGGGAGGCAAGAAGTCTGGACATGGTGGTTTCGCGTAGACCGGTCGTCTTGATCAAGGCGACGGGTCGAGAGAAGGAGTGCCAGGCGGACGGAAAGATCTCTCCGGGCTTACGAGGTCCGACCCGGATCGCGTTCGGTCGCAGGCGGCCGACCGAGCAGGGTGTCGAAGACGAACGACTGGAAGTCGTCCAAGGGAGCGATGCTGCGGTCGATCTGCATGCGGATGACCGCCCCTTCCCACAGCATCACCAGCAGGTTCGCCAGGCGGTCGGCGTCGTGCTTGCGCGGAATCTCGCCTACGACCTGACCTTCCCGGATGACCTGAGCAAGCAGGGCGCTCCATTGCTGGTAGGCGCACTTGACTGCGGCATGCACGGGTTCGCTGAGGCTGCCGGTCTCGAGCGCCAGCTTGGGGATCAGACACTGGATGGTGGGCCCGTTGGCAGCGCACTCTGCCCGGGCCCCCTCGAACATCGACCGCAACCGTTGCTGCGGTGTGTGGCTGCGGTTGGCCAGCAACGGCCGCACCTCGGCCAGGTGCTCGTCGCGCGCGCGCTCGATCACCGCGACCCCGAACTCCTCCTTGGAGTGGAAGTAGTGGTAGAAGGAGCCTTTGGGCACCCCGGCCGCTTGCAGGACCTCGTTCAGCCCACAGCCGTTGAAGCCCTTCTGCCCGAACAGGGTGGTGCCGGCAGCGAGGATGCGCTCGCGGGTGTCCTGATCACGGAGAGTCGGCTCGGGCGTCATGCAGGCGATCGAAGTAGACTGGTCAGTCTAGGCGACGGTCGCCTCTTCCGCAACCCACTGCACCCAGATTCCCGCGCCAGCCACTCCGCTACGGACAGCTCGCGAGCAAGTTGCCAATGCGGACGCGCAGGCCGTTGCTGAGGTTCACCGCGCCGAGGAAGGCGCCACCCGGCGCCAGGTTCATCGCCTGCAGGTCGAGCGCGAGTCCTTCCAGGCTCGGGTTGGCAGGGACCGCGAGTCCCAGGGTCGCCGCACCACTGCCGTCGGCGACGACCGCGATCGGCCCGACCAGCGTCAGCACGTCGCCGGTGAACGCGGTACAGCCGCCGCCCAGCACCGTACTGCCCGGCACCGTGCTGGCGACGAAGCCGCACGCCGCCCCGGCCGGATTGCCGCTGCTGCGCAGTGCGAACGTCGCGTTCGGGATCGACGCGCGTGGCGGCGTGCCGGTGCCGTGCAGCACCGGGGCGCCCGGGTTGCCGCACCCCGCGCCGAGGTTCTGGTTCCACAGTGCACTCGGCGCCGAGGACGGCACGCTTACGACGAGCGCACCGGGACCGATCGCGTACTGGTCGAGCAGCACCGCCGCCGGCAACGGCGCCGCGTCGCAATCGAACCAGAAGTTGAATACGCCATTCCAGCGCAGCGGGCTCGGGCTCAGCGGATTGACAGAGAACACGATCTCGGTGCCGACCTTCGCCGCGGTCCAGTCGGTGCTCGCCTGCCGGTCGAAGTCGTGGAAGCCGAAGTTGGACACCACGGCCGCTGCGCACACCGGGATGCGCAGCGCCCCCATGCCGCGCAGGTTGTCGCGGTTGTGGACCGCGTACTCGTAGTGCCAGCGACCATCCGTGGGCCCGGTCACCTTGACCGCGACGTAGTAGCGGCCGTCGTCGGGGTGGTTGCCACCCGAATCGACCGTCGCTCCGGTCCAGCGCTGCAGCACCGTGCCCTGCTGGAACGCCGACGCATCGACGAGATCCCACTGCAGGCTGCCGGTGTTCCACGTCGCGGTGAACTGCCGCGAGCCGAGGTTGTCGCCGCGCAGCGCATCGGCTTCGAACGGGATCAGGTAGCCGGTCTGGTACCAGAACGTCGCCCCCGGCACGTCGAGGTCGTCGTCGTGCACGCGCATCGCGTCGCCGATCGCCTGGTTCAGCACCGCGGCCTGCGCCTGGTCGAGGCTGCGGATGCCGTCGCACTGCAGCGCCGGCGCGACCGGCGGATTGCCGCGATCGAAGTGCGAACACACCGGGTTCCACGTCCCGAGCCACGGATCGACTTCGCCGGGCGGCCCGAGGTTGTAGTGGTCGACGGCCTGGAAGTTCGCGTAGGTGTCGTTGCAGCCCTGCACCACGTAGCTGGTGATGCCCGGCATCGGGCAGGTGCCGCACGGGCTCGGGTCGTTGCTCGAACCGAACGTGTGCTTGACCCACGCTTCGTTCGAGATCTGCACCAGTCGCCCACCCGATTCCCGCAGCACCATGTAGTGGATGAACGCGTGCAGGGGATTCATCGGCGCCAGGAACGGGATGTCCGAGGTGCCCGGATTGCAGACCACGGTCCACGCACCGATCGCCTGCACGCCGTTCGGGAACGTGCCGGCGCGGCTGTAGCGTTCGATCCAGAAGCTGTCCTGCAGGCGCAGGTCGCGGCCGGGGATCGTGTTGGCTTGCGCCAATGCGGCGCCAGCGAGGAACGCCACCACGAGGGTAGCACGGCAGCAGACGACGGCAGGCATGGTGGCCTCCGGGAACGGGGCAGGGGACGAGGGCAACCGCAGCCTATCGCCAGGGCCGGCGCCCACCAACCGCCCCCCGCATCCCCCCAGCGGTTCCGGAACTGGCGATCCAGATTGGCCGAAAGCAGCAGGAGGGCGACGGAAGCTGGCGAAACCGGCGATGGCGAGGCAGCGCCCCCTTTCCCCCACGGGGCTTGGTGCGCTGTTGATGGC
>JBASWX010000393.1:0-18950 GCA_049276695.1 Planctomycetota bacterium
CGCCACCTACGACCCGGCCATCCCGACGCTCGAACAGGTCACCGGCCACGCGTTCGGCCGCGAGATCTCGGCGCACGCCGACGTCGAGCGCTACCTGCGGGCGCTGGCCGGTGCGTCGCGCCGCATCCAGCTCGTCGAATTCGGCCGCAGCTGGCAGGGCCGCACGCTGTGATACGCGGTGGTCGGCACCGAGGCGAACCTGGCGCGGCTGCCCGCAGTCCGGGCCGGCATGCGGGCCCTCGCCGATCCGCGCGGGCTGCCGGACGCCGCAGCCGAGACCCTGGTCAAGGACCTGCCGGCGGTCGCCTGGCTCGCCAACTGCGTGCACGGCGACGAACCGTCCGGCACCGACGCGGCGTTGCTGGTGCTCTACCACCTGCTGGCGGCGCGCGGTGATCCGGTGGTCACTGCGGTGCTCGAGCAGTGCGTGGTGCTGGTCGACCCGCTGCAGAACCCCGATGGCCGCGACCGTTTCGTGCACAGCACGCGCGGCGCGCGCGGCCGCTGGCCCGACGCGACGCCGCTCGGCGCCGAGCACAGCCAGCCCTGGCCCGGCGGCCGCGTCAACCATGCGCTGTTCGACATGAACCGCGACTGGTTCGCGCTGTCGCAGCCGGAGACCGAGGCCCGGGTGCGCGCGTTCCTGGACTGGTGGCCGCTGGTCTACGTCGACCTGCACGAGATGGGCGGCAACTCGACCTACTACTTCGCCCCGCCCGCGGCACCGGTCAACAGCGAGATCACGCCGACGCAGCGCGAGTGGCTGACCCGCTACGGCAAGAACAACGCCCGGTGGTTCGACCGCTACGGCTTCGACTACTTCACCCGCGAGCAGTACGACTCGTTCTATCCGGGCTACGGCGAAGGCTGGCCGACCTTCCACGGCAGCATCGGCATGACCTTCGAGATGGCGAGCGCCCGCGGCCTCGTCTACCGCCGCAAGGACGACGGCCTGTTGTTCTACCGCGACGGCGTGCACCGCCACTTCGTGGCGTCGATGGCAACACTCGAGACGCTGGCGCTGGGCCGCGACGCGGCGCTGCGCGCGTTCCTGCAGCACCGGCGCGCCGGCATCGCGCGCGGCGAACAGGGCCCGATCCGCGACTACGTGTTCCCCGACCGCGGCGACCGCACGCGGCTGGCCCGGCTCGCCAACCTGCTGCTGGCGCAGGGCATCGAAGTACACCGCGCAACCGGCGAACTGCGCGCCACGGCGGCGCCGCTGGCCGGCGGCGAAGCCAAGGAACAGACCTTCCCGGCCGGTTCGTACGTGGTGTCGCTGGCGCAGCCGGCGAGCACGCTGGCGACCGTGCTGCTGCAGCCGCAGTTCGACATGGAGCCGGCGTTCCTCGCCGAACAGAAACGGCGCGAGGCCTCGCGGCTGGAGACCGAGTTCTACGACCTGACCGCGTGGGCGCTGCCGCTGCTGTTCCAGGTCGAGACCTGGACGACGTCGACCCCGGTGGCCGGCGCCCGCACGCTGCTGCGTCCCGGCGCCGCGACCGCCGGCACGCCACCGCTGCGCGCAGCGCCGCCGCAGGTGGCGTACGTCGTCGCCTGGGGGCAGAACGGTGCTGGAGCACTGCTCGCCGACCTGCTGCGCCTGGGCGTCAAGGCGCGCTGCATCGACCGCAAGTTCACGCTGGACGGCGTCGAGTACCCGGCGGGCTCGTTCGTGGTCAAGGTGCAGGACCAGCCGGCCGACCTGCACGGCAGGCTCGGCGCGCTCGCCCAGAGCCACGGGGTCGCGCCGCACTGCGCCGACAGTTCGTGGGTCGACAGCGGCCCCAACTTCGGCAGCAACAATTCGCTGGTGCTGAAGGTGCCGCGCGTCGCGATGGCCTGGGACCGGCCGGTCAACGCCAACTCGGCGGGCTGGATGCGCTTCCTGCTGGAGCAGCGCTACGGCGTCCCGGTGACGCCGCTGCGCACGCACGAGCTGGCGCGCGTCGAACTCGACCGCTTCACCGTGCTGATCCTGCCCGAGGGCAGCGGCTACGGGACGATCCTCGGCAAGAACGGGGCCGACGCACTGCGTGGGTTCGTCGACCGCGGCGGCGTGCTGGTGACGATCGGCGGCGCGACGAAGTGGCTGACCGACCCCGACGTCAAGCTGCTGGCCAGCGAAGCCGAGTCGCGCGACAAGCCGAAGGACCCGAAGCAGAAAGACGGCGAACCGGCGCGGCCCACCGACAAGCCCGCGGACGCGCCGGCCGAGAAGCCCGGTGAGAAACCGGCCGACAAGCCAGCCGATCTTGCGGGCCAGCAGCCAGCAGCCAAACCGCCCGCCGAGCCGTTCGATTACCAGAAGGCGATCCGGCCCGACAAGGAATCGCCGCCGGCGACGCCGGGCGCGATCCTGCAGGTGACCACCGACCCCGACCACTGGCTCGCCTTCGGCTACTTCGGCACCGCCAACGTCGTGCACGACTCGGCCAACATCTTCACGCCGGTCAAGCTCGACCGCGGCACCAACGTCGCGATCTACGCCCCGGCCGACCAGCTGGTCCGCGCCGGCTTCGTGTGGGACGAAGCGAGAAAGCAGCTGCCGCAGAAGGCGTTCCTGGTGCACCAGCCGCACGGCCGCGGCCACGTCGTCGCCTTCGCCGAGGATCCCAACGTGCGCGCCTTCGCCGACGGCCAGAACCTGTTCGTGCTGAACGCGGTGCTGCTGACCGCCGGCCGCTGATCCCGCCATGCCGCTGCCGCTGCTCGGTCTCCTGTCGCTGCTCGCCTGCGCCTGCTCGACGCGCGCCGCACCGCAGGCCACCGACAGCCCGCCAAGGGTCGCCCGCGAGTTCCGCGCGGCCTGGGTCGCGACCGTCAACAACAGCGACTGGCCGAGCCGCCCCGGCCTGAGCTCGCAGGAACTGCGCGCCGAGCTCGACGCGATCGTCGCCCGCGCCGCGGATCTCGGCCTCAACGCACTGGTGTTCCAGGTGCGGCCCTGCGCCGACGCGTTCTACAAGTCGCCGGTCGAGCCGTGGTCGGAGTGGCTGACCGGCACGCAGGGCCAGGCCCCCGACGGCGACTTCGACCCGCTCGCGCACGTGATCGCGCGCTGCCACGAACGCGGACTTTCGCTGCACGCCTGGTTCAACCCGTACCGCGCCCGGCACGAACGCAGCAAGTCGCCGCCGGCGAAGAGCCACGTCAGCCAGAAGGCGCCGCAGGTCGTCGTCAAGTACGGCGACTACGAATGGATGGACCCCGGCGAGCCGCTCGCCGCGCAGTGGTCGCTGGCGATCCTGCAGGACGTCGTGCAGCGCTACGACGTCGACGGCGTGCACATCGACGACTACTTCTATCCCTACCCGCAGGGCAAGGTGCCGTTTCCCGACGATGCCAGCTTCGCGAAGTACCGGGACGGCGGCGGCAAGCTCGGCCGCAGCGACTGGCGCCGCGCCAACATCGACGAGTTCGTGCGCCGCATGTACGCGGTCGTGCACGAAGCGAAGCCCTGGGTGCAGGTCGGCATCAGCCCGTTCGGCATCGCGCGGCCCGGCGTGCCGAAGGGCATCCAGGCCGGCATCGACCAGTACGAGCAACTGTCGGCCGACGTGCTGAAGTGGCTGCGCGAAGGCTGGCTCGACTACCTGGCGCCACAGCTGTACTGGCCGATCGACCAGACGCCGCAGAGCTTCCCGGTGCTGCTGCAGTGGTGGCACACGCAGAACCCGCAGGCACGCGCGATCTGGCCGGGGCTGAACGCCGGCAAGATGATCGCCGGCGGCAAGGGCATCCGCCCGAACGAGCTGCGCGAGGAAGTGACGCTGGTGCGCCAGGCAGCGGTCGGCCGCAGCAGCGGCCACGTCCACTTCCCGTTCAAGCCGCTGCGGCGCGACGACGCGAACGGCGGTGCGATGCTGCGCGAGATGTACCGGGAACCCGCGCTGGTCCCGGCGATGCCGTGGCTCGGCGGTACACCGCCGCAGGCACCGACGGCGCGTCTTCTCGACGGCGGCCGCCGGGTGTCGTTCACCACCGACGCGGCGACGCGCCTCGTCGCCGTGCAGGTGCGCGATCGTTCCGGCTGGCGCACCGCAACGATCCTGCCGGCGACGACCAGCGAGTTCGCGGTTCCCTCTGGCAGCGAGACTGTCGCACTGACGGCGGTGTCGAAGACCGGCATCGCCAGTACGCCGGCGTTGGTTTCAGTCCGATAGCAACCGCCGTCGACCCTCGACGACCAGCGCGCGGTCGCGCCCCTCAACCTGCTCCTTCGCCACCACCGAACCTGTACTGCTGCGCCGCCAGCATCCCTCCAGCCTCATTCGCGAGCATCCGGACGCGGCGCTCGAGCGAACCACAGGCGTTGACGGCGTCCGCCTGCAGGCCGGAACCGAACGCCGCCCGCACGGAGGTGTCCAGAGCCAACTGGTTCGACCCGACGACCCGCTGCTTCACCTGCTCGAACCCAAGTCGGTCGATCGTTCGCAGCAGGACCTGTTCGAGACACAGGACGCGCCCGGTCAGCCGCGCTGCATACGTTGCGAATGCCGGCACGGTCGCCACCGCCAGGATGCAACGCTTGTCGCCGGTGACCAGCAGCGATCCCGCCGACTCTGCGGCCGCGGCGATCAGGATCGCATCTCCTGGATCCACATTGTCGACCCTCGGCAAGCTGCCATCACCCGCCGCCGGATCACCGGCGCACACTCGAGCAACCGCCAGGAACGACTGCAGCCGGGCTTCGACCTCGCTCGGATACTTGCACTTCTTCCGGCCCGCGAGCCCGAGCCAGAATCGCGTCGTTGGCAGCACGGTGACGTCGCCAGGCTCCGACCCGCACGCGGTGATGCCGTCCTCGAGCAGGTCCCACGACGCCAGCTTGACCAGGACGTCGTTGTCGAGAAACAGCGTCAAGGCTGCGTGTTCGCGTCTGGTCCGGTCATGCGCGCCACGAACTCGGCGGCCTCGGTTGGCAGGTTGGACCAGTCCAAGGTCGCGGCCATGCGTTCGCGGATCATCGCCGCCGGATCACCGTCCGCGCGGATCAGTTTGAGCGCGGCATTCGCGACGCCCCAGAAGCTGCCGGTGGCCATCGAGTGAGCGTAGTTGAGCACGATGTGCCCGGGATCCACTGCTCGCTGACGCCCGAGTTGCTGCGCGGCTTCCGCCAGCGCATCCGCCTTCGGCCAACGGGCCTTCGGCACCACTCGGGTCTTGGCGTCGCCGGTGATCAGGGCCAACGCGAAGGCGTTCGCCTCCCGCTCTCGCGGGTCCTCGGAGTCCTCATCCACGTCCACGTCGACAAACGTGCCGCCGTCGTCGAGATGGCCGCAGCAGACATGGCCGAGTTCGTGCGCCAGCAGAAACAGCTGCCACGAAGCATGTCGGCGCCGGCTCGTCAGCACGATCGCCGGACGGCCAGCGATGGACACTGCCATGCCGTCCATCTTCTTGGTGCTCGCGGGCAACTCCGCGATGTGCGCAACCGGAATGCCGGCACCCCAGCAGAAGTCCAGCAGGTGCGCGAAGCCAACCCATGGCGCGCCCGTCTCCAGGATCCGCGCACGGATCGCGAGCGGATCGCGGGGCGCGTCTTTGCCGCGGGGCGGTGCGCCGAGCAGGACGAACCTGGCGACCTGCTCGGCAAGCGACCGCGCGAGCGAAACGGACGCCGGTTCGGTCTCACCGCGCAGCTTGAAGTGGACGCGGTCGTTCGCCAGCAGCCGGACGGGCGTGGCGTGGTCGCGAAGCTGGATTGCGTCGACGCCGAGATGGCGCGCGAGGATCCAGACTGCCTCCGTGAACCCAGCGGGGCTGGTCGCCGCGGCGTCGTCCCACCAATCGGGGAGCAGGCGTTTGCGCACGTACGGCGTGCTCAGACCGATGGCTCGAAGCTTGTCGTAGAGCCCCTGCATCGGGTTCGGGTTGTCCGTGGTGCTGTTCGCGGTTCGCTCCTGGGCGCACCACTATACGGCAACCGATGCCTGGCTGCTGAAGTGTGCTGCTACACGAAGCCCGAGATCGCGACGTCGGGGCCGCACGCCTCGTGGTGAACTTCGGACAGCCGCCACGCTTCGGCCATGAAGCCGCGGCCCTCGCCGCCGACCGGGGTCGGGGCGAAACGGCCGCCGATCACCTTCGGGGCGACGAACGCCAGCACCTGATCGACCGCGTTCCACGCGAACATCTGCGCGACCAGCCCGCCGCCGCCCTCCACCAGCACCCGCCGCAGCCCGCGCCGTTTCAGTTCCGCGAACGCGCGGCCGAGGTGCAGGCGCCGCGGCCCTTCCGCTGCCGGCACGTGGATCACGGTGACGCCGAGGTCCTGCAGATGCCCGCTACGCAGCGGGTCGACGTCGTCGCTGGCGAGAAGCCAGGTCGGCGCCTGCCGGGCGGTGCGCACCAGGTTGCTGTCGTCGTCGATCTCACCCAGCGGGTCGACCACGATGCGCACCGGTTGCCGGCCCGCGACCAGCCGCACGGTCAACTCCGGATCGTCGATCTGCGCAGTCTTGAACCCCACCATCACGCCGTCGCAGCGCGCGCGCAGTTCGTGGGTCCTGGTGCGCGCTTCCTCACCGCTGATCCAGCGCGCTTCGCCGGTCGGGCTCGCGGTCTTGCCATCCAGGGTCATCGCCCACTTGCACAGCATCCACGGCCGGTCCAGGGCCAACGCCTTGCGGAACGGGACCAGCAGGCCGTCGCACTGCGAGGCGAGCACGCCGTCGATCACTTCGACGCCGGCGGCTTCCAGCGCCGCGATGCCGGCCCGGCGATGGCGCGGATCGGGATCGACGCAGCCGATCACCACGCGGCGCACGCCGGCCGCGAGCAGGGCCCCGACGCACGGCGGCGTCTTCTTGCCGGCAACACCCTGTGTCGAGGAACACGGCTCCAGCGTCACCACCGCGGTGTCCGGCCGCACGCCCGCCGCCGCCGCGGCGGCCAACGCCATCGCTTCCGCATGCCGGCCACCGAACCACTCGTGGTGACCGCGCGCGACCACGGCGCCATCCTGCAGCAGCAGGCAGCCGACGCGCGGATTCGGTTCGACCTGGAAGCGGCCGGCGGCGGCCAGCGCCACCGCTTCCGCCATCAGGGCCTCCAGGTTCACGAATGCGCCTCGACCGGATCGCGCGCCCCTGCCTGGGCCTGATCGGGGGCGAGCAGGTCGCCGACGCACGAGTGCGCCAGCGCCTCGGTGATGCGCACCGGCACGTACTGCCCCACCAGCTCGCCGTCGTTCGCCGCGAAGTGCACGAGCCGGTGGTGCGCGGTGCGGCCACTCAACCGGCCATCGACCTTGGAAGCACCCTCGACCAGCACCTCGACGGTCTGGCCGACCAGCGCCCGGTTCTTCGCCAGCGTGAGCTCTTCCTGTGCTTGCAGCAGCACTGCGTTGCGCCGTTCCTTCTCGGCATCCGGCACGTCGTCGGGCAGTTCGGCGGCGAGCGTGCCCGGCCGCGGCGAGTACTTGAACACGTAGCTCTGCGCGAAGCCGACCTTCTGCACGAACGCGACCGTCGCGTCGAAGTCGGCCGCGGTCTCGCCCGGATAGCCGACGATGAAGTCGCTGTGCAGTTCGATCTCCGGAGCCTTGGCCCGCAGCTGTTCCAACCGCGCCAGGTAGCGCTCGACGGTGTAGCCGCGGCGCATCAACTTCAGCACCGCGTTGCTGCCCGACTGCGCCGGCAGGTGCAGGTAGCGCGCGACCTTCGGCAGCTCGGCCAGCGCGTCGATCAGCTCCGGCGACAGGAAGTTCGGGTGGCTGGTGATGAACGCCAGCCGCCGCAGCGCCGGAATCGCGTGCAGCGCCCGCAGCAGCGCCGCCAACGTCGCCTGCTGGCCGGTCAGGTCGCGGCCGTACGCATTCACGGTCTGGCCGAGCAGCGTGATCTCGGTGACGCCGTCGTCGCACAGCCGCTGGGCCTCGTCGACCAGGTCCGCGATCGGCCGCGACACTTCCTCGCCGCGCGTCGTCGGCACGATGCAGTAGGTGCACGGCATGTTGCAGCCGCGCATCACCGACACGAACGCCTGCGAGCGGTGCGGCCGCACCCGCACGTCGCGGCGGATGCTGTCGCCGCTCGCGCCCTGGTCGACGCGCAGCACGCCAGCACCTCCGACCTGGTGCTTGGTGCGCGCCGGCTCCGCCGTCGCCGCCAGTTCCTGGTTCTTGCGCCGCGCCTCCTCGACCGTCGCGTCGATGTCGCCGAACGCCGATGGGCCGACCACCAGGTCGACGTGCGGCATGCGGCCCAGCAGGTAACGCTTGTGCTCCTGGGCCATGCAGCCGAGCACGCCGACGACGAGGCCGGGCTCGCTGCGCTTCCTGATGCGCAAGGTGCCGAGCTTGCTCCACACCCGGTCCTCGGCGTGCTGGCGCACCGAGCAGGTGTTGAGCAGCACGACGTCGGCCTCGGCCTCGACCAGCGCGGCGACGTAGCCCCGTTCGCGCAGCTTGCTCTCGACCAGCTCGCTGTCGAGCTTGTTCATCTGGCAGCCGTAGCTGGTCAGGAAGTACTTCGGGGCCGTCATTCGGGGCGGGGATCTTACGGACCGCGCCGCCCGCGCGCATCGGTCGGCTCACTCCGTGCCCACCCGCTTTCTCGCCGGCTGCGCACCGGCTACGTAGATGCGAGCATGACCTCCGTCTCCCGCCGCACCTTCCTCGCCACCTCGTCGGCCGCCGCCGCCGCGTTCGCCCTGCCCCGCCCCGCCCGCGAACCGAAGAAGATCCTGGTGCTCGGTGGCACCAGCTTCCTCGGCCCGGCGATCGTCAACGCCGGCCGCGCCCGCGGCCATGTGTTCACGCTGTTCAACCGCGGCAAGACCAACCCGGGCCTGTTCCCCGATATCGAGACGCTCCATGGGCAGCGCCGCCGGCCCCGCCCCGACCGGCCGAACGCGCCGGCCCAGGATCTCGCGGCGCTGAAGGACCGCAAGTGGGACGCCGTCGTCGACACCTCCGCCTACTTCACCGGCGAGGTCGAGGACGTCTGCAAGATCCTCGCCGGCAACGTCGGCCAGTACGTCTTCATCAGTTCGCTGAGCGTCTACAAGACGCTCGAGGTCGACGCGACGCCGGTCGACGAACAGAGCCCCTTGCTGTCCTGCGCCGACAAGTACGTGCAGGACCTGGGCAAGAACTTCGAGAACTACGGCGGGCTGAAGCGGCACTGCGAGGACGCGGCGGCCTCCGCGTTCCCTGGTGCCGCGACGCTGGTGCGGCCCGGCTACATCGTCGGTCCCGGCGACCCGACCGACCGCTTCACCTACTGGCCGGCGCGCTTGCAGCGCGGCGGCGAGTGCCTCGCGCCCGGTGATCCCGACAACGAGTTGCAGTTCGTCGACGTGCGCGACCTCGGCGCCTGGATCGTGCACCTGATCGAGGGACGGGTGGCGGGCCCGTTCAACGCCGTTGGCTTCGACGGCCGCATCTCGGTCGCCGAGTTCCTGCACACCGGCAAGGGCACGCTGAACCACGGCTGCTCGTTCACCTGGGTCGACGACGCGTTCCTCGAAAGCAACGGCGTCACCTCGTGGCAGGAGATGGGCTGCTGGACGCCGAAGGCGAAGAACGGGCGCTCCGACAACAAACGGGCGATCGCCGCCGGCGCGACGTTCCGGCCGATCGCCGAGACGATCCGCGACACCGCGGCGTGGGTGAAGGACGGGCGCACCGCGAAGGAATGGGGCGCGGGCATGACCCCTGAGCGCGAGCGCGATCTGCTGGCGAAGTGGAAGGCGCGGTAGGGCGTTCCCGCCGCGGCGCGACTCTCATCGCGCTGGACCACGTTCCCAGACGCGCACCCAATCGATCTCGAGGCGCTGCGGGAACACCGACTCGTCGACGCCCTGCTGGCCGCCCCAGGAGCCGCCGACTGCCAGGTTGAGCAGCAGGTAGAAGGGCTGGTCGAACGGCCAGCTGGCGACGCCGGTGCCATCGTTGGCGACCGTGAAGGTGACCGCGCCGTCCAGCGTGAACACCATGCGCTCCCGGTCCCAGGCGACGCCGTAGACGTGGAACGCGTCGCTCGGATCGGCGAGCGGGATGCGCGTGCCGCGGCCGTTGCCGCGCATGTGGTTGTAGGCCTCGCTGTGCACGTTGGCGTGCACCACCCGCGGTTCGAACCCGACGAACTCCATCACGTCGATCTCGCCGCACTGCGGCCAGCCGATCTCGTCGAAGTTGACGCCGAGCAGCCAGATCGCCGGCCAGACGCCGCGGCCGCGCGGCATCTTCGCGCGCACTTCGATGCGGGCGTGGCGAAACGTGGCCTTGCCCTTGGTGATCACGCTGGCGGCGGTGAAGGAAGCACCCTCGTGATCCTCGCGGTGCGCCTCGATCACCAGCACGCCGTTCGCGATCCGCGCATTGCGGCGCTCGGCGGTGTAGTGCTGCAACTCGCCGTTGCGGATGCGGCCCACCTCGTAGCCCCAGTTCGCCGGGTCCGGCGCGCCGTCGACGTCGAACTCCTCGGCGAACACGAGCCGTTCGGCATGCCGCGGGAGTTCGAGCCGTTCGCGGCCCGGCCCTGGCTCGTCCGGCGACGGTGCACCGCTGCACGCGGCGAGCGAAAGAGCGATCCACACGAGGGCGCGCATGCCGGCAGTGTCGGCGCGCGCGGCGACGAGCGCCATCACGCGATCGGGTCGGCCAGCACCGACTTCGGGTCCCGACGGCACGGGCCCGCCGGCTACAGGCCCCGCATGATGTACAGCAGGTAGCAGAAGGCCCCGATCGCGGCGAGGATGCCGCCCACGAAGAGGAATTGCAGCACGACCAGCTCGGGTGCCGTGTGGATTCGTCGACGGTCGATCGATCCGGCTCCCGGATCAGCAGCGTGTTTCGCCACGTCGCCGCGATCGGCCGCGCCCGCTCGCCGCATTCGAAGGAAGCTGCAGAACTGGCTGACCAGGGCCAGCAGGAACGTCGCCACCGTGCCGAAGCAGACCCCCACGCCGAACGTCGACGTCATGTGGCCACCGGCCACCGAGTACACGAGGCCGTGAGTGGGGACGATGACGGCGCCGACGATCCACGCGTGCCGGCTCCGGACAACGTAGCCGACGACGACCGCCAGGATGAGGTAGCCGAGATGGACGGCGAGCCGAGGCGCCCCCTCGAGATGACCACCGGCATGCGCGAACCCGGCCATCCCGGCGAGACCGGCGCACAGCCCGGCCGCGATCGCCACGCGAGGAATCGACCCAGGAGGCTCGCGACGTGCTTCGCCCATCGGCCCACCAAACACGCTGGAGCATATCGAACGGCGCCGGTCCCCACGCCGCCGGCCCTCGACTACCATGCCGGCCCCCAATGATCGCCCGCACCGTTGCCGCACCGTTCCTGCTCGCCGCCCTGACCGCGTCTGCCATCGCCCAGATCCCGCTCGCGATCCCGTACGCGCGCACCCTCGACCTGCTGGTCGTCGATGGCACGTACGACGGCGTCTGGCGCCTGACCGACAGCAACCTCGATGGCGACTACAACGATGCCGGCGAGGTCAACCCGTTCTACACCGACACGATCGGCGCCTTCTCGTGGTCGACGCCAACCGCGATCACCAGCGCGCCCGATGGCACCGTGTACGTCAGCGAAGTCAGCGCCGACGCGATCTACGCGCTGCGCGACGGCAACGGCGACGGCGATGCCAACGATCCGGGCGAGCACCGCATCTTCTTCGACGGCACCAACCTCAGCGGCTTTCCGATCCCGCAGGCGTACGGCCTCACCGCCGACGCGATCGGCCGCGTGTTCGTCGCCGCGAACAACGCCAGCAGCCCCGCCGGCCCCGACCGCATCCTGCTGCTGCAGGACCTGACCAACGACGGCGACGCCCAGGACCTCGGCGAGGCGATCGACTACTACAACGCGCCGGGCACGACGGGCGCGCTCGCCGCGTCGATCCCCACGCACGTGATCGTCGGCGGCGACACCTTCGTCTACTTCACCGAGGCCGGGACCACGTACACCAAGGGCGTCTGGCGACTCGTCGACCTCAACTTCAACGGCCACTGCAACGACCCTGGCGAAGCGACCCTGTTCTGGACGCCGCCGTTCGCGACCTCGCCGCAGTACTGGAGCCTCGGCCTGGACAGCACCTGGGCGTTTCTGGTGACCGACCACGCCAGCGGCAACGAGAAGGTGTGGCGCGGGGTCGACGCGAACAGCAATGGCATCATCGAGCCAGGCGAACAGACGCTGTTCTACCAGACCGCCGGCTCGTCCTGGTGGGACCTGACCACGCGGGCGGACGGCACTGTGCTGCTGGTCGACAGCGACGCGCCGGACAAGATCACCGCGCTGCGCGACGGCAACAATGACGGCGACGCGCTGGACGCGAACGAATCGTACCAGGCCTACCAGGCTGGGCTCGCCGCGACGACGATCGCGGTGCGCGGGGCGACGATGCAGCGCGGCCCGAGCCTGGTGTTGGTGCCGGCCGCCGTCCCGGTCGGCACCCTGACCAACGTCACTACCGTCGCCAGCAAGCCGTTCGACCTGTGCGCGACGGTGATCTCGCTGGGGCTCGGCGCGCCGTTCCCGCTGGCGCCCTGGGGCGTGGTCGAGATCGACGTGACCGCCTTCGTGTCGATCGGCGGCGGCCTCGCCGACGCGAATGGGTACTTGTCGATCCCGCTGACCGTCCCGAGCAACCCGGCCCTGATCGGCTACACCTACGCCTTCCAGGGCGTGTCCGGCGACTTCTTCCGGTTGAGCCTGACCAACGCCGCGGTGATGACCGTCACGCCGTAAGCATCGGGCTTTCGCCGCCGCCACGATTCGCGCGACCGCCGGCAGGAACGTGTCCCCGCCGGCCGCCCGCGGCAAACTGACGCCATACTCCCCATGATGCACGCCGGCTTCCGTTCCCCCCTCCTCGCCTCGCTGCTGCTGCCCGTCCTCGCCAGCCAGCTGGCGGCCCAGAACCTGAGCCTCGACAAGGTCGGCGGCGCGCTGGGCGGCGTCGCGTCGTTCCCGATCCAGGGCCAGCCGAACGAGGCCTTCGTGCTGCTGCTCGACATCGTCGAGATCCCGACCCCGCTGCCGGCGCTGGGCGTCACGCTGGACATCACCGACGCCTTCGCGTGGTTCTCGTTCAGCATGCCGGGTTGGGCCGGGGCGCTGAACGGCAGCGGCGTCGCGACGCCGAGCGTGGTGATCCCGAACGACCCGTTCTTCAGCAGCCTCACCTTCTCGTTCCAGGCGATCGCGGGCGTCGGGGTGCCGTACCGCGTCTCCAACCTGGTGCGGCTGACCGCGCAGGCGCCGCAGACATTCGTCAACGCGCTCAACCAGCCGTCGGTCCCGGTGATCGGCGGCGGCACTGCCGCGGCGCCGAACAACGAACTGCTGTTCGTCGGCGGCTCGGGCCCGGTGGCGCAGCGCTACAAGTCGCGCACCGAGGAATGGGAACTGGCGGGCGCGACGTTCGGCGTCGGCCTGCTGTCGCAGACCACCGGCCTCGCCGACGGCCGCGTG
This sequence comes from Planctomycetota bacterium, assembly GCA_049276695.1. Taxonomy (GTDB): domain Bacteria; phylum Planctomycetota; class UBA1135; order UBA1135; family UBA2386; genus UBA2386. The sequence goes on from JBASWX010000393.1 coordinate 13,442, forward strand.
CTGTTCACCGGCGGCCTCGACCTGACGACCGGCCAGCCGAGCACCGCCGCGGCGGTGTACGACCCGGTCACGCAGACCACGACGACGCTGGCGATGGCGTTCCCGCGCGCCGGCCACGGCGCCAGCCTGATGAGCAACGGCCGCGTGCTGATCAGCGGCGGCAGTTCGACGGTCGACCTCGGCAACCCGCTGTCGTTGTTCACCGGCCTGCTGGTCACGACCGAACTGTTCGACCCGGCCACCAACACCTTCCTGCCGGGCCCGAACATGCTCGAGGCCCGCGGCTTCCACACCTCGACCACGCTGACCACCGGCCGCGTGCTGATCGCCGGCGGCATCGCGCTGTTGCCGATCGTCAACATCCCGAACGTGTCGGCGACCGCCTACCTGTTCAACCCCACCACCAACAGCTTCGGCCTGCCGTCGGTGATGAACGGCGCGCGCTTCCTGCACACCGCGACGCCGCTGTCCAACGGCCGCGTGCTGCTGGTCGGCGGCCTGACGCTCGACCTGACGACGTTCCTGACCACGCTCAACCCGCTCGACATCATCATCGGCACGCGCACCGACTGTCAGCTGTTCGCGCCGAGCTTCCTCGGCTTCGGCACCTTCACCACCGTGAACGGCATGCAGGTCGGCCGCGCCGGGGCGGCAGTGGCGCCGCTCGCCAACGGCGGCGCGGTGATCGCCGGCGGCTTCCAGATGGCAATCGACGTCGCGACCTCGACCTTCGTGTTGAACGCGACCGCGACCGCGGACCGCTTCACGCAGAGCCCGAACGCGATCGCGCCGGTGGGATCGATGGCGGCGCCGCGGTTGTTCCCGACCACCGTCAACCTGCCGGACGGCACGGTGATGGTCGTCGGCGGCGGCCCGACCAACGCCGAGATCTACCAGCAGTGAGCCCGGTGCAGCCGGCACGGCACCGGGTATCCTGGGCCGGGTGGACCTGATCCTGCCGCAGGCGCCGGTGCCGATGTTCCCGCTGCCGGGAGCGTTCCTGTTCCCGTGCCAGGCGCTGCCGCTGCACATCTTCGAGCCGCGCTACCGGAGCATGGTCCACGACCTGCTGGACGGTCCGGGGCGGCTGGTGATCGCGGCGATCCGCGGTGAAGTTGGCAAGGAGCCACCGGCGGTGTTCCCGGTCGCCGGCCTCGGTGAGATCGTGCGCCACGAGCGGCTGCCCGACGGTCGCTTCCTGATCTGGGTGCTCGGGCTGACCCGGGTGCGGCTCGCCGAGGTGCCCTCGGACCGCCCGTACCGGCTGGTGCGCTGTGCGCCGTTCGACGAGGTCGCGGTGCCGGTCCGCCAGCGCGGAGCGCTGACCCGGCAACTGCGGGCCGCGATGCAGAGCCGCGTCCAGGGTGGCCTGCCCGCCGGGGCGCCGGCGGCGCTGCTCGCCGACCTGCTGCTGCAGGCGATCCGGCCGTCCCAGGAAGTGCTGGCCAGGGCCTTCGCCGAGCCGTCGGTGCTCGACCGGGCGCGGTTCGTGTTGGGCCAGGCGTCGGCACCGCCGACCACCGAGGCCTGACCCGCCACGGGATTCGCCGCCGGCGACGTAAGGCCGGGCCGGATGGCCCCTCTTGGGCGGGTCGACGTTCCGTGCCGACTTCCGGCGCGGGCCGCCCCCTCACCTCTCTCCCCGGCTGGCGAACGATGACCCGCTGTCCATCCCTGTGGCTCTCCCTGTCCACCCTTGCCCTCGCCGCGTGCGGCGGCGGCGGTGGCGGCGCTCCTCCCGCGAATCCGACGCCGCCCCCGGCACCCAAGCCGCTGTCGACCAGCGGGTCGGTGCAGCTGTCGGCCAACGCGCAATTCGCGTTCGTGGTCAACAAGGACGCCAGCCCGGGCCTCGCGGTGCGCATCGACGGCGCCTCGGCCGCGATCGACGGCACCGCGCGCATCGGCTCGGTGACGATCGTCCGGGTCAAGGCCGAGAACGGCGCCGACGTCAACACCGTGGTCACCGAGATCGCGGTCGGCGCCGACCCGTTCGCGTGCACCGCGACCAACGACGGCAAGCGGCTGTTCGTCAGCAACAGCGCCGACGACTCGGTGTCGGTGATCGACCTCGGGGCGACCGGCAACGGCCCGTATGAACGCCTCGCCGACATCTTCGTCGGCGCCGAGCCGCGCGGCATGGCCGAACTCGACGGCAAGCTGTACGTCGCCAACTACGGCGAGGGCACGCTGTCGGTGATCGACGAGACCACGTTGAGTCGCGAGGCGACGATCGACCTGGTCAGCGGCGCCACCAAGATCGCCAACCCGTACGCGATCGCGGCGCTGCCGAACGGCGAACTGTGGGTCGCCGACTTCTTCGCCCGCGCGATCCCCGGCAAGGCCACCGACCAGATCGAGGGCTTCGACAACGGCAAGGAAGCGCGGCTGGCAGTGATCGCCGCCAACGTCGTCAAGTCGATCGTGACCGTGCAGCCGCTCGCCGACGCCGGCTTCACCGCCGACCGCAGCAAGTTCGACGTCGCCAACGGCGCGGTCAACGACACCTTCAAGGCGCCGGCCGGCGTCGACCCGCTGGCGGTGCCGCAGGGCGCGATCTTCAACCAGCTGTTCGCGTTGGCCTTCGACGAGGTCGGCAACCGGCTCTACCTGCCGACGGTCGCGGCGCAGCCAGCGCCGCCGGTCAAGTTCGACGTCAACGTGCAGGCGCTGGTCGGCGTCGTCGACGTCGCCAACAAGGCGGAGCTGCCGGCGCTGCACAAGAACCTCAACGTGCTGATCCGCGACAACTTCGCCAACGAACAGGCGCCGACGCCGCCGTTCGTCAGCACCAACCTGGCCCGCCTCGACCGCGCGTTCGCGGGCGACACCACCGCGGCGTCGATCCGGAAGGGCGTCGGCGCGTTCGTCAGCCGGGCCGGCAGCTTCCTGCTGAAGGGCATCGTCGGCAGCGACGGCGCCCTGAGCCTCGCCAAGGACGGCCGCGGCGCGATCCTGCGCGTGCCGGTCACCAACATCCCGGGCGGCGTCGTGGTCAGTCCCGACGGCACGCGCGCCTACGTCGGCAGCGAACTGATCGGCCAGATGACCGCGGTCGACCTCGCCAACGGCGTGGTGCTGGCGACCGTCGACACCGCGAGCACGCCGACCAACCCGATCCGGCGCGAGGAACTGCTCGGCCAGCTGAAGTTCTTCACCAGCATGGGCCTGCCGGCGAACGTCGCCGCCAACACCGACCCGCGCACCATCGACACGCACCGCCACCGCAACATGCAGTCGGAGAACGGCTGGAGTTCGTGCGCGTCGTGCCACCCGTTCGGCCACGCCGACACGATGACCTGGATCTTCGCGACCGGGCCGCGGCAGACGCTGACGCTCGACGCGTTCTTCGCCAAGGGCAGTTCCATCGGCAACGGCCTGGCGACCACCGACCAGAAGATCTCCAACTGGAACGCCGAGCGGCAGGGTTCGACGGAGTTCAACAACAACAGCCGCGGCGTGCAGGGCGGGCACGGCTTCACCAACCAGGCACTGGCGACGATCGACGCCGGCGGTGCGGCGGCGGCGGTGCCGGACGCGGGCACGGTGTTCAACGGCGGCCTGCGCCTGGGCATCAGCAATGCGCTCGACTTCGAGACCCGCTGGATCGCGTCGCTGCGCGCGCCCAACCGCAGCAAGCGGCTGAACCAGACGCTGGTCGACCAGGGCCGGCCGCTGTTCGGCGCCAGCTGTGCGAGTTGCCATGGCGGCACCAAGTGGACGCGCAGCAACCGGCCGGTCGACAACGCCCGCTGGCCGGACCCGGCCTTCGTGCTGAACGCCGGCGTCGCGGTCGTCAACTCGGTGTTCCTGCAGGTGCCGAACGCCACCACCGTCGCCGCCTTCAACGCCGACGGCGTCGGTGCTGGCGCCGCGCAGTTCGAGACGCTGGTCATCGACACCTCGGTGCCGAACACCACGCTCGACTTCACCAACCCGATCGAGCTGCGCGGCGCCGGCGCAACCATCGGCAAGGCCTCGGCGCCGCTGAACAGCTCGTTCGCGATCCCGTCGCTGTTCAACGCCCGCAACACCGCGCCCTACGGCCACCACGGCCGGGCGCAGACGCTGGACGCGGTGTTCGCGACCAAGGCGAACGGCGGCCTCGAGCACCCGCAGTTCGGACTCACCGCCGAGCAGCTGGCCGCGGTGCTCGAGTTCGTGCGCGCGATCGACGAACGGCAGCCGATCTTCCCGTGAACGTGGCCCTGCTGCCGGTGACCCCGCGGTCGCCGGCAGCTTGCCTCGGCGACCGCGGCGGCTAGCCTGCCGCCATGTTGCCGAACCGCGGTCACGTCGGGAACTGTCCGTCTCGCATCTACCTGGTCGGCGCGCACGCGACCGGCAAGACGACGCTGGCGCGCTGGGTGCGCGACCACTACGGGCTGCCGATGATCGCCGAGGTCGCGCGCGGCGTGCTGGCCGAGATGGAGCGCCAGCTCGCGACCCTGCGCACCGACATCGCGCTGGTCAACCGCTACCAGCTCGAGGTCTTCCGCCGTCAGATCGACGCCGAGAAGGCGGTCGACGGACCGTTCGTCAGCGACCGCGCGTTCTGCAACCTTGCCTACGCCGCGCACCACAGCACGATCCTCGCCGACGTGTTCCGCGACCGGCGGCTCGCCGACTACATGGCGTGGGTGCGCCAGGGCGTCGTGTTCTTCCTGCGCCCGCACCAGGAGCTGGTGGTCGCCGACGGCGTGCGCGCGGGGCTCGACTGGGAAGAGGTCGTGCGCATCGACGGCATGGTCAAGCTGCTGCTCGAGATGTTCGACGTGCCTTACATCCCGGTCGAGTCGCTGTCGATGCAGGAACGCGTGCGCCTGGTCGAGCGCGTGCTCGATCTCGCCGGCATCGCGCCAGTCGGGCCGCCGGCCGCCGAACCCGTGCCTGCCGCCGAGCGGCGCGCGAACTGAAACAGCGCCGACGCGCTTCCTCTTGCGCGCATCCCCCGGTGAGGCGGTAACGTCTCCACCATGCCTGCGCCCGCGCCCCGTCACGCCGCCCGCGAGATCGCGCAGTTCCTGCACGCCCGCACGCCGCTGCGGCCGAAGGTCGCGATGCTGCTCGGCTCCGGCCACGCCTCGATCGCCAACCAGCTCAAGGAGAAGGTCGTCGTGCACGCCGACGACCTGCCGGGCGCGCCGCTGCACGCGCCGCTGCTGATCGGCCTGCTCGAAGGCGTGCCGGTCGCGGTCGCCGACGCGCCGTTCGCCGCGTTCGAGGGCCTTTCGGCCGGCGACCTGGCGCTGCCGGTCCGGGTGCTGAAGGCACTCGGCTGCGAACTGCTGCTGCTGACCGCCGGCGCCGCGAGCCTCAGCCAGCAGATCGAACTCGGCACCATCGCGGTGATCGAGGACCACCTGAACTTCAGCGGGCTGCACCCGCTCGCCGGCCCCAACGACGACCAGCTCGGTCCGCGCTTCCCGGACATGAACGAGGCCTACGCGCGCGAGTGGATGGAAGTGGCGCGCGACGTCGCCGGGCGCGCCGGCATCCCGTGCACGCC
>JBASWX010000394.1:0-31263 GCA_049276695.1 Planctomycetota bacterium
CGAGCACCGTCCTGCCGCCGACCCAACGCAGTCGCCTTCGATCACGCCGTCGCGCCAGCCAACAGGTCGAACAAGTGGTCCCGCTTGCCCGATCTCGAGGTGGTCCCGGTTGCCCGACCCTTGACACTCGGTGGCGGCGCGCAGGAACCCGAGGTGATCGATTGCGCGGGATCCCAGGTGACCGAGATGCACGGGGAGTTGTTGTACGGAGTGTGCGCGGTTCCGGTGCAGGACGTGCACTGATCGAACGCGACACTGCTCGCACCCACATGCGTGAGTGGCATTGGTGAAGAGAGAACTGGCAAGGCGACGAACAGACCAAGAGCAATCAGCTTCATGGCTTCTTCCTCGGGTCGTGGTGTACTGGACCCGTCAGTTGCCCCGGTGCGTGATGAGGCCCACCGCGGCGCCGGGGCGGCGTGGATGAGCCGTCCAGACCTACTTGTTCGTGCGGAGTTCGCTTAGTAGCTGGGCGACAGCGTCATGCCGCAGGCGCTCCGCCAACCGGAGTTCGATGGTTGCTTCATCGAGCTTCGGTAGCTCGCCTGGCATGACGCGCACGACCTGGAATCTCTGGCCGCCACCTTCTCGGTAGAGCATGCGCAGGCTGACCCACTCGTCAGTGTGTCGCTGTCTTGTGATGCCATCGGTCGAGAATCCACCGTTGACCCGCTGGGACTCGTCGAAGAGGAACTCCTCACACTGTCCAGCTGCAAACCGCGCGTGCGCAATGGACTTGCCCAGCTTCTGCCACGTCGACTTCGCGGCAAGAACAGGCTCGCTCGCGCTGTCCCACACTTGTACGAATCGCGCCCACGCCGCCCCCGATGGGAGCTTCAAGTCCAGGGGCACGATTCCGTCGCGCGCGGCCCGGCTCAGCGTTCTCTGGGAGGCTTCGTCAGGGGCGCTGATCGACTGAGAGTCCTTGGCAAGCCCGTCCGCGAGCTGCCGACTTGCGTTTTCAATCCCTTCCGTTGCGGGTGTCCAAGCGACTTGTTCCGCTACCGCCGCAACGCCAAGGCGATCCGGGTCTGCCGGTGCTCCGTTCAGCGGAACCCGCGGTTCTTGCGCAGCTCTCAAGCTGGCCCAGGCCAGGACGATTCCACCACACGCGATAAGGGCAACGCCTAGGAATCTCATGATCGGCCGAGTACCGTCGTGTTATCGATCGGCACCTGTAGGAGGGGGGAGGGGGACATGGATGGCGTGCTCGAGGGCATGAAGTGCGCGCCTGTAGAGGCGTCGCAGGCCCGAGTGATCCTTGTCCACCAGCTTCGCCGCCCCGCGGATCGTCATGCCAGGCTGAGAAAACATCAGAAGCACTGCCATCTGCTTCCTGGTTAGCCTGTCGCAGTGGTCCAGGATGATCTCGCGCATGTCCGTGCGCACTACTCCATGGCCATTCGACGGCAATGAGAGTTCTTCTGGGCTTTCTGGAGAACCGGGTTCCGGTGGGAGCGAAACCGGCGTGCACCGACTCTGCGGCGAGCCCCCTGACGATGTTCGTTCACCTAGCTGTTTCGCTACGTTGGCCCCAACGCGAAAAGCCCATGCGCATGCATCGTGCACGGGAGGACCTGCGAGCGTTCGCATGTCCCATCGAGCCATCGTCAACTCGACGGCATCCTCCACGAGCTGGAGGCGTCGGGACGCTGTTCGGGCCCCCCGGCGAGCCGAATGCTCGATGTCCCTTCGATCAGCGAACGGTCCGTTGGAATCCGACACCAGGAACCTCTGCGACAAAAAGCCCTACCCGACCCCAGCGTGTCTGTTCAGGCTAGCGGATCGCAGATGCATGGCAAGGTCCCCGTCGAGTTCGCCGAATGCGCGAACCGACTTCGCGTGATCGTTGTCATCGGACCCAGGCGAGCCCGGTTCACGGCAGGAACTTGTGCCGTTCCTTCAGCTTCTTCGGCAGGTACTCGTCGATCACGTAGTTGAGGCCCCACTTGGCCAGCGCCTGCTGCTCGGCGCGCACGCCCATCTTCAGCATCTGCTCGATCGCCTTCTGCCACTCCTTGTGCGCCTGGAAGAACGGATCGTTCTTCAGCGCGTCCATCGCGCGCTTCTTGTCGACCTCCTGCAGCGGGTGGGTCGCGTCCTGCAGCTTGAAGTCGATGATGTCCTGCGGCGTGACGCCGAGGTAGCGGGCCTGCGGCACGCAGAAGAACTGGTTCAGGTGCACCGCGTTCCCGGAGCCGACCTTCAGCGTGCGGTAGATGTTCGAGATCCCGTACGGATCGCAGTCGTTGAACGCGAACACGTCGAGCTTGCAGTCGTCGGACAGCTTGCGGATGAAGCGCCGCGTCGCGCGCGTCGGCACACCGGCGGTCTCGACCAGGATGCAGTTGAACGAGCGCCAGAACTTGTGGTTGTTCAGGCGCTGGAACATGCCGCCGGTCTCGATCGCGAGGATGAACTCGGCCTTGGTCTCGAACTGCAGCTGCTCGACCGAGTGCGGGATCGCGTAGCTGCCAGTCGCGAAGCCGGTACAGTCGATGCGCACCTCGCGGTCGGTCTCGGGATCGCGGTCGATCACGATCAGCTGGCCGGCGACCGCGCCGCCGTGCTCCTCGGGATAGAAGCGCAGGTGTTCGCGGGTGACGCCTTCGAGCGAGAACAGCGCCTCGATGTCGTCCATCACCGCGTCCGACTCGGGTTGCTCGAGGAACTTCGCGTCGCCCCAGTTCTTGGAGACGTAGTAGGCGTCTCGTTTGGTCGCGAAGTCGTCGTCCTGGACCATGTCCTTGGACAGCGCCATCAGCTTCAGCGTCTGCGCGAACGTCTTCACGGTGTTGACGGTCAGTGTGCGCTCGACGCGGGCGCGGCCCATCTGGAAGCCGCCCTTCTTGTCGTAGCGGGCGTTGCGCAGCGAGCGCTCGGGGAACTTCAGCTCGGGCTTGCCCTGCTTGCCGATCGTGCCGTGCACGTCGTTCGCGCACTTGACGATCTCGCCGATGGTCACCTTGTCGAGGTGGGTGAGCGGCTTGCGGGCCTTCTTCTTGGTGTCAGGCTTCTTGGCGACCATGGGGTGTTTCTCGGGTGTTCACAGCTTGCGGCTCTTCTCGAGCACGACGGTCAGGTTCGAGGTCGCCTTGGCGACCTCCTTGTCGTCGAGGTCGAGGATCTCCTTCAACGCCTCGACCACGTGCGGGATGTACATCTCGATGTAGTTGCGCTTCTTGAACTCGCTGGCGAGCTTGCGGCCCTTGCGCACGTGGATGCCGAGCTTGCGGCCGGCCTCCATCAACGCGAGCCGCAGTTCCTCGAGGATCTCGTCGTACGACGCGATCGCTTCCTTGCTCTCGGAAGTGAACGGCACCCACACCGACGCGATGTGCACGAAGATCACCATCGGGCCGATCGGCAGCGCGCCGCGCGGCTGCTGCAGGCCGTAGTTCTTCCAGTTGGTGTTGATCACCGCCTTGCTGATCGCGCACGCCGACTGCTGGAACACCAGCGGCACGCGGTTGGCGAAGCGGATCAGCCGCACCGGCTCGTCGGCCGCGCCCATCAGCACCTCGTCGCTCTCCGGCTTCTTCGCCGCGACCTCGACGATCTTGCCGCCTTCGGTCATCTGCAGCGTGTCGCCGGGCTTGCCGTAGGCGATGCCGACCTCGATCGCGAACGGGTGGCCGCGGTAGACGACCGGCTTGCGCGACGTCGCGACGTAGAAGTCGGCTTCGACCTCCTTCTTCAGCCCGGCGATGATCAGCTCCTCGCCGATCGGCGCGATGCACGACAACGGCGGCGCCATGATCTTCGTCTGGTCGATCGCGGCCTTGATCTTGGCGACGTGCTCGGTGTCGAGCCGGCGCGGGTTGGTCTCCGGCTTGATGCCGGCCTTCTCGCAGATCTCCTTGGCGACCGTCGGGCCGACGCGCGAGAAGTCCTCCTGCAGGAAGGCGCTGGTGGTGCGGTTGTCGCACTCGCCGATCATCTTCAGCAGGATGCCGAGCTCGACGCCGTGCGGGTGCGGCTTGATCTCCTCGACCTCGGTCGGCAGTTCCTTGGTCGCGCGCTGGTACTCGGTGACCTGGCCGTCCGGGTCGGTGTAGTGCACGTAGGCGTGCGGGTTCGCCACCGCCATCAGCTTCAGGAACTCCTCGACGCTCTTCTGGCCGCGGCGGTACTCGCCCTCGAGGTCGATCGACACTTCGGTGCCGTGTTCCTTGTCCCACTCGATCGTCTGGCTCTTCGCATCCGGCCGGTTCTTCGCGGTGTCGATCGTGATCTCGAACGCCAGCGGCACCGAACGCTTGCCGGGCTTGGTGCGCACGCGCACCGGGTGGCCGGTGGTCAGCAGGCCGTACATGCCCGCCGCGCTGATGCCGATGCCCTGCTGGCCGCGGCTCTGGCGCAGCCGGTGGAACTTGCTGCCGTACAGCAGGCGGCCGAACACGTTGCCGACCTGGTTGGCGACGATGCCGGGGCCGTTGTCCTCGACGGTCATCGTGAACTGCTTCTCGCTCTGCCCGATGCGCGCGATCTTGACCTTGATGTCGGGCAGGATGCGCGCCTCCTCGCAGGCATCGAGGCTGTTGTCGACCGCCTCCTTGACCGCGGTCAGCAGCGCCTTGCGCGGGCTGTCGAAGCCGAGCAGGTGGCGGTTCTTGGTGAAGAACTCGCTGACCGAGATCTCGCGCTGCCGCTTCGCCATCGACTCGGCGGTCTCGGCGCCGCGGCCCCTGGGCGCAGCGGGCACGCGGTCGGACGGGGCCTGGTCGGGAGGTGCCTTCTCGGGCGACGTCTTCGCGGACTTCGTCTTGTCGGCTGCCATCTTGGGATCGGCGTCGAACAGGGTCTGTTGACCGGGTGCGATCATCGTGGTGCGGGGTGCGTCAGGGAAACGAAGGGCGGATCGGCGGCGCCGGCGAGCTGCAGCGCGCGCGCTTCTGTCCAGAAGCGGTGCAGCCCGCGTTCGTCCTCGGCGTCGAGGTCGTAGTGCGCAGCACCGTGGGTGCCGTCGACCGGACCGAGGGCCTTGCCGCGGGCGCGGGCCTGGTGCAGCACCGGCAGCACCGCGTCGGCGTCGGCGTGCGGCGCCAGCACCCACAGCGCGAACACGAACGGCAGGCCGGTCAGCGCGCGCCAATGCTGGCCGAGATCCCACACCTCGCGGGCGCCGGCGTCGGCACCAAGGCCGTGGTCGCCGATCAGCAGCACGAGGTTGTGGGGCAGCTGGTCCGGGGCGCGCGTCGGTGCGATCGCGGTGAAGGTCACGTCGGCGGCGACGTCGGCCGCGTGGGCCTTCGCCAGCAGGATGCGCAGCAACGCCACCGAAGTCGCGGAGCCCTGGTCGACGCCGACCGAGCGGATCGGCACGCTGCGGCGACGGAACGCGCGCACGGAGCGGATCTCCCGTTTGCTGGCGATGCCGAGTCCGCGCGCGATCCGGTAGCGCGGCAGCCGGATCGCTTCGATCGACGACACGAGGGCCACGTCGAGTTCGCCACGGCGCAGCTGCTCGATCAGCGCCGTCGGCGGCGCCTGCACCAGTGTCACCGCGGGGTCGGAGCCCAGGCCCGCGAGCAGGGGCGCGCCGACGCCATACGGGACACCGCCGATGCGAAGGTTCACGGGTGCATGGGCCGGACCCTGACCGGCCCGACCGCGCGCAAGATACCGGGCGTGCCGGAGGCAGGAAGCACATTCCCTGGCTGGCAATCAATCGAGAAGACCTGCCCGGCCGCGGCCCGGATGCTGTACTTGACGTGGATGAACATCACCGTCATCGACTACTTGGAGAAGATCGGTCAGCGTCGCGAAGTGGATGCCGAGCTCGACGAACTCGGGCTGGCCCGGAAGACGCTCAACGACCCGATCAACCGGCAGCGGCTCGTCACTGCCCTGGAGCAGCGGTTCCCGAAGTGGCGCAAGGACATGGCCGAGGACCAGGCGCCGTAGCCAGGCCCGCCGCAGCACGGTTCGGCCAGGAAGCACAGCGGCCGCGCCGACTCGCAGGAGTCAGCGCGGCCGCGCGCACGCCAGCGAGTGATCGCCGGCGCCGACGTCTTGGCCGATCAGATGCTGCCGATCAGGCCCGAGATCGCGTTCGACGTGATCACGCCGAAGGCGTTGTACGACGAGTCGAGGACCGCGGTGCCGACGTTGAAGATCGCGCCGACCAACGACGGGTTGTTGGGCACGGGCACGGTGAACGCGTGCGTCGTCGCCGGAGCGAACTGCACGAACGGGTTCAGCACGTCGAGGGTCACGCGCAGGCCACAACCCGGGGCGCCGAGGAAGAACAGGTCCGGGATGCCCGGATCGCCGATGCCGTAGATCTCGATGCCGATCTGCGCCGGCGTGCCCGGCGACAGGTCCGGGATGCTCTGGGCTTCCAGGTTCCAGTTGGTGTTGATGACCGGCCGCGTCAGCGAGGCGAGGGTCAGCGGGTTGGTGTCCGCGCCCTGCAGCACGACGCCCAGCGGCAGCGCCGAGATGTCGCGGTTGCCCGGGTTGATGTTCGGGCCACCCGGCGAGTAGCCGACGATCACGCCGCCGTTCGGCTGGAACGTGGTGAAGTTCGCGCCCCACGCGATGGTGACGTCACCGTTCGGGTAGAACTGGAACTGGATGTCGCACGGCGCGGCGCCGGTGCCACTGTTCCAGTTGGTGACGCCGTTGTAGGTCACCGTCGTGACCGAGGCGCTCTCTTCGACCTGGATCGTGCCGGCGCCGAGGCCTGGCGCCTGCGGATCGAGGTCGAGCTGGCAGTAGAAGGCCGGCTGCGGATTGGCGACCAGCATCTGGTTGATGCTCGGCGCTGCGACCAGCGAGTTGCCGGCCGCTGCCGCGACGTAGGCGTTCGAGCAGACCTGCAGGCCGGTCCAGCCGGGGAACGAGCCGGTGGTGAACGGGTAGTTGATGTCGGTGTCGTCACCGAGCGCCAGCACGGTCGGGACCGCCTGGATCGAGCCGATGGGCAGCCATGCGCCCGTGTTCCGGATCACGGCATAGCCCTGGCCGACGCCGAGCGACACGAACGACAGCGTCGAGCTCTGCAGGTCGAAGTTCGCCGGCGAGGCGAACAGCTCGTAGATCGACGCATACTTGGCGTAGCAGCCCGCGCCAACCGGCGTGGCGACGCCCGCGTTCGGAGCCGGCACGTAGTTGAAGTTCACGATCGGCACGAACGCCGAGTTCAAGCCGTTGACGGCCGTGATCGAACCGACGCTGCGCTTCACGTTGCAGAGGTTGGCCGGCGGCGTGGCGGAGTAGGTGGTCGCCTGCGAGTTGCCGGTGGCCGGAGTCGGCGCGCCATTGACCTCGACCTCGAGCAGCAGGTCGACGCCCGCGGTCGGGTCGTAGCTGAACGGCGTCGTCAGCGGGATGCTGACGTAGTAGGTGCCCGCCTGGGTGGTCACCGGACCGGAGTATTCCGGCGTGACCGGGAATGCGATCGAGCGGTTGCTGGCGAAGGTCGTGCTCTGGACCGCCCAGTCGACTGCCGATGGCTGCAGGTAGACGCTGACGGACGGGTAGGTCACGACGGTCAGCGGCGTGGCGGCGCCGAACAGGAACTCGACGTGCGTGATGCTGATCGGTTGGATGACACCCTGGCTGGTGAAGTGCGTGGTGTCGTAGATCATCTGGAACCGGTTGATGCCGGCTGCAGTGAAGTAGTTGCCGCTGGTACCGGCGAACGGGCCCAGGACCGAGGAGGGGACGAGCACGGTCTGGCAAAGGGCCGAGACCGAGGTCAGTGCGATTGCACTGACGAGGGTGGAGAGGTTGCGCATGGTTGAGGACGGGAACTGAGGGGACGGCAATCCGCAGGACTTGGGATCGCGGGAGCTAGTGGAACCCTACCTCACCCGGGCAACCCGTCCAGGGCCTCCCTCCCGACTTCCGGGCTCAATCACCTGCATGGCGCAGTTTCGCACCGGCGATTCCGGTCGGCCGAGCGCCAGGGCGGGACTCGGCTGAGCCCTGGTTCGTACTGCGGTGGTTCTATTGGTCGAACCGCACGACCAGGAATGGCTCCTTGTCACTGGCACCCTTGCTCACGTGCATCTCGGGCTGTCCACCCAGCAGCATCACGAGGCACGCGTAGGTGCTGTCGTTGCAGACCGACGGCGCGCCATCGCGGCACGCGAGCAGCGCCTTCACCGCAGCGACGTCCGGAGTCGCGCCCGCGGGAAGGTGCTTCTCGCACACGGCGAAGCGCGGACACGGCCGCACCGCCGCGAACGGTTCGACGCCGCGCGCCCGCGCGCGTTCGAGCAGGCCCGGTGCGAAGTCGTCGTTCACCAGCGGGTGATTGGTGTGCCAGGTGAACTTCGCCCCCGGATACGGCACGTACTGCACCACCTTGCCGGCCGAGCACTCGAAGCCGGGAGCCGTGTCGGGGCCGCCGACGGTGTAGTTCCGGCCCGAGGCGTGCTTGCTGCGCTGCAGGAACGCGAGTGCCGCCGCCTGGTCGGGCTGGGCCAGCAGGCCGCGCACGACGAACGCGACGGGCAGCCCATCGCGGCACGGGCGCAGCTGCAGCAGCGTGTTCACCACCGTGCACGCGCCGCTGCCAAGGCAACCCGCAGCGAGGATGGCGAGGAGAACGCGGAGTGGGACGAACATGGCCGGCCAAAGCGCACGCGTCCTGGGCAAGTGCCGGCTCGCCGTTGTCGCCCCGCGCTCCGATGCCTGCCGCGGCGCTTCGGTCGCCAGTCGCAGTTCGAGTGCCGACCTCTGCTCAGCGACGACCGTCGTGTGCCGACCTTGACCCGCAACCGGCGCATGATCTCGTCCAGGTCGAACGGCATCCCGGGCGGCGCGGCCTGGATGCGCCACGAACAGCGGCGGCCTATCAGTCCCGCGGCAGTCGGATCGCATGCCGGCGGTTGCCGACGTGCGTCTGGCTGCGCGATCGCAACGGAACGGCGTGGGCGCCGCAGTCAGCGTGGGGCCAGCAGATCCCAGGTGACGTCCTGTTCGACCGCGTCGCCGACCGTGAACGCATGCTCCAGCGTTTCCTCGCGGCCGTCCGGCAGCCGGCGGCGCACGGTCGTTACGCAGGGGCCGGGCGGGAGCAGCAGCGTGTGTTCGCCATCGGCGCGACCCAACTCGTTCGCCGTGCGCCCGGATTCGTGGGCGACGGAGAGTCCGTAACCGGCGCCAGTGACGCCGCGCAGGTGCAGGCGCACGACGCGGTCGACGGCGGCGACCCGGAGCCGCAGTTCGGTGGTGTCGCGCGCGACCGTGCCGGTGGCGACCGGCACCATGTGCGAGTTGCGAGCATCGAACAGGCGCAGCGCGTAGGCACCGGCTGGCAGCGCGGCCGTGCCGCGAGGAAAGGTGAAGAAGTCGCCCATGCCGGGCTGTGGGACGTCGGGGGTGAGTTGGGCCCGATCGCGCAGCGTCGCCTGCAACACCTCGGGCAGCGCTTGCCCAGTGGCATCGGTCAGCACCACCCGCAGCCGCGCCCAGTCGCGTTGCGGCACCGACGCGGGGTCGATCGTCTCGGGCCCCGGGAACGTGGACGCCGGCCACAAGCGCAACGTGCGTTCGTGCTGCGCATGGCCGAACCAGGTCACCCGAGCCTGGATCGTGTCGGTGGCCGGCCGTCGTGGGTTGCGGAACATCGCGTAGAACACGGCTTCCGGGTGGCGGGTGCGCCAGGTGGCGATCAGGTCCTTCTCGGCCTTGCCATCCGTGGATCCCTCGAAGCCCGGGGTGCGGCCGCCCCACTTCACGACCTCCGTGCCCGGCATCTCGAGGCCACCCAGCCAGAGCTCGCGCAGTTCGCAGTCGAACGGGGTCGCGGGCAGCGTCCGGTATCGATCGCGACGGTCCGGTTGGTGGTGTCGGAAGCCAGCGTGTGCTCGGATCTCGTACTGCGCCGGTGGGACCGCGGGGAAGACCACCTGGCCGTCGTGGTCGCTCGACGCGCGCAGATCCGTGACGGCCGAACCAGGCGGCACGCGGACGAGGCGGACCTCGGCGTCGGCGACGGGCTGACCACCTTCGTCGAGGCAGCGCAGCCGTTGCTCGGCCGCCGCGACCACGGGCGGGAGCACCGGTGGTGGTGGGGGCTGCTCGCGGCCCACTGTTGGTGCCGGCGGAGCCTGTTCGACAGCGGTGTCATCGGTCGCGGTGGCGGGGACCGGTCGTGGCTCTGGTGGGGCGGTGCTCGTGCGCCACGTCGCCAGTGCACCGACACCGAGCAGCAGCGCTGCCGCGACGACGAGTGGGCGGAGCTTCCGCATGCCGCTACTTCGCCCGCCTCGCCCAGGTCACGTCGACCACGACCGGTTCGGTGCCGACGACGAACGTCGGCGGCGAGAACTCGATGGCCGGGTCTTCGCCGACGAAACGGTAGGTGCCCGGTTCCACGCGCGGGACCTCTTCGCCCTCGGCGCGCAGCCGCACCCAGCGCGCGATCTCGCCGTCGACGGCCAGGGAGTCCCACAGCTGGAAGCCGGGGAGGCGGGCGTCGACGAACATGACCTCGGATTGGGAGTCGAGTGGAGCTGTGCCCGGAGCGAGCCGGACGCGCACGCTCGTGCCGCGCCCCAGTACGACGTCGACGGTCGTCTGCGGCCGGACCTGCACGCTGCGCAGGCTCGGCGCATGGCCCGGAGCAGAACACAGGAACAACCGCTCGCCTTGCGCCGCGTTCCGTTCGAAGAACCCCTCGGGATCGGGTGCGTGCACGCTCGTGCTGCAGTTGGTGAAGTGCACGGCCGGCAGCCAGACCTGCTCGAACGAGCCGGTTGAGCCGTCCTCGCCACGCACGCGATAACGGATCTTGCCCCACGCCGGCAGGACGAGTTCGACGTCGCGGGCGCCCGGCTGCGTCTTGACGCGGGTGCTGAACGGTACGTGGAGCACGATCGCTCCGGCCAGGCGTGGCACGTCGACCTGGAAGCGACCGTCGGGCGCCGTCCACACGGATCGCCGCAGGTCGGTGCCCACTACGTCGACCATGTACGTGCCTGGCGGGGAACCGTCGGCGTTGCGCACACGGCCGGTGATCGCGACCAGATCGAGCTGCAGGTCGACGTCGACGCGCAACTCCTCGTCCGCGTGCAGCACGACCTGGCGTCGCCATGCCGTCGCGACCCCGTCGATCAGGTCGCTGCCAGCCGCCTCGTAGGTCGCCACCAGTTCCACCGGTCCGGCTGGCACGTTCTTGCACCGGAACGAGCCGTTCGCCTTCGCCGACACGGCCGACGTCTCGCGGCCCACCCGCCAGGTGACCTGGCCAGGTCCGGCCACGCCATTGCACCGGAACGTGCCGACGATCGTGCCGGTCGGGATCGCGCTGGTCGGCGTCAGGACCAGCACGATCGCAGTGGTTCGATCGCCGGCTCGAGCGCGCACGGCTTCCTGCTCCGGGCGCGTCCTGAAGACGGCTGCCTTCGCTGCCAGCTCGTACGCGCGGCCCGGTACCAGGCCTTGGATCACGAAGGAGCCGTGCTCGTCCGTCGTCGCGCGCGAAGCCTCACGTTCCTCGGCCACGTGGGTGGCGCCGCCCACGGTCGGCCCGGCCTGATCGCGCGCCTCGGCTCGCACTCTGGCCCCCGACACCGGCTCGCCGGAGCTCGAGATCACCCGTCCAGCGAGCCCAGTCGCGCGCAGCAGCGCGAACTCGAGTGCGCCAGGTGGAGGCGACAGCGGAATCTCGTACGTCGTCCGCAGGTAGCCCGACGCCGTGACTTCGAGCGACGCGGGCTCCGATCCCTCCGCGAGGTGCAGCAGGCGGAACGATCCGTCCGACGCGGTCGACGTGGCCTTGTCCCGCCAACCAACCCTGACCTTCGCCTCCGCCACGCCACGGCGCGACCCGGCGTCGACACAGCGGCCCTCGATCACGACACCGCGCGCGATCGCGAACGTGTGTGCGACCGGCTCGCCGCGGCCCGGCAGGCGCAGCGGCACGGTCTGACTCGGATACCCGGGCGCTGCGAACTCGAACGCGCAACCCTCGTCGCGCGGCACCGCCGGCAGCACGAACCGACCGTCCGCGTCGGTGACCGTGCGATCGCCGTTGCACAAGCCGCACCGACGGTGCTCGCGCACCACCCTGGCACCGGCGATCGGCGCCGCGGTCGCACGATCGACGAGGCGGCCGTGCAGCGGCCCGAACCATGGCAGCGTGACCGTCGGTGCCTCAGGACCGCGGTGCGCGGCCAGATGACGACTGCCGGCCGACACGCGCAGGTTCGTGATGGCTCGTGGCCTAGAGGGGAAGGCCGCGACGCCGTCGCGATCGGTGGTCGCGGTCTGGTCGGCACGACCGGCGCCGAACTCGACCTGCGCACCGGCCACCGGCGTTCCGCTCGGGTCGACGACGAACACGCGCCACGCGCCGGGCGCCTCGACGCCAGGTGCTTCGACGCGCGGCACCGGCAACCCCGCGGGCGGCACGGCGGGCACCGGGTCATGCTCGACACCGTTCGTCGTCGCGGCCGCGTCGAGATCCGCCGGCGTCCTGGCGTCGGCAGCGGCGGTGGGGGCGTTGGCCGGGGGGGCGACACCCGCGTCGTGCACGAGCCAGCACCATGCGACTGCAATGGCGACGGCCGCGGCGGCCGCGAGTGTGGGCAGGAACGGACGCATCGGCGATGACGCGCGCGACGCCGTCGGCAGGACACTGGCCACGACGCGCGCTGGCCGCCGAGGATACCGTCGCGCCGCGGTCTTCGCCGTCGTCAGCGGATCTTGCCTTCGGCGGCGCTGCGCAGCTTGATCGGATCGAACGCGACGCCGGCCTTCCACACCGTCCTGGTGTTGCCGATCGCGGCGATGTCGGTGCTCGGATCGCCCTCGACCAGCACCAGGTCGGCGAGCTTGCCGGCTTCGATCGTGCCGAGGTCCTTTTCGACGCCGAGCGTGCGCGCTGCGTGTTGCGTCGCCGCGCGCAGCGCAGCGAGCGGCGTGAAGCCGGCGTCGACCAGCAGGCGCAGTTCGCGGTGCAGGCCGTAGCCGGGGATCAGCAGCTTGCCGCCCGGGTCGGTGCCGGTGACGACGATGCCGCCGCGGTCGTGCACGCGCTTGCAGAACTCGAGCTGTTTCTTCACGCCGGCGGCGAAGCACTTGCCCTGGTCGGCGGGCAGCGCCGCGATGCGCAGCATGCGCGCCTTCTGCAGCCGCCGGATCTCGGGCGCGAGGTACTTCTCCCAGTCGGGCGTCACCGGTTCGAAGCCGGGCGCCCATTCGGTGAAGCTGACCGTCGTCGCCGACAGCGCCACCTGCTTCTCGACGATCAGATCGATGAGCTTGCTGGCGACCGGGCCATCGAGGTCGATCTCGCCGATGCGGCGGAACTTGTCGGCCCACTGTTCGAGGCCCTGGATCTGCCAGGGCGCGAACTCGCTCATCGCGAACAGGCCGTGCTCGAGCCGGTCGATGCCGAGTTCGATGGCGCGGGTGGCCGTGACCGAGCCGAGGTGGCCGGTGACGCGGATGCCGCGGCGGTGCGCGTCGTCGAGGATCGCCTTCGCCTCGGCCTCGGTGATCTGCATCTGCAGCTTGAGGCCGTCCATGCGCGGGCCGTGTTCGGCCAGCCACGCGAGCGCCTGCGCCTCGTCGGTGTAGCCGACCAGCCAGGTCAGCTCGCCCTGGCCCTTCTCGAAGTAGGGGCCGGCGGTCAGCAGGCGGGCGCCCTGCTGCTCGTTGCGCGCCAGCCGGGCGCGCAGCGCGTAGGCGGCCCCGGGGTCCATCTCGCCAGGGGAGAACGTCGTGGTGACGCCGCCGGCGAGGAACAGCAGCGGGTAGGCCTCGTACTGGTCCTTGCCGTCGACGGTGAAGCAGTGGCCATGGGTGTCGAACATGCCCGGCAGCAGCGTCATGCCCTTGCCGTCGACGACCCTGGCGTCGGCCGGCACCGCGACGCCGGGGCCGACCGCGGCGATGCGTTCGCCGCGGACCAGCACGGTGCAGTGCAGGCGGACCGGGGCACCGGTGCCGTCGATCAGCCGGGCGTTGACGATCGCGGTCGGCGGTTCGGCGGCAGCGCAGACGCTCGCGAGGGCGGCGAGAACGAGGAGGTGGCTCATGCGCAGCAATACGGCCGTCGGCCAGCGGCTGTTTGCGGCGACCCCAGACCGGGTGGTCGCGAGGCAGGCCGAACTTCCTGTTCGCCCCACGCGATGGGCCAGCGGATTGCGCCGGCACCGGCGCCACCCTGGGCGTGGCCCGTTTGGGTCCAGTGGGCGTGGGCATCGGCCCGATGGGATCGCCAAGAGCACCACCGCCTGCCGTCGTCATGGTCGACACCGCTTCCTCGCCGAAACGCGCCTTCGGCTGGCACCATCTCTACTACGTACTCGCGGCGTTCGACCTGCTGACCGTTTCGCTGAGCCTCTACCTGAGTCACCGCACGAGCGCCATCTACGAGAGGTCGATCCAGGTCAACCAGGCATGGGCGATCAGTCTGGCGGGCGTGTCGGAACTGAGCGAACTCGCGAGCATGGTGAACGCGCCGGGCAACGACGTGTTCGACACCCGGGACGTCGCTCGCGAGCGCGAACGCCTGCGGGCGGCCCGCAGTGACTTCGACGCCGCCCTGCAGCAGCAGTTGGCGGTCATCGAACGGAACGCGGTCGGATTGCAGGTCCAGCCGATCCCGCCGCTGTTCGAGCCGGTGCGCGCGGCGATGGCGGCGATGGTCGCGGAGGCCGACCGGATCTTCGCGCTCTTCCAGCGGCAGGATCCGATGGGTGCCGGCGGCCACATGGCGACGATGGATCGCCACCTGGCGGAGGTTCATCGCTGCCTGGGCAGCATCCGCCGTGGCATCGCCCGCGCACAGGCGCATGTCTTCGCCGAGCAAGCGAGCGCGGCTGCGAGCCTCCGGCGTTTCGAATGGGGGATCGCGTTCGCCATCCTGGTGATGGTCGGTTGCGTGACGTGGTACGGTCACCGGGTCGCCTGCGAGGTCGCCCGTGGCCGCCAGGTCACGATCGACCGCGACCATGCCATTGCGCTCTCTGGGCTCAAGTCCGCGTTCGTCGCCAACATGAGCCACGAGTTGCGCACGCCGATGAACGGCATCATCGGGATGACCGGGTTGCTGCTCGACACCCCCCTCGATGGCGATCAGCGCGATTGCGCCGAGACCATCCGCAGCTGCGCCGAGTCGTTGCTCGTGGTGGTGAACGACATCCTGGACTTCTCGAAGATCGAGGCCGGCAAGATCGAACTGGAAGACGTTGGCTTCGACGTCCGCACGGTGGTCGAGGAGACCCTCGACCTCGTCGCCGAACGGGCTGCGGGAAAGGGCCTGGAACTGCTCTGTGAGCTTGCCGCCGAGGTGCCGCGCCGACTGCGGGGTGACCCCGGACGCGTTCGCCAGGTGCTGCTCAACTTCCTCGCCAACGCCATCAAGTTCACCGCGGCCGGTGAGGTCCACGTCGGTGTCCGCACGGTCGGCGCGATCGCGGAGCACGTCACCCTCGAACTGTCGGTGCGCGACACCGGGATCGGCATCTCGCAGACGGCGCAGCAGCGGTTGTTCCAACCGTTCGCGCAGGCCGATTCCTCGACGACGCGGCGCTACGGGGGTACGGGTCTTGGCCTGTCGATCGCCAAGCGCCTTGCCGAACTGATGGGAGGCAGCGTCGGCGTCGAGTCGAGCGAGGCGGTGGGGTCCCGCTTCTGGTTCACCGTGCGCGCCGTTCGTGTCGACGACACGGGCGATGAGCCTGCACCGCGGACGGGCGGACTGGCGGCGAAGCGGGCACTGCTCGTCGCCGACAATGCGACGAGCCGCCGCATCCTGCGCGGGGCGCTCGATTCGTGCGGCATGTGCGTGATCGAGGGCGTCGATGGGATCGACGGGATGGCGAAGTTGCGAGCCGAGTCGGACCGCGGCCATGTCCCCGACGTCGCGATCCTCGATGTCCAGACGTCCGGCATGCCCGGGCCCGATCTTGTCCGCGCGCTGCGCGACGAGCCGCGATTCGCCGCGATGCCGATCATCCTGCTGACGTCGCGTGCTGCGCGCCCCGACGCGGCGGAGCGGCAGCGGTCCGGAGTCCTTGCGGTGACGAAGCCGCTCCGGCGCCAGCGCTTGTTGACGACGCTGATCGCCGCGATCGAAACCGGTGCTGCGTGCCCGCTGCCAGCGACGACGGCGCTGGCGCCAGCCCCGCGCCAGCCGGGCCCGGGTGGCAACACCGGCCGCATCCTGCTCGTCGAGGACAACTCGGTGAACCAACGGGTCGCGACGCGCATGCTCGCGAAGCTGGCCTGCCGCGTGGACGTTGCGGGCAACGGGGCGCAGGCCCTCGCGGCCTGCCAATCGGTTGCCTACGACCTGGTCCTGATGGACTGCCAGATGCCCGAACTCGATGGCTTCGAAGCGACGCGGCGCATCCGTGCCCTCGAAGCCGGGGATGGTCGGCGGGTACCGATCATCGCGCTGACCGCCTCGGCCATGCGGGGCGACCGCGAGGCGTGCTTCGCCGCGGGGATGGACGACTACCTGGCGAAGCCCGTGCAGTTCAGCGAACTCGCACGCACCGTCGCGAAGTGGTTGCCGGCGGCAGGCTCGCCGTCGGCCTAGTCGGGCTTGCCCACCTGCGCGACCTCGATGGAGGCGCGGCGTGACCCGGGTCGAGGTCGGCCGCGCGGGCGTCGCGGGGCCGCCGTGCGGCCGGTTCTTCGCCCCGGCGAAGCGTCGCCCGCTCATCCCGACGCGGCGAAGCTCGCCGCGCGTGCGCCGTGGCAACTGCCGCGCGACTCTTCTATGGTCCCGCCCCCGCCGAGGCCCTCCGCCGTCGGCGATGCAGCGACAACCATGCAGCAGATCGAGTTCGGCAAGCGCGTCCTGTTCGTCGGCTATGGTGCGGTGGCGCAGTGCACGCTGCCCATCCTGTGCAAGCACGTGAAGATGCCGTGCCCTGACATCACGGTGATGGACTTCGAGGATCGGCGCGAGGTGCTGGCACCGTGGCTCAAGCGCGGCGTGCGGTTCGAGAAGAAGCGCATCACGCGCAGCAACATGGCCAGCGTGCTCGGCAAGCACCTGGGGCCGGGCGACGTGCTGATCGACCTGGCGTGGAACATCGACGCCTGCGAGATCCTGCAGTGGTGCCACGACCACGGCGTGCTCTACGTGAACACCTCGGTCGAGGTCTGGGATCCGTACGAAGGCGCCGCCGACCGGCCGCCGACCGAACGCACGCTGTACTGGCGGCACATGAACGTGCGCCGCATGGTCGCCGGCTGGCAGACTCCCGGCCCGACCGCGGTGCTCGAGCACGGCGCCAACCCCGGCCTGATCTCGCACTTCACCAAGCAGGGTCTGCTCGACATCGCCAAGCGGCTGGTGAAGGACAAGAAGGTCGCCGGTGCGGCCGCCGAGGCGCTGCAGCAGCTGGCAGCGGACCGCGCGTTCGCGCGGCTGGCGATGCAGCTCGGCGTCAAGGTGATCCACTGCAGCGAACGCGACACCCAGATCAGCGACCAGCCCAAGCAGGTCGGCGAGTTCGTCAACACCTGGAGCATCGAGGGCTTCCGCGAGGAAGGCACGACCACCGCCGAGCTCGGCTGGGGCACGCACGAGAAGGAGCTGCCGCCGTTCGCCTGCGAACATGCGACTGGGCCGAAGAACCAGATCTGCCTCGCGCGCATGGGCATCGACGTGCAGGTCGTGTCGTGGGTGCCCGACTACTGCATCCGCGGCATGGTCGTGCGCCACGGCGAGGCGTTCACGATCTCGGACGCGCTGACGGTGTGGGAGGGCGGCAAGGCGGTCTACCGGCCGACGGTGCACTATGCGTACTGCCCGAGCGATGCGGCGATCGCGTCGCTGCACGAACTGCGCGGCGCCGACTTCGTGCTGCAGAAGAAGCTGCGCATCATGAACGACGAGATCACCGGGGGCTCGGACATCCTCGGCGCGCTCATCATGGGCCACTCGTACAAGTCGTGGTGGATCGGCAGCGACCTCGGCATCGCGGAGTCGCGGCGACTGGTGCCGCACCAGAACGCCACCACGATGCAGGTCGCGATCTCGGTGGTCGCCGCGGTGATGTGGATGATCGAGAACCCCGAGGTGGGGGTGAAGGTGCCCGACGAGCTGCCGCACGAGTACGTGCTGAAGATCGCGAAGCCCTGGCTCGGCAAGTGGATCTCGAAGCCCGCCGACTGGACGCCGCTGCAGCACTACAAGAACGCGTTCCCGGGGCACAACCGACCGGCGATCGATCCGTCCGACCCGTGGCAGTTCAAGAACTTCCTCGTCACCGACGGCGACTGACGGCCGCCAAGAGACGCACCATGCTGAGCAAGGGCCTGCTGAAGAAGCTGGCGAAGGAACACGGCACGCCGCTGTTCGTCGTCGACCACGACGAGCTGCGCGCCAACTACGCGACGTTCCGCAAGCACCTGCCGCGCGTGCAGGCCTACTACGCGGTCAAGGCGAACAGCGATCCGGCGATCGTGCGCACGCTGTACGAGGCGGGTGCTTCCTTCGACGTCGCGTCGCTGCCCGAGTTCAACCTGGTGCACGACTGCATCAAGCACATGCCGGACCAGGAGCGGCAGGCGTGGATCTGGGACAAGATCATCTACGCCAACCCGATCAAGGCGAACGAGACGCTGGCTGTGCTCGATCCCTACAAGCCGCTCGTCACCTACGACAACTTCGAAGAGATCAAGAAGATCGCCAGGTACGCGCCGAACGCCGGCGTCGCCTTGCGGCTCAAGGTGCCGAACACCGGCGCGATGGTCGAGCTGTCGTCCAAGTTCGGGGCCGCACCCGGCGAGGCGGTCGACCTGATCCTGGCGGCGCGCGACCGCGGGCTGGTCGTCGAGGGGCTCAGCTTCCACGTCGGCAGCCAGACGACCAACGTCGAGAACTACGTGCAGGCGCTGAGCCTCGCGGCGTCGGTGTTCGAGGAGGCGAAGAAGCGCGGCTACGACCAGATGAACCTGCTCGACATCGGCGGCGGCTTCCCGGCGCCGTACGACGCGACGGTGAAGCCGTTCCGCGATCTGGCGAAGATCCTCAACCGCGAGCTCGAGCGGCTGTTCCCGCCCGAGATCCAGATCCTCGCCGAGCCGGGCCGCTTCATGGTGGCGACCGCGGCGACCGCCATCGTCAAGATCATCGGCAAGGCCGTGCGCGACGGCAAGCTGTGCTACTACATCGACGACGGCGTCTACCACACGTTCTCGGGCGTCATCTTCGACCACTGCCACTACCACTTCGGCGCCTTCAAGCCGGGCAAGCCCCAGGTCTGTTCGGTGTTCGGGCCGACCTGCGATGCGCTCGACGTGGTGTCGATGAGCGAGGAACTGCCGGCGAACCTGCAGCTCGGCGACCTGCTCTACAGCGAGAACATCGGCGCCTACAGCGCCGCTTCGTCGACCTGGTTCAACGGCTTCCCGCCGGCCAAGGTCGTGCACTGCAACCAGCGCGCGCGCGCGTCGCGGTCAGGCCGGCGGCAGCGCGGCGCGGGGCTCGAGGGCCTTCACCAGGACGCGTGAGCGGCGGCCGCTCTGGTCGTAGCGGGCTCTACGTTCGGGCGGCAGATCGTCCGGCGTGCCGTCGGCGAAGCCGGCCTTGGAACGGAAGTAGTTGAACGTCTGCGTCGACAGCGCCAGCAGCACCGACAACCCGGCCTCGCGCGCGCGATCCTCGACGAACTGCACCATGCGGCGGCCGATGCCCTGGTTCTCGTGCGAGGCGCGGACCGACAGGCACGCTAGCTCGCCCTTGTTCTGCTCGGCGTGCACGTGCAGGGCGATGCAGGCGACCGGGTTGCGGTCGACCTCGAACAGCCAGTAGTCGCCGATGTGCCGTTCGATCTCGGCGCGCGAGCGCGGCAGCAGTTCTTCGTTCTCGACCGACAGGTGGATCAGCTGCTCGATGCTGCGCGAGTCGCGCTTCCTGGCCCTCCGGATCTGCCGGTACTCGTTCGCGTGGATCAGCGTGCCGATGCCCTCGTTCGAGAACACTTCGGCCAGCAACCCCTCGTCGACCCGGCCGTCGATCACGTGCACGCGGGGCACGCCGGCACTGCACGCGGCAACCGCATGGCGGGCCTTGCTGACCTGATCCGGCGCCACGAGGCCCTTCTGCAGGCTGTCGGCGAGTTCGTCGACCGGCAACTGGTGCGCGAGCTTGCCGTTCACCACGAGCCCGCTGGCCGTCGTGATGTAGACGAGCTTGACGGCGCCGATCGCCTTGCCGACTTCGACCGCCACCGCGTCGCTGTTGACGCGGTAGCTGCGGCCGTCGCCATCGATGCCGAGCGGCGGCACCACCGGCACGATGCCGTTCTGCAGCAGCGTCTGCAGCGGCTCGACGTCGATGCGCTCGACGCGGCCGGTGTGCAGGTGGTCGACGCCGCGCAGGATGCCCATCGGGTGCGCGATCACCGCGTTGGTGGAAGCACCACGCAGGTCGGCGACGCTGAGCCCGGCCAGCACTTCGTGGGTCACCCGGTTGGCGGCGGTCAGTGCGAGCTGCAGCGTGCCGGCGTCGGTGACGCCCGAGCCCTCGAGGTCCGACGCGACGATGCCCTTCTCGCTGGCCAGCGCCTGGATCTGCGCTGCGGCGCCGTGCACCAGCACGGTGCGGATGTTCAGCGAGCGCAGCACCGCCACGTCCATCAGGATGTTGCCGAAGTTGTCGTCGCCGACGATCGAGCCATCGACGGCGATCACGAACGTGCGTTCGCGGAACTGCGGCACGTAGCGGAGGATGCCGCGCAGGTCGGTGGGCCTCATGGCGTTGCTCGCGTGTCAGTACACCACGAAGCGACCGCGTCAACCAGCGCGGCGTGCGAACGCGTCGTTCCGGTTGCCGGCAGCGACCCGGCGAGTGACTACGATGTCCGGATGCGTGCGCGGCTTCGTCGTTCCCTCTGGCCGGTGCCGTTGCTGCTGAGCGCCTGCGCTACGCCGCCGGAGATCCCGCCCTGGTTCGACGCGATCGCGCGTCAGCCTGTGCACACGACGAGCGTGAACGGCACCCGCATCGCGTACCTCGATGCCGGCGACGGACCGCCGGTCCTGCTCGTGCACGGCTTCGGCGGTTCGATGTGGCACTGGGAGTACCAGCAAGCCGCCCTCGCTCCGCACTTCCGCGTCATCACGCTCGATCTGCCGGGCTCGGGCCTCTCGGACAAGCCGGACATCGCCTACACCCCCGAGGAGCTGGTGGCCTTCGTCTGCGGCTTCCTGGACGCGTTGGGCATCCACCGCGCCGCGTTGGTCGGCAACTCCATGGGTGCTGGCCTCGCGATCGGCATGGCGGTCGCGCACCCCGAACGCGTCGACCGCCTGGTGCTGATCGGCGGCCTGCCCCAGGGCGTCCGCGACAAGCTCACCGGGCCGCTGCTCCGGCGCGCGGTCGAGACTTCGGCCCCGACCTGGCTGATCGAGTTCGGCAACTGGCTCGCCGGCAGCTGGGTCACCGAAGACGCCCTCGGGGAGATCGTGCACGACCACCAGCGGCTCACGCCCGCGGTGATCGAACGGTCGGTCCGCAACCGTCAGCGACCGGGGTTGATCCGCGCCGCGATGGCGATGGCCGGGAGCCTGCCGCGGTGGGAGCAGGGCTTCGCCCGCAGGATTGCCGAAGTCAGCCAGCCGACGCTGGTCGTGTGGGGCGAACACGACCAGGTATTTCCGCCGGCGGTGGGACGGGAGCTGCAAGCCGCCATTGCCGGGGCGACGTTCGTGCTGATCCCCGACGCCGGCCACCTGCCGCAGTGGGAGCGGCCCGAGTCGGTCAACCCGCTGCTGACCCGGTTCCTGAAGCCCTGACCGAGGGGGCACCGGGACGTCCGGTCGGAGCCACGACCCGCGGGTGCACGATCGCTGCCATCCACGCAAAGTAAGCGATCGATTACATTCCGTAGATGTAAGCGATCGATGACACCGCTCGGCGAAGCCGACCGGAGGCCAACGCCGAGGCTGTCGCCGGCAAGGTCTGGTGACGCCGACCACACCGCGTGCAGCCGTCCGCCGCGGCTCCGCCCGGCCGGCACAATGGACTTCGGGACGGGCATCAGCCAGAGTGCCGGCGTCCGGCGCCGAGGCCGTGGTGCCGGGTGTCGGTCGGGAGCACACGATGCACGGTCCAGAGAAGGAACGCTTCGCGCGCAGTCGCCAGCTGTTCGGGCAGGCGCAGTCGCTGCCAAAGGCGCAGCGCGCAGCGTTCGTGCGGCAGCAGGCCGGCAACGACCAGACGCTGGCCGCCGAAGTGCTGGCCCTGCTGGCGGCGGCGCCGGCGGCGTCGGACCCGACGCTGGCGCCACCCAAGACCGTCGCCGCCGCGAGCGCGAGCCCGCAGCCGACCTGGATCGGGCCCTACCAGATCCTGGAGCTGCTGGGCGAAGGCGGCATGGGCAGCGTCTACCTGGCCGAGCAGCAGGCACCGGTGAAGCGGCGCGTCGCGCTGAAGCTGATCAAGCTGGGCATGGACAGCAGGGCGGTGGTCAACCGCTTCGAACAGGAGCGGCAGGCGCTCGCCTTGATGCAGCACGACGGCATCGCCCGGGTCTACGACTGCGGCACCAGCGACCGCGGCCAACCGTTCTTCGTGATGGAGCTGGTGAAGGGCGTGCCGCTGACGGCCTTCTGCGAGCAGAGCAAGCTGTCGCTGCCCGCCCGCCTGCTGCTGCTGCGGCAAGTGTGTGCCGCGGTGCAGCACGCGCACCAGAAGGGCGTCGTGCACCGCGACCTCAAGCCGGGCAACGTGCTGGTCAGCGACGACGGCGGCAAGCTGCAGATCAAGATCATCGACTTCGGTCTCGCCAAGGCGATGGGGCAGAAGCTGGTGGAAGCGACGCTGTTCACCGAAGCGGGCCAGGTGGTCGGCACGCCGGAGTACATGGCGCCCGAGCAGGCCGATCCGACCAACGCCGACATCGACACCCGCGCCGACATCTACTCGCTCGGGGTGATGCTGTACGAAGTGCTGGTCGGGTCGTTGCCGTTCCCCAGCCAGGAACTGCGGCAGGCGGGCATGCTCGAAATGCAGCGCATGCTGCGCGAGGTGGAGCCGCAAAAGCCGAGCACCCGGTTGTCGACGGCGGGTGACTCGTCGCCGGCGATCGCTGGGGCGCGGCGCATGAGTGTGGGCGCCTTGCACAAGGCGCTGCGGCACGAACTCGACTGGGTCGTGCTGAAGGCGCTCGAGAAGGACCGCAACCGGCGCTACGAGACCGCGAACGCCTTGTCGGCCGACTTGCAGCGGTTCCTCGACCACGAGCCGCTGGTGGCCGGGCCGCCCAGTACCGGGTACCGGCTGCGGCTGTTCGTGCAGAAGCACCGCGGCCAGGTGCTGGCGGCGAGCGCGGTGCTGCTGGCACTGCTCGGCGGCGGCATCGCCACCTTCGTGCAGTACCGGCGGGCGGAACAGCAGGCGACGGCGAACGGGTTGCTGGCGGCGGCGGAGACGAAGGCGAAGGACGAGGCGCTGCGTGAGCAGCGGCGGGCGGACGACCAGACCGCGGCCGCGACGCGCAATGCCGCCGATCTCGGCGCCAAGGTGCGCGAGTTCGACCAGCTTGCGGGCGTCGTGCTCTACGACCGGGCGGTGGCGAACGAGAAGGAGCTGTATCCGGCGTGGTCGCACCGGATCGAGGCGATGATGACGTGGCTGCGCGACGACGCCGGCCGGTTGCTGGCGATGCGGCCGGAGATCGAGCGAACGGTCGAGGATCTGCGAGCGCGGGCGCGCCCGGCGACGGCGCCGGAGTTGGATGCAGACCGGCGCGGGCATCCGCGGTTCGCGGAGTTCGCGGCGCTCGAGCGGCGCGTCGGTTCGCTGCAGCATGCGCAGGCGATCCGTGGCGGGCGGGCACTGGAGGAGCCGGCGCTCTCGGCCGAGCAGCAGGCGCTCGGGGCGGAGGCGCTGAACACGCTGGCGTGGCAGCGGGTGGCGCCGCTCGCGGCGGGCGGCGAGGCGGACGAGCGCACGGTCTGGGGAGAGGAACCGTTGGGGCTGGCGTTGGCGCGGCATGCGGCGGCGAAGGCCGGTGGCTCGGCGGGCGAGCTCAAGATCCAGGACACGTTGGCGTGGGCGCTGCTCGCGAACGGTCAGGATGCGGCGGCGATCGAGGCGAGCCGGCGGGCCTGGGACCTTGCGCCCGAGGAGCAGTCGGTGGCGTACGAGCGGCGGGTCGAGGCCGTGGAGAAGGCGATTGCCGCAGCCACGGAACGGCTGGCGACGATGGCGCGGGAACTCGCGGCGCTGGCGGCGGTGCTGGGCGAGCAGCGTTCGTATCGGTTCGAGCTGGAGGCGCAGCGGTTCCTGCACGACGCGTTGACGGAGTTGCTCGGCAAGCTCGAGTCGTTGGCGAACAACGAGCAGGCGGAGGTCGACAAGCGGCTGTTCTGGGCGCAGCAGATCCAGGGGTTGTCGTTGGCGCATCCGAACAGCAAGCACACGTGGGCGGCGGTGCGGGCGGCGGTTGCGAGCAACGAGAAGTACGCGGGCCGCAAGATTGAGTTGCGCGAGCAGGACATCACGGGTCTGGTGCCGATCGGCGAGAACCCGGTGACGAAGCTGTGGGAGTTCTACGAGCTGCGCAGTGCGTGGGACGGCAAGGCCGATCCGCGCGCGATCGCGATCCCTTCGCACCGGGCCGACGGTTCGGTCGCGATGACCGGCGACACGGGCATCGTGTTCGTGCTGCTGCCAGGCGGCACGTTCACGATGGGTGCGCAGCAGGCGGACCCGGACGGTCCCAACTTCGACCCGCAGGCGGATGGCGACGAGACTCCGCACGAGGTGACGCTGGCGCCGTTCTTCCTGGCGCGGCACGAGCTGACGCAGGGGCAGTGGGCGCGGCTGCGGACGTGGGACGTGCGCTTGCGGGATCCGAGTCAGTACAAGGCAGGCTCGACCAACTTCCTCGGCGGCCAGATCACGTTGGCGCATCCGGTGGAGCAGGTGGACTGGGAGATGTGCAACACGCTGCTGACGCGGCACGGGCTCGTACTGCCGACGGAGGCGCAGTGGGAGTATGGCTGTCGCGGCGGGACGACGACGCCGTGGATCGTGGCGATGGAGAAGTTGAAGGAGGTCGCGAACGTGGCGGATGCGACGGCACGGCGCGGGAGCTCCGGGTGGACGTACGAGGCGTGGGCGGACGGACACGTCTGCCATGCGCCGGTTGGTTCGTTTGCCGCCAACGCGTTCGGGCTCTACGACGTGCACGGCAACGTGTGGGAGTGGTGCCAGGACTGGCGTGGGGACTATGGCGCTCCGGTGCGCGTGGACGATGGCTACCGCTTGGCCGAGCCCTCCGCCTCCGACCGCTGCAACCGCGGCGGCGGCTTCCTCAACCCCGCTGCGGTCGCGCGGTCGGCGATCCGCGTCGGCTACGCACCTTCGATCCGCTTCGCCTGCCTCGGCATCCGCGCCGCGAGGACATCTCGACTTTGATTCTTCACCACTTCACGGCGTGACGCCCCCGCCAAGCGCAGCGGGCGGGGGGCGGGCGATGCGCGTCCGTTCGCCCCCTCCGCGGGGGTCCGGGGGGCGGAGCCCCCGGCGACGGCGGGGTGAGTTCGCCGAGGGCGTGATGACGCCTACGAAAAAAATCGGCTGGATCCGCGTGACCACCTGCCTGCGAGCTGGTATCGAGACGACCATGCCATGTGGGCGGACCAACGGGCCGGAGCTCTCTCGAGCGCTGCGCTCGTGCAAGCCCGCAGTGGCACATGGCCACGCACGCGCCTCTGGCGCGGGTGGCTTGCACGGGAGCGGGTCGATTCCGCCTCCAACCGCTGCAACCGCGGCGGCGGCTTCAACAACCCCGCTGCGAACGCGCGGTCGGCGAACCGCAACAGCAACGCACCTTCGATCCGCAACGCCAACCTCGGCATCCGCGCCGCGAAGACGTCCCATTGCCAGATCCCGGCGGTCGCCGCGAGGCACCACCGGGCCGTGCATCGAGATGTCCAGATCCGCTTCCGGTGCCGGCGAGACTCGCATCGCCGGCCGAACCGCACGCACCGCGCCGGGGTCGTAGGCGGATTGCCGCCGAGTCCCCGGCGTGGTTTTTTCACGCGCGGCGCGTCGGTCACCGGGGTGATCGGCTGACTGCGATCGGTCGCGGGCAGCGCCGGTAGTGATGCTGCTCGGCAACCGGAGGTCGAGGAACCGGACGGCGGCTGGTGCGACGGCGCGACCTGGACGACTTCATCGCGCGAGCAACTGCCGCACCCGGTCCCGGATTGCGCCGGCGGCCGCCTCGTGTCCCGCTGCGTTCCAGTGCATGTCGCTGCCGGCGAAGTAGCACTCGACGCCCTGCTCGCGATGCCCCCGCTGCAGGTCGGGCGTCGGGTCGAGGCAGACGATGCCGCGCTTTCGGCAGTGTTCGCCGATCCAGTGGTTGGGCAGGTCGAGGTCGAAGGCCTCCGGGCGCAGGCCGTAGCCGTCGGCGGTGACCTGCCAGTCCGCCGGCTGCACCTGGTAACGCTGCGCGCACAGCAGCACCGCGAACTTCACGCCGTGACTGTTGCACAGGACCTGATAGCCGTCGAGGGCTCGGCCCAGGCGTTCGTACGCGGTGGCGATCGGTGGCGGCACCTCGCGCAGGAACATGCCGAGGCCGTTGTGCACGTCGAACAGTCGGTGCGGATCGCGCGGGCCGTAGAAGCTGCCGATCGCGCGGCGGCCCGGACCGAACAGCAGTTCGATCAGGTGCGGCGTGCGGTTGTGCGGCAGCCGCGCCGGCGGCTCGTCGATCAGCGCACTGGCCGGCAGCGCGCACGCCTCGAGGCCGTGGCGGAAGCCGAGCGGGTCGGCTGGCTGCTGCGGCGTGATCACGACGCTGGCGCCGTCGATGGTGAGCGAATGCGTGCCGCGCGGGTCGAGCGCGACGAAGGCCTGCGCGATGTCGTTACCGAGGCAGACGCCGAGCAGCACGAGGTCGGGTTGCCAGCGCAGTCCCCAGCGCTGCAGCCAGTACAGGCCAGTCACCGGTTCCTCGATCACCGCGATCGGCACCTCGGCGGCGAGGCCCTCGGCCCGCAGCCCCTGTTCGAGCCGGCTGGCGTACGTCTCCGTCTGGCCGGTGCGGAAGCCCGCGGCGAACGAGTCGCCGAGCACCAGCACGCGCACCGTGCCCGCGGGCTTCGGCTCGACGAGCTCGCGGTCGTAGCGGAAGCCTTGTGCGTTGTTGTGCCAGCGCACCGGGCCGCGTTCGCCGCCGACGTCCGCGGTGAAGCCTTCACGCAGATAACCGCCGGGCCCGAGGCCGCCAGCGCGCCACGTCTCGCCGTAGTCCGGCAGGCCGCTGTCGCGGCGCAGCCAGGCGCCGGCGGCCAGCTCGGCGAGCACCAGCGCGAGCAGCGTCGAGGTCACGACCGTCGCCGCCGCGAAGACCCGACGGCGCTTGCTGCGGGCGTCGTGGGTCATGGACGGATCGTAGCGCGGCGGCGGCGACCGGCGCCACGCCGCGTACGGCGCGTCGGGTCGTCGCGAAACCCGTGCACGTCGTGCGTCGCCGGCACGTGCAGCCCTACAATCGGGCGCCATGGGTTCGCCGCTCCGTTCCCGGATCCTCTCGCTGCTCGCGTGCACGCCGACCGTGCTGGCCCAGAAGCCGGTGCCCGAGCCGCGCCTCGGGTTGCAGTTCACGCCGCCGAAGGGCTGGAGCGAACTGCCCGCCGACCTCGATCGCCACGCGACGCTGCGCCTGTTCGCGGCGCCGCGTGCGATGGCCAGCCGCGGCGACACGACGCACACGCCGGTGCTGCGCGTGATGTTCTTCAACAAGGGCGGCGATGACAGCAAGGACGTGGTCGACAAGCTGCCGCGAACCACACCGTTCCGGGGCCTCGCCGATTTCGCCAGGCGCGGGCTTGGCGCCAAGGAAGTGGCCGAGGAGCCGCAGAAGGCGGCCGGCGTGCAGGGCGTGCGCATCACCGGCAAGGAGATCCCCGGCGAGCACGTGCTGTTCGGCCAGACCGTGCCGCTCGACGACGGCGAGGCCGCGGTGTGCGTCGAAGTGCTGAGCAACCAGGTCGACAAGATCAAGAAGGAGATCGACGCGGTGTTCGCGTCGCTCGAACCGGTCGCGCGCGTGCCGGTGAAACGCCCCGAGGTGCCGTGGCTCGCCGACGCCGAATGGGCGACGAAGCCCTCGGCGGCGCGCACGGCGGTGCGCCGGCAGTGGGCGGAGGCGCTGGTGGCGGCGACCGCGAAGAACCCGGAGGTCGGCTACAAGGTGTCGAAGGCGAAGTACTGGACCGTGCTCAGTGCGTGCGACCCGGCGACGACCAGCCGATTCGTCGTCGCGGCCGAAGCCGCGCGCGATTGGCTGAGCAAGCGCCTGCCCGAGCTGACCAAGGACGCACCGCTACCGGCGGTGCTGCGCGTGTTCGACAGCGTCGACCAGTTCAATGCGCTGCTGCTCGTTCGCGGTGACCAGCGCGAGTTCGACTCGCTCCACCGCGAGCTGTACTGCGTGCACGACCGCGACAACAGTGGGCGGACCGGCTACGGCCCGGTACTGCGCGCGGTGCTGTGGCAGCTCTGCGACGACGTCGACCCCGGGGTGCTGCCGGCGCTGCCGCGCTGGTTCGACAACGGTTGCTGGGAGGTCCTGCGCAGCTCGACGTTCGACGGCAAGAAGTTCGAGTTCGCCGCCGGCGACGTCGAGCGCGGGCGCATCGACTACTACCGGCAGAACAAGCAGGACATGCCGTTCCTGTGGGACCTGATCCAGGAACACAAGCAGCCGAGCCCGACCGACGGCAAGGCGGAGGATCCCTGGGGCTACACGCCCGAGTGCTCGCGCCTGATGCGCTGGTTCTGGTTCTTCGACGGCCAGAAGGCGTTCGACAAGCCGAACCTGGTCAGCGACTACGTGAAGGGGCTCGGCATGGCGTACTGGAGCCGCGGGCCGAGTCCCGTCGCCGATGTGCCGACGGTCGGCCTCGACGACGCGCAGACCAAGGACCGCAACACCCGGCACTACAAGTGGCGCGACACGATGCTGGTCGACGTCAACAACCTGGTGATCCCGCTGCCGGTCGACACCTGGAAGGCGATCAACGAGAAGTGGCTCGCCTTCAACAAGAACTTCAAGTAGCCCGGCGCTACTCGACCCGCACGTCGCCCGGCTTGACGAAGTAGGTGCGGCCGGTCGCCGTCGACTGCTTCTGGGCTTCGGCGCGAGCTTCCTGTTCCTGGGCGTAGGGGAACTGCTGCACTTCCCTGCCGCTCGGATCGCAGACGAACCACACGATCCGTACCCGGGGAGCGGGTGTCGCCTTGCCCGGCGACTTGCGCCGGGCCTTTGGCTCTGCCGCCTTCGCGGCCTTCGCCGCGGCCTTCTCCCTGGCCGCGGCATCCGCTTCGGCGCGAAGGTGGAGGATGCGATCCCGATTGGACATCCGGCCTGCCATGCGCCCGACTCTACCGGCGCGGCGGCGGATCGCGCGCGTCCGTCCGCGAATGCCTGGGCAGCGGGCGATCGGCGTCGCGCCGAGGGTCATCCCGAGCGAGCCGCGGCGCGGCCGGGTCAGCGCCGCCCGGGTGCCAGGCACAGCCAGGCGCCGAGGTAGATCGTGGCGCTCAGCAACCCGACGAACCGGAAGCCGAACTGCATCGACAACGCCAGCGACATCACGCTGGCGACGACGCCGAAGACGCCGTTGATCGACCACAGCCACGGCTTGTCGGCGTCGCCGAACCGCTGCATGCCGAGCGGGAAGAACGTGCCGAGGGCCATGCCGAGCGGGACCAGGATCGCACCGGCGAGCGCGATGCGCAGGCCGAGCGGCACGCCCAGGGTCGCCGCGAACAACGGCGGCAACAGCGACACCACGGCGGCGATCGCCAGCGGCACGAGCCAGCCGCGCCGCACCAGCCGGGCGATGCCGAACCCGCCCGCCTTCATGGCGCCGATGCCCATGCCGAACAGCAGCGACGCGATGATCACCGTCGTCGCGTAGCTCGGGTGCCCGAGGTAGAGCACGAAGTGCTGCACCAGCATGTTCTCGAGCAGCATGAAGCCGGCCCCGATCGCCGCGAAGTACAGCGACGAGCGCAGCAGCGTGCCCCACGTCGACGACAGCGGACCGGAGGTGCGCCGACCGAAGGCGCGCCACGCGAAGGGCAGCAGGAACAACAGGGCGGCCAGCAGGCTCACCAGCAGCATCGCCTGCCGCAGCACCACCACCGAACTCCAGTTGGCGCTGACCCCGAGCAACTCCACCGCATCGCGCTTCAGCAGTTCGACGTCGGCGAACGGCGACACGACGTGGAAGAAGTACGGGCTGTCGTCGGTTGGGGGGTCGACGACGAGGCCGTTTGCGGCGAGCACGGCGGTGCGACCGGCGATGACGTCGACCAGGCCGGCGTTCCCGGCATGGTCGGGCTGCGGCGGGTACAGGATCACGAAGCCCCGCTGCTCGCTGATCGTGCGCACCCGTTCGAGGTCGTCGGCGGTGAACGCGGTCCGGCCGATCAACACGGTGGCGATGCCGCCGGCGGCGACCAGCATCATGTGCTGCTCCGGGGCGGCGATGCCGGCGGCGGCGAGCGCTGCGCGCCCCAGCAGCAGCAAGCGCGGCACTTCGCCGAGCCAGCGGCTGGTCGACAGCACGCCGCGCCCGGTCAGGCGGTCGAAGTACAGCCGGTACGCCTCGAGCGTGTAGAGGTTGTTCTCGGCCAGCGCGAACGCACCGGCGGCGCTCGCGGCCCAGCTGTCGATCAGCGAGATCTGGATCGAGTCGTAGCGTTCGGCGGTGTGGGTCAGGTGGCTGCGGCCCTCGCTGGCGATCGCGCGCACCCCGGGTTGGTGGTAGACGTCGCCCGAGACGTGGCCGAACGTGGCGCTGACCAACTCGATCGTGTGCGGGTTCAGTTCGATCGCGTCGACCGCGGTTGCACCAGCCCGGAGCGCCGACAGGATGTCGCGGCCGCCGCCGGCGCCGATGATCGCGGCGCGGGCCGGCGCGCGGAGCTGGTAGCCGAGCGTCGTGACGTCGTAATCGAGGTACGTCAGCCTGGTCAGGTCGCCGTCGAACTTCGTGATCGGCGTGCCGGCGCTGGCGTCCTGTTCGAGCCAGTACTGCTGCACCTGCGGCTGATCGACCGGGTACCTGCTGCCGCGGCCCCACGAGAACCCGGTGTTGTGTTCGCGCTGCTGCAGCAGGCGATCGTCGAACACCGTCAAGCGCGCGGTCGGCGTCCACTTCTCGAACACCGGCGCCACGAGCGCTTCCTCGTTCGACTTCGAGCGGG
Organism: Planctomycetota bacterium; assembly: GCA_049276695.1. Classification (GTDB taxonomy): domain Bacteria; phylum Planctomycetota; class UBA1135; order UBA1135; family UBA2386; genus UBA2386. The sequence goes on from JBASWX010000394.1 coordinate 31,178, forward strand.
TCACGTGCAACCACGGCGTGCCCACGCCGACGGCGAGGACCGCGGCCGCGAGGACGGCGGCGGTGGCGCGCGCCGCGCCTCCGTAC
>JBASWX010000395.1:0-7705 GCA_049276695.1 Planctomycetota bacterium
ATACCGCGCCCCACACCGCGCGCAGCTTGGTCGCGGCATCACTGCCGTCGAGGTCGAGCGATGGGTCGGGTTCGAGCAGGCCGCGCGCCTGCGCCGCGGCGATGCCGGCCTCGATCGACGCGCCGCGTTCGATCGCTTCGATCACGACCGTCGTCGTGACGTTGCCGACCAGTGCCAGGCCCCGGCAGTGTTCGCGCAGCTCGGGCAGTTCGGCGACCAGTTGGCGGCCAGCGCCGCCGAGCACGGCGTGGATGCCGACGCGGCCGGCCCACGGACCGAGCAGCCACTCGGGCGCCGCCGCGGCGAGCGCGTTCTTCGCGCACAGGAACAGGTGCGCGCCGTTCTGCAACGCCGCCCGGCCGCGAGCGAGCGCTTCCTGGGTGCCACTGGCACTGCTCGCCGTGCAGTCGACGACGAGGTCGGCCCCGACGAGGCGCACCGCCAGTTCGGTCGGGATCGCCTCCGCGCGCAGCCAGTTCTGCAGCGCGCCACCGGCGGCCTTGTGCGCGAGCAGGCTCTCGACCGGCACGCCACCGCGGTCGAACACAGTCGCGGTGCGGTCGCTGATCGCGACCACCTTCACCGGCAGCGCACCGAGCTGCTGCAGGAACGAGCGGCCGACGGCGCCGGGGCCGATCAAGTGCAGCGAACGGGTGCGCGGCGGGCCGCCCGGCGACTGACCGGACGAGCGGAACGCGTCGCGCGCCGGCGGCGCCGCCTGCAGTGGACGTTCCTGGGAACTGGGATCGTGCGGCGGCACGACGGGAAGCGGAGCAGGACGGAGCGAACGAGTCATGGAACCAGATGCCTCGGGCCCGTTCCCAGGTTCCGGCGCCAGCGATGGGTCTGCGTCCGACGCACCGCGTCGCTGGCAGACTCATCTTCCGGCCTCCTTGCTCACACGAGCACGAAGGGCTGGCCGCGGGAATTGGCACCTGCGCAGCAGTCGCGTGGTTGCCCCAGCGTCGTCGGGCCCGGCCCTCGGCTGGTCTGGATGAGTTGTCGCGCGGCGTTCTAGCCGATCGCGAAGATCGCTGTCAAGCCCGCGTCCCACGTCGTGCGATCCACGGGCGCCGACTCCAGCTGAGGCTGCCAGCAAGCACTACTTCTTGGCACCCTTCCTCGCATCCAGCCATTCCTGCACCGCAATCTGACCGGCAGTCCGCTGGGCCGGAGTCAACGTTGCATCGCTGAGAACGGACTTGCGTACTGCCAGCGAGTCTTCACCACCTTCAAGACGCGAGTGGACGCGGTGGCGCATCAATCTGAGCGCTGCGCGTCCCTCCTGGATCAGGGGATAACGCGCACCGTAGGGCTCGCTGTGCCTGATGCGAATCTCGCGACCAGCTGCAGTGAGGATGCTCTTGCCGTCCGGGCTGAACGATGCAGCAAGAGCCCGGCTCCCTTGCTCCTTCAACTCAGCCAGACTCGCGCCGGTCGCCGCATCCCAGACGCGAGCCGTTGTGTCGTCCGCTGCAGTGACCACACGCCGTCCGTCCGGACTCATCGAGGCTGCGTTGACGGCGGCGGAGTGGCCCTTCATCTCCGCCAGACACAGGCCGCTGCGTGCATCCCAGACACGAGCGGTGCCGTCGTCCGACGCCGTCACCACACGGGCACCGTCGCCGCTGAACGAAGCCGCCTTCACGAACCCAGCGTGACCCGTGAGCATGGCCAGGCAGGCGCCGCTCGCCGTGTCCCAGATCCGAACCGTCTTGTCGAGTGACGTCGTGACCACGCGGGTACCGTCCCGACTGAATGACGCTGATTCGACCGCCCGCTCGTGGCCCTCCAGTTGGGCAAGGCACGCGGCCATCGACGCGTCCCAAACGGCGGCTGTCCCGTCGACGGATGTCGTCACGACTCGACCACCATCTGAACTGATCGTGACCGACTGCACGGACGCTCCGCCGTTACCCAACAACGAAAGCGTCGCTCCGTTCATCGAGTCCAGAACTCGAACCTCGTTCTCGATCGAGACGGTCACGACGCGCAACCCGTCCGCGCTCAATCCGACGGCTTTCACGAACTGGCGCGGTCCCCTGGCTTCCCAGAGCTTCACGCCACTCCGCGCATCCCAGACAAGCACCGTGTGGTCGAGGCACGCTGCAACCACCCGGCTGCCGTCGTCCGTGAACGCGGCCGCGATCACGACAGCGTGCACCGGCAGTTGCGTGCGGCAACCATCGCGCGCCATTCGGTAGATGCGAACGGTAGGCGAAGGCGACAACCGCCACTCACCATCCTCAGGAGGCCTGTTTTCCGGTCGCAGGGCCCCCAATGGCTCGGCTCCGGATTGCGCAAGAAACGAGGTTCGATCATCGCTCGTCGCAGATCCACGAACGCCGAGTAGCGGGCCGGACGGCACGAGCGACAAACCCGGCTCTCCGACGTCGTTCCAATCAGTCCGGGGCTCGATGCTGGTTGCACCCAGTTTGGTGCCGCTCAGAGCATCCCAAGACTGCAACTGGCCGGATTGGTGTCCTGTGTGGATCGCCCTGCCATCCGAATTGAACACCGCAAAACGCACCGCTGAGTCGGTCAACACCTCAACTACAGACAGGCCACTTGCAACGTCCCAGACTCGCGCCGTGCAGTCGCTTGATGCGGTCACTACTCGAGCGCCATCCGGGCTGAACGCGGCCGAGCTGACCGACCCACCATGCCCCCGTAGCTCGACCATGCTCGCGCCGGTTGTTGCGTCCCACACGCGCGCCGTCTGGTCCGTCGAACTCGTCACCACGCGCGCGCCATCGGGGCTGAACGCCGCCCCAGTTATCAAACCGGCGTGACCCCGTAGCTCGGCCAGCTTCGCGCCATTCGATGCATCCCAGAGCCGGGCGGTTGCCAGCCCGACTGTCACCAACCGGCGACCATCTGGACTGAACGCAATTGAGTCGGACACATCGGAGCCACTCACCTCCCATAGCCTCTCGCCATCGAACGTGTCCCAAATCTGAAGCCCGTCGCCGACACCTGTCGCCACGCGCAGACCATCAGGACTGAATGAGGCGGACCGAACTGGCCAGCCGCAGCCCTGGAGCTGAACGAAAACGCGATCACGCTGCCCCGACAACCAATGCCACTCCCACCCGCGCAGGCGTTCCGGACACGCCGCCAATCGCTCCTGCATTCGGGCCTGGTCATCCAAGGCCAGGTAGGTCTCCGCAATCTGTACGTTCCCAACGTACGTGCTCCACTCGAGCTCAGCAGCCTTGTCGTCCGCGCGCTTCCTCTCGCGCAACGCGTCGTCCTTCGCCTTCGACTCGGCGCTGGCCAGTTCCGTCTTCTCCTGCGCCAGGGCATCGGCGCGGTATGCATAGCTCGCGGTGCCAACGATTCCCGCAACCAGGATCAGCACCGCCGCCCCCAGACTTGATGCAAGCGCTCGGTTGCGCCACATCCAGAGGCGCATCTCGACAAGTGCACCCGTCCGGTAGGCCTTCACCACTCGCTGGTCGAGGAACGCGCGCAAGTCCGCCGCCAACTCCTGCACCGACGCGTACCGCCCATCTCGCTCGCGAGCCATCGCTTTGTCGACCACGGCGATCAGCTCCGCCGGCACGCCGTGCACGATCTCCTCGATGCGCTTGGGCGCCTTATCGACTACGTCCTCGAGCACGTCGTACGCCCGACGCAGTTGACCCGGCGCGGTATACGGCGCGCGCCCCGCCAGCAACTCGTACAGCATCGCGCCAATCGAGTACACGTCGGCGCGCACGTCCAACGCCTCGCTACGCGCCTGTTCAGGCGACATGTAGCTCGGCGTGCCAAGCTTCTGCCCGCCCATCGTCATCACCGGCGAACCCTCGTCGCTGCCGGCGTCGTGCCGCCGCGCCGTGTCGACTGCCGACCGCGGCAACGCCGCCGAACCGACGATGCGCAGGTCGTGCTTGTCCTCCTGCCCGAGCACCTTCGCGAGGCCCCAGTCCATCACGTAGACCTCGCCAAAGCGCCCGACCATCACGTTGCCGGGCTTCAGGTCGCGGTGGAGCACTCCCTTTTCGTGCGCGTACGCCATGGTGTCGCACACCTTCAGCACGACTTCGAGCGCCCGCGTCCGCGTCCAGCCGTCGTCGCCCGTGCGCGCCAGTGCGAACACCTCGCTGGCATTCCTGCCCTTCACCAACCGCATCGTGAAGAACACCTTGCCGCTCGCATCGAGTCCCAGTTCGTGCACCGGCACGACGCCGGGATGGTCGAGCTGACTGGTCACCTGGGCTTCCTCGAGGAAGCGCCCGAGCAACTGCCGCGACAGCCGCGCGTCCTCGGCGTCCTTCGCCGCCCCGCGCTCGAGCATGACCTTCATCGCCAGCCGCCGGTTCAGGTGCGCGTCGTGGATGCGCAGCACTGCGCCCATGCCACCGCGATCAATCTCGCCTTCCAGCACGTAACGCTCCGCGTCAAGCTTCGGCGCCTTCTGCAGCTTCTGTAGCAGCAGTTCGGTCTCGGTCGACTGCACGCCACCGCCACCGTCGGGCACTCCCGCCCGCAAAAGCGTCATCACCCTGGTCGCCAGTTCCGCGTCACCAGCGGCAGCCGTCCTGACGAACGCCTCCCGCTGCTCTGCCGGCATTCCGCGGGCTCGTTCGAACAGGTCGTGCAGGCGCTGGAACGACGAAGTCATGGGCGCGGGCTCCTCGCGGCGCGGAGCATCCCGCGTCCGGCGGCAATCGGCAATGGCCGGGCGGAGCGCGTGTTCTCTACGACGACCCGACCAGATCTCGTGTCACAGCAACGGAAGCTCCCTGTCGGCGGAGACGATGATGCGCTGCTCGCGATCGGCGAGGTCGAACAGCACCTCGTCAGCAGCGGCGGCCAGCCCGAGGTGGCGGCCCTGCACGGCGTCGTGTCCCGCGACTCGCAGCGCCATCGCCACAGCCGGCGAATGGGCGTTGTCGACCAGGCCTACTGGACGCGCCGCCGCGGCAGTTCCCGTTCGCGCACTGCGGCGGAGGCGTAGCGCAAGGCCTCCTGGATGTCCTCGCCGACGAGATCGGGCATTGCGGTCTGGATCTCCGCGTGCGTCATGCCATCCGCCACCATGCCGACCACGGTCGCGACCGGAATGCGCAGCCCACGAATGCACGGCATGCCACCCATCTGCTTCGAATCGACGGTGATGCGGGCGAAGGTCATACCTGGATCGTACCGGTACTCTTGCGCGCCGTCGGCGCGCCGCGAGTCTCCAGAACCCGAAACCACCCACTCGGTCAATGGCCGAGTGTCGTCAACCGCTGGTGCAGCACCTGCGCGATCGGGTGCTGCGGCGACACTTCGCGCACATGGTCGACCAGTCGCCGCGCCTGCGCGAACCGCTGCCGCGCCGGGTCCAGGTCGTAGCTCGCCAGCGCGAGGCACGCCTCGTCGAACACCAGCGCCTTGCGCTCCCCCAACGCCGCCAGCAGCACCTGCTCCGCGTCGACGTGCCGCCCCATGCCGCGCAGCACCAGGCCCCGCAGCTCGACGTGCCGCGGATCGTCGACGATCGCCCAGCCCAGGTACCGATCGAGGCTCGCCAGCACCGGCGCCAGTTCCTCGTTCGACACCGGCCGCGACTCGTAGATCGTCGCCCGCACCGGGTCGCGCGCTTCCTCCAGTGCCATCGTCGACCAGCGCTGCACCGCGAACGTGTGCACCGCGAACAGCAGCCAGCCGACCAGCGCCAGGCCGCCCCACCGCCCGGCGCGCATCCACTTCCCGCCGGCCTTCAGCACCGAGTGCTGGAACGTCACGTCGCGCCGCGACAGCAACCGCACGACCAGCAGCGCGAACACCGCAGTGATGACGCCGAGCCCGACCGCCAGCAGGAACGGCACCCCTTCCCCGAACCACGCGCCGCGGAACACCCACTGCGTGCTGACCAACGCGACCACCGCAAGCAGCAGTTCCTCGGGCCAGGTGAAGTCGGCGCGCGCAGTGATGCGCTGCTGGCTCACCGCGAAGGGCTTGGGCAGCGCGAGCCCGACGTAGAGCGCGTCCTTCGGACACACCGACACGCAGTCGAGGCACTTCATGCAACCCGGATCGACCAGCTGCCCGTGCTTCGCGACCTCCTCGTGCACGCGCACGTTGCTGGTGCAGACGCTGGTGCAGTGCCCGCATGCGTCGCACGCGTCGGTGACCTTGATGCGGAGGGGAGCGACGCGGTCGGCGAGCGCGAAGAAGGCGCCGTAGGGGCAGCCGTGGGTGCAGAAGCCCTTGGCGCCGAGCCACCACACGATCAGGAAGCCGACCACGACGAACGTGCCGACCGCCATGATCGGGCCGGGGAACGTCTGCCACAGCTCGCTGGTCGTCAGGTGCAGCTCCCAGCTCGACACCGGCGGCAGCTGCCGCAAGCCCAGCCACGACTCGATCACCGGCCACGCGAACATGTGCCCGGCGACGGCCCACGGCGCCAGCACCAGGAGGCGCGAGCGCACCGGCCGCGGCCGCAGCGCCAGCTTGCCGAGCAGCCACGCGCACAGGTCCTGCAGCGCCACGACGTGGCAGGCCCAACCGCAGAACCAGCGCCCGAACACCAGCGTGCTGGCGATCAGCGCGGCGAACAGCAGGAAGCCGGCGTTGATCTTGCCGAGCTCGACGGTCTGCATCGCCTCCGATGGCTCGACCGGCGTCACCGAGCTGCCGGTGGCGAGCCAGTGCCAGATGTGCAGCCCGATCAGCACGTGGATGCCGGCCAACACTGCAGCTCGCTTCCATCCCATCGTCGAGCGGCGCACCGGCCCGCACTTCGGCTTGTGGCGATCCTGGCGCGGCAGCGAGCTGAGCGGGTCGGGAGCGGAAGTCTGCGGAGCGGCCGTCATCGACGCAGGCCAGCATACGGCCGGCGACGCGGCCGCTGCCACGCCGCGTTCCTGGTCAGCGCACGTCGAACGTCAGTGCCGCGCTGACGGTGCGCAGCCGCTGCAGGTGCGCGTGCACGCCGAGCGGCAGCGCCGCGGCCGGTTCGAACTCCGCCGGCATCAGCTCCGCCTCGTAGGCGGCGCGCACCACGTAGCGGCCGGCACGATCGAGCCGGCACCAGTGCGCGAGGTCGGGAGTGAACGTCCAGGCTTCGCCGGGACCGAGGCGACGGTAGCAGCCGATCCCCCCGAAGTCCTCGACCCGCTCGATCGCGACCGGCACGCCATTGCACTGCACCGCGAACTGGAAGCGGTTGTCGCGACCGAGGCGGTTGCGCCCGCGGCCACCATCCATGAACCAGACCGCGACCTCGCCGGTGTTGCGCAGTTCGAACCGCAGCGGCACGGACGCGGCGCCGGCAGTCACCTCGGCCACGGTGGAGAGCAGGGCTTCGCAGCGCGCCGGCCACGGCGCACGTGACTGAGCCGGCACGCCGAGGGCAGCCGCGATCGCCCGCGCCTCCGCCGGCGTCGCCGGGAAGACGAGCCACGTCGCCGCCCCGTCGCGGCCCGCCGACGAACAGGCGAGGTTCGCGCCGCCGCCCTGCAGCAGCGCCGCGAGGCCGCGCCCGGTGTCAGCGACGAGCGCAGTCGTCAGGGTGACCTGGTAGCGCTCGTTGGCGTCGTCGATCGACAGCACGCGCGGCTCTGTGAAGGCGACCTCGACCGCATCGACCACGAGGCGCACGCCGGCCGAGGCGACCGGCAGCGACGACGGCGGGCCGGCGCACGCGGCGACGGCGGCAACCAAGCAGGGCACGCCACCGGAACGGTGCGCTCGGGCCGTCGCATTGCTT
>JBASWX010000396.1:0-5433 GCA_049276695.1 Planctomycetota bacterium
AGCGGCCAGCGGTTGCCGCGTGTAGACGACTTCGGTCGCCAGCGACTGCAGCGATTGCAGGCTCGGCCCTGCGTGCGGCGCTGCCGCCGGAGGGGCCTTGCCGGGGTCGGACTGCGCGAGCGCGGCCGACACCAGCAACACGGCCGGAGTCAGGAGAACAGGATTGGTTTTCACGGGACCTCCTTGTGGTCGCAGATCCGAGTCCTCGCGCGCACCGCGATCGTTAGCAGCCGACTGCGCTTTCTGCCGCCCGCGCAGCGGGCAGTCCGTGACGGCACGGCACGTGCTGACGGCGCCACAACGATGCCGGAATCTTCGGCCCGTCCCGGCGTCGGCGGTCGTAGCGGAGGCGACCATGGTCACCACGAAGCAGTCGCGGCTGGTCGAGCGGGCGCGGTCGGGATGCCGGCAGGCATTCGGCCGGTTGTGGAGCGAACACGAGGGCGCAGTGCGCGCAGTCGTCGTGCGCGCGGCGCCCGCGTGCCTGGTCGAGGACGTGGTCCAGGACGTCGCAGTCGCGGCGTTGGTGGGCATCGCGTCGTTCCGCTCCGAGAGCGAGTTCGCCGGCTGGGTCACGGCGATCGCGCGGCACCGCGCGGTCAGCGCGCGCGAGGTGTGGCGCCGGCACCGCGAACGACAGGGACTGGTGGGGGAGGTCGAGGCCTGCGTTGCCGACGATCGGGTCAGCGAACGGCGCGAACTGCGGCGCGACCTCGGCGCCTTGCTGCGTCGGCTGCCGCCGGCCTGCCGGCGGTTGCTCTGGCTGCACCACGGGTTCGGCCGCTCGGCGCCGGAACTCGCCGCCCATCTCGGCACCACGCAGGGCACCGTGCGGGTTGCGTTGTGCCGCGGCCTGCGCCGGCTGCGTGAGATCGTCGCGCTGCGCGCGCCCGCGTGAGCCGGAGCGATCCGATCAGCGCTGCCGAATCACGTCGTAGCGCACCGGCTGCAGCCGCGCGAGCTTGCCCTCGAGTTCGGTCAGCAGCGTGCGGCACACGGTGGCGTCGATCGAGAAGTGCCTTGTGTTCACCGTTCATCGGGCCCGACCGGGCGCAGCGTCTGCGTCGGCCGGCGACCGGTGCTCCTTCTCGGGCATGCGGCAGCGCACTGATCCGGCGTCGGGTCGTGGCGCGCGACTCCACCAACGCCGTGGATCACGACGTGATCAGGGTCTTCCCGTAACGGCGTGCCGCGACCCTTTCGCCGGGCCCCGGGCTGTTGCAAGGCTGCTGGAAGTTCCGCTCCGCCGCGCGCCGATACGGCGATGCGCGCCCATGCATCCCGCCTTCCGGACCGTCCGCCTGTTCGCCGAGATCCTCGTGGTTCTCGCCGCGGCAGTGCTCGCGACCGCTCTCGCCCTGCCATGGGTCGCACCGGCAGCGGGACGCGTGGCCGAGTCGATCCTGGACCTGACGGTCCTGACGTTCGTGTCGGGGCCGCTGATCCTGTGGCGGATGGATGCCGCGGTGCGACGGGCCAGTGCCGGTCAGCCGGCCGGGCGTGGCATGGACGCGGTGGCGCTGACGCGCGCGCGACGGATCACCTTCGCCGCGGCGGTGGCCGTGCTGGTGATCGGCATGGGGCTGGCGCTGTTCGCGGCGTGGCGACTGTACGACAACATCTGGTTCGCGGAACGGGCGCGCTTCGAGCGCCTGGCCGAGCGGCTCGAGACCGAGACCGCGCGCCGGTTCAAGGAGCACCGCCTGGCCATCCAGGGCGTGCGCGGGCTGTTCGAATCGAGCCATTCCGTCGACCGTGCCGAGTTCCGCGCCTACTTCGCATCGCAACGCGTGGCCGAAGAGTTCCAGGGCGCCTACGGCTTCGGCTTCATCCAGCGGGTGCCGCGCAGCGAGTTGGATGCGTTCCTCGCCGCCGAGCGCGCGGATGGGGCTCCCGACTTCGCGGTGCAATCCACCGGCGACGCCCCCGAGCTGTACGTGACGAAGTTCGTCGAGCCGTTGGCGAGGAACCGCGCCGTGGTCGGGTACGACATCGCTGGTGACGCGGTGCGCCGAGAAGCGGCCGAGCAGGCGATGCTGACTGGCGAGCCCACGCTGTCGGGAAAGGTGACGCTGCGCCAGGACCAGCAGCACCGGCCGGGGTTCCTCTACCTGCTGCCGATCTATCGCCGCGGCACGCAGCCGACCACGCCCGCCGAGCGGCGTCGCGACCTGCTGGGCTGGGCCAGCGCTCCGCTGGTGGTCGAGGAGACCCTGGGGGAAGTGGCCACCATCGCGAACGGGCGCCTGGACCTCGAAGTCTACGATGGGCCGACGGCGACCAGGGACGCGCTGCTGTTCGACGCCGACGGCGTGGCCCATTTCCTTCCCGATGCGCCCGCCGGGCAGGCCGAGGACGCGCGGCGGTTCCACCAGCGCAGCAGTCTCACCGTCGGCGCGCGCCAATGGACGGTATGGGTCGGCAGCACCCCGGCCTTCGACGCGGAGTTCGACAGCACGTGTCCCCTCGTGATCGGATGTGCGGGGGCGCTGATCAGCAGCTTGCTGGCATTCGTGGTCTGGAGCCTGGGCACGAGCCGGAGCCGTGCGCTCGCGATGGCCGAGGCCATGACCGCGGACCTGGCGGCGGCCAAGGAGCGAGCCGAAGCTGCCCTGCGGGAGACCGAAGCGCTGCGCCATACCGTCGACCAGCACTCCCTCGTCTCGGTCACCGACGTCAGCGGCAGGATCCTCGACGTGAACGCGGCGTTCAGCCGGATCACTGGCTATTCGCGCCAGGAACTGGTCGGGCAGGACCATCGGGTCGTCAACTCAGGCCGCCACCCCGCCGCCTTCTGGGGGCACGTGTGGCGCACGGTCGGCAGCGGACAGGTCTGGCGTGGCGAGGTGTGCAACCGGTCCAAGGACGGCTCGCTGCACTGGTTCGACACGATCATCGCGCCGTTCCGCGGCGCCGACGGGGCGATCGAGAAGTACGTCTCGCTGCGCTCCGACATCACCGATCGCAAGCGGGCCGAGCAGACGTTGCTGCACCACGGCCAGGTGACGGAGGAGATGGGTCGCATCGCCCGCGTCGGCGGGTGGGAACTCGACGCCACCACGGGTCGGGCCACGTGGACGGCCCAGATGTACGAGATCTTCGAGCTGCCGGACACCTACCGACCCGATCTGGCGACAGCGTTGGCGCACTTCCCGCGCGATGCCAGGGACATCGTCGCCCGGCACGTACAGCGCGCCATCGATACCGGCGAGCCGTTCGACTACACGGTGCCCTTCACCACCGGCAAGGGCCGCAACCTGTGGGTGCGCGGCAGGGGCAATGCCGAGCGCCGCGCCGATGGCACGGTCCGCCTGTTCGGGGCCTTCCAGGACGTGACCGAGTCGCACCAGGCCCACGAGGAACTGGTCGCGGCCCGCGACGCCGCCGAGGCGGCCAACCAGGCCAAGAGCCAGTTCCTCGCCAACATGAGCCACGAGCTGCGCACGCCAATGACCGCGGTCCTGGGGCACGTGGAGCTGCTGGAGGATCCGGCAGTGGCCGGCGACCCGGCGAAGCGGGGCGAGTTCCTGGCGACGATGAAGCGCAACGGCGAGCACCTGCTCGCGGTCATCGGCGACATCCTCGACCTGTCGACGATCGAGGCGGACAAGCTGCGCGTGGAAAGGGTCGCGGTGGCGCCAGCTGCCGTCGTCGACGAAGCGCTCGCGCTGGTCCGCACGCGGGCCAGCGAGAAGCAGCTCACGCTGGACAGCGTCTGGACGACGCCGGTGCCCGTCGCCATCACGACCGACCCGGTGCGGCTGCGCCAGATCCTCATCAACCTGCTGGGCAACGCGGTCAAGTTCACCGAGTCGGGGGGCGTGCGCCTCGCGATGGCCTGCGAGCAGGACGCGCCCGGCGGTGCAGTGCTGCGCTTCGCGGTCACCGACACCGGCATCGGCATGACCACGGAGCAGACCGAGCGCGTGTTCGATGCCTTCGAGCAGGCCGACACGTCCATGTCGCGCCGCTTCGGCGGCACTGGCCTCGGCCTGCGCATCTCGCGCAGCCTGGCCCGGCTGCTCGGCGGTGACATCGCCGTCGCCAGCACGCCGGGCGCTGGCAGCACGCTGACCCTCACCGTCGCAACCGGCCCGCTGGACGGCGTCGCCATGATCGACGCGGTCGCGGCATCCCGGGCGCCGATCCCGGCCGCGCCGGCGGCGGCCGAGGAACTGCAGCCCACCACCGCCGCACCGCAGCCGCTGGCAGGGGTCCGCATCCTGCTCGCCGAGGACGGGCCCGACAACCAGCGCCTGATTGCGTTCCACCTGCGCAAGGCCGGGGCCGAGGTGGCCCTTGCCGACAACGGGCTGCTCGCGGTGCGGGCACTGTGCGGTGGGCAGGAGACCGCTGCCCTCGCCAACCCGGTGCCGGTTGACATCGTGCTGATGGACATGCAGATGCCCGAGATGGACGGCTACACCGCTGCCGCCACGTTGCGCGCCAGAGGCTGCGCGCTGCCGATCGTCGCGCTGACCGCGCACGCGATGACGGGAGACCGGGAGAAGTGTCTCGCCGCTGGCTGTTCCGGCTACGCGACCAAGCCGATCAAGAAGGCGGCCCTGATCCGCGCGGTGCTCGAGGCGGTACGGGGCACGGTGCCGCAACCCGCGGAGCCGATCGCGACCGGGCGGCAGTAGGGTGTTCGTGAGGGGAGCGCGGGTGCGCGGACGAGCCGGATCGCGGTCACTTGCCGCCAAGCTGCCGGTAACGCTCCCGGTACTTCTTCGCCAGCTCGGTGTGCTTGCTGCGCAGGTCGACTTCGCGGCCCTGCACGAACGCCCGCTCGATCTTCGTCGCCAGTTCGAACGGATGCCCGTCGGCGACGAACAACGTCGCGTCCTTGCCGACGCGCAGCGAGCCGAGCCGGTCGGCGATGCCGAAGATCACCGCGGCGTCGTGAGTGATCGCGGCCAGCGCGCGCTCGCGGTCGAGGCCGAAGGCGGCGGCGGTCGCGGCGTGGTACGGCAGGTTGCGTTCGTTGCTCGCTTCGCCGCCGCTGGCGATGCAGAACTGTACGCCCAGGTCGAAGAGGCGCCTCGGCAGCGTGAACGGCTCGTCGTAGGCGCTGTCGTCGCGGCGCGGCAGCTTGTGCACGCCGGTGACCACGACCGGCACCGCGGCGGCCTTCAGCATGCCGGCGCACGCAGCGGCGTCGCGGCCGCCGACGATCACGCCGCGCAGGTTGCGTTCCTGGCACCAGGCCACGGCTGACTCGATCTGCTCGAGGTCGTCAGCGAGCACGAACACCGGCACCTCGCGCCGCAGGGCCGCGGCCAGGGCTTGGTGGCGGATGTCGACCGGCAGCGCCGGCTCGGCTTGCTTCGCGGTGAGCCAGGCGCGCGCGGCGGCGAACGCGTCGTCGATGCGCTGCCGCGCCTTCTTCGTTGCATCGCCGGCTTCGGTGGCGGGCGGGCCACCGGGCCGCGG
>JBASWX010000397.1:0-6667 GCA_049276695.1 Planctomycetota bacterium
CACGCGACGAACAGCGTGGAGGGCGCCAGCCACCGCATCGGCGCGACGTTCTTGACCAGCGGCAGGTGGAACAGCAGCGACACGCCGGGCACGACCAGCGCCAGGCCCGCGCACAGCAGGATCGCCGCGAGCGCGAAGCCGCGTTCACGCCCCCGGCCGGCCACCGCCCCGAGCAACGCCAGCAGCAGGGCCAGCTGGCCGACGAACACCGCGTACTCGGTGTAGTTGAAGTTGGGCAGTGCCGGCTTGCCGTCGGCGGCGCGCGTCGTCAACAGCAGCGCGAGCACGTTCTGCTGCGTGTACGGCGTTTCCGCCACCGCCGATGGGTGCCCGAACGCATCGGGCACCAGCGCGCCGAGCAGGCCGTAGGTCTCGAACGCGCCGTGCGCGATCTCGGCGGTCGTCGGGTCGGTCGTGCGCGCGCTCTGCGGGAAGAACTGCAGCGACGGCAGCACCTGCGGTGCCGCCAGCATGCCTCCGAGTACTGCGCCAGCGACCAGACGCAGCGCCACAGCGCGGCCACGCCGGCTGCCCTGTTCACGCAGCGCCCGGCCGACCAACCAGACGGCGAACGCCGCGCCGAGCACCGAAGTCGTGATTGCGAACGGCGGGAAGCCGGCGAGCCAGGTCATCGCCAGCGGTACGGCGGCGCCGGCGAGCTGACGCGCGCCGAAGCGTTCGGCCGTCGCGGCCGCGAACAGGCCCCACAGCACGCCGGGCAGCCACACGTAGCTGCCCAGCCGCATCCAGAAGAAGGCGTTGGCCGCCATCGGTCCGCACAGTTCGAACACCAGCGCGCCGAACCACGCCGGCAGCAGGCCGAGGCCGAGCGCGCGCAGCAGGCCGAACGCCAGCACGCCGCCGAGCGCGAGGTTGATCCACGCGACGAACACCAGGCGGCCCGCCGGATCGTCGGCGAACAGCGCGAGCCAGTTCGGTGGGTAACACAGCCCGATGAGCCCGTGCGCGTGCAGCGGGGCACCGCCGCGCGCGTGCGGGTTCCACGTCGGCAGCCGGCCCGCGCGCAGTTCGTCGCGCGCCATCGTCAGCTCCGGCAGGAACCACGGCGGCACCTCGGTGACGTCGAAGTTGGCGCCGTCGCGGGCGAGCTCCAGTTGCGCCGGCGTCGCCGTCAGGCTGACCGGCGGGAACTGCGCCGTGTCGTACGGAACGAACGTGCGGCCGCCGAACACGCAGGGCCACAGCCACAACAGCGGCGCCAGCAGCAGCGACAGGATCGCGAGGCGCGCGCCGTTCACGGGCCCTTCCTGCGCCCGGGCGGGTACGGCACCAGCGCCCGCCTCGGCAGCAGCGCACCGCGCAGGAACAACACCGAGCACAGCGGCGCCAGCGCTACCGCCTGCAGCAGCTGGCGCGCCATCGGCGAAGGGCTCGGAGCGGGCACGCCACCACGATGCAGCAGGGTCGGCTGCGGAGCAATGCCGGCCTGCCGCGGGTGTGGTGCCAGCGCAGCGGCTACCGTCGCGCGGTCGTGGCGGCTTCGGGTCGCGGGCCATCCATGTGCGAGGATCCCGGCTGCTGTGCAGGAAGCTCTCGACCGTCACCGAGTCGTCGTGAACGCGGTATTAGATGGCGTACGGGAAGCGGTGCACGAGCGCGCGGCGCAACCCGTGGCGAACGACGCGGAAGTGCAACGGGTGATCAGCGATCACGGTGATCAGGCGCGCAGCCTCGGCCAACAACTCGTCGCCGAGGCCGGGCCGTTCCGTTTCGTACCACGCACGCGCCGACTCGACCTCCTCGTCGGCGGCGGCCGTGAAGACGACCCTCATCCTGCGTCAGGTGCCGATCGGCTCTGACGGGCCTGGATCTCTCCCACGGGACCATCGGCATCGTGCCCTCGTCCCGCATCTTCATGCGACGGTCGAGTTCTGCAGCCTGTTTGTCGGTGATGGGCAGGGAATCCGGCGCGCGGGTGAACGACTCCCAGATCCTGGACATCAGGTCCAGCCGTTCCTCGGGTGTCATCCCTTGCACGTCGATCTTCGGCAGTCCCATGACCGGAAGTGTCGTGCGTGCGCGTCCTGACAAGCCCCGTTGTTGCGAGCCCGACCAATCCCAGCCATCAGGATCACGCCGTCATGGTGTCTTCGCTTCCCGCCACAGGCGCACCAGGAAACGTTCGTCCTCTTCGACCAGTTCCGGCTCGGTGCCGTTGTGGGCGCGCATCCCGGCGATGATCTTGCGCGGCACGCCCAGGCCGTTGGCCTCGACGTAGCGGTAGTCGCGCAGCACTTCCTTGATCAGTTCGTTGCGCGACGCGCGATAGCCGGCGCGCATCTTGTCGACGGTCACCGTGTTCGGCAGCCGGCCCGGCGACAGCACCTCGATCCGGTCGGCGAACAGCGACAGTTCGATGTCGGCGACGTGGATCGTGTAGTCGCGGTGGGCGACGGCGTTGACCACGGCCTCGCGCACGGCGTCGAGCGGGTAATCCCACCGCTCCTGCCGCCGGCCGTGTTCGTCGGTGTGCGCCTGCATGCGGGTGTTGCGGCGGACGAACTCGAGCGCTTGTTCGATGATGCCGCTCTCGACCAGGGACCCGTCCGCAGCGAACAGCCCAACCAGCGGACCGCGCAGCACCGTGCGTTCCTTGGCGTCGTAGTCCTTCACGGTGCCCTGGTAGGCCGCGGCGTTGATGCCTGCGTTGGGCAGGAAACGGCTTGGACGCAGTCCGAACAGCAGCATGCCGCCGACGCCGACGAGAGCACGGCCGCGATCCTCGGTCAGGATCTCGGTGTTGATCAGCAGGCGTTGCCAACCGTCGGCGTCGTGCTCGGCGGGATGATCCTGACGGCGGATGTTGGCGAAGTAGTCACGCAACCGGCGGAAGTCGAGATCGGCGGGCGACGAACCTGGCAGCGGCCGGCGGTCGTACTGGATGCGCCCGGACTGTTGGTACAGCCGGGCTTCCTCGTCGTCGGAGGCGTCCCGTGAAGTCGTTCCGACGCGGACCTGGGTGACCCATGCCGAGCCCCGCTTCACCTTGTACGGCTTGTCCGGGGCATCGGCGGACACCGTGATCACACCGACGACCTTGTGCTGATCCCAGAGGATCGTCTCCCAGTACGGGATCGCCGGCGGTCGCAGGTGCGTGCGCGCAACCTCCATCACCCAGCGTTCGGCGTCAGCCGGGCTACGAGCAAGGCCCGAGACCGTGCCATCGTCCTCGACGCCGAGCAGGATGTGTCCACCTTCCAGGTTCAGCAGTGCCGCCAGCTCTTTGGCCAGCTTCTCGCCGGTGAGGTCGTCCCGCTTCCACTCGAGGCCGGAGTTCTCGCCGTTCTCGAGCAGGCTCTGCAACTGGTCGCGGTTCACGTTCTGGCCTCGCTGCTGACGTTATCCGGACCATCGCGAGGCGCCATCGGGAAGGTGCCGGTGGACGCCGGTGGGCGCTTCGGCCGATCGCGCGATCGGGACGCTCACGTGGTCGCGCCGCCGCAGCTCGAACCCGCACCTGCGGTGCAGCCGAAGCAGTGGCGGTCGGTGACGATCCGGCGCGCCTGCAGGCGCGCGAGGTCGAAGTCGCGGACGTGCCGTGGCGCCGACGCGGCGACGGGCAGCTCGAGCATCTGGTTGAAGTCGCAGTCGTAGAGGCGCCCGTCCCAGCCGATCGACAGCGTGTTGCGGCACATCACGCCGGGGACCGCGGCCGGATTGAACGCCGCGACCAGCCGCTCCATGTACGCGGCGAGGTTGCCCGACTGCTGCAGCCAGTCGAGGAAGCGGCTGATCGGCATGTTGGTGATCGTGTAGAGCGCGTCGAACACGATGCCGTGGTTCTTGTGCAGTTCGCGCCGCCATTCGGCTGCGAGGGCGGCCTGGCTCGCCGGCAGGAAGGCGCCGACGGGGTTCGTCACCAGCACCAGCCGCAGTCCGCTGCGGCCGTCGCCGTAGCCGAGCGCGTTGAGCCGCTGCAGCGCGCGGATCGATTTCTCGTGCACGCCGTCGCCGCGCTGCCGGTCGGTGTTGAGCGCGCGGTGGTGCGGCAGCGAGCAGATGACCTCGACGCGGTGCCGGGCCAGGAACTGCGGCAGGTCGCGGTGCGGGCCGGTCTCGAGGATCGTCAGGTTGCAGCGGTCCAACACGTGGCGGCCCATCGCCGTCAGGCGTTCGACCAGCCAGCGGAAGTCAGGATTGAGCTCCGGCGCGCCGCCGGTGAGGTCGACGGTCGGGATCGTGGTGCCCGCCAGTGCGGCGAGGCACTGTTCCATCGTCGCGCGGCTCATCACCTCGGTGCGGTCGGGCCCGGCGTCGACGTGGCAGTGCCGGCACGTCTGGTTGCACAGCTTGCCGAGGTTCATCTGGAACACGTCGAGGCTCGCCGGCCGCAGCGGCGGCAGCGACGCGGCCTGCACGGCGGCGTTGAACTCGTGCGCCAGCGGCAGCTGCCGCAGCGTGCGCAGCTGCTCGGCGGGTGACGCCAGCGGCGAACCGCGGAACGCCAGCGAGGTCGAGGGCTCGGCCATCGGGTTACATGCCCACCTGGCCGGCGCGGTTGCGCATCTGCACGCCGTGCACCAGCGACGCGCCGCCGCGGATGGCCGCGGCGACGTGCACCGCCTCGGTCATCTGGTCGAGGTCCGAGCCCTTCTCGAGCGCGTCCTTGCTGTACGCGTCGATGCAGTACGGGCACTGCACGGCGTGCGCGACCGCGAGCGCGATCAGCGACTTCTCGCGCGCGGACAGGGCGCCTTCGGCGAACACGGCGCCGTACCAGTCGAAGAACTTCTGCGTCAGCTCGGGGCGGTTCCTGCCGAGCTCGGGGAAGCGGGCGAGGTCGCCGTCGTGGTAGTAGTGGGGATGGTGCATGGGCAGGCTCGGGAGCGGAGTGGGTGGGTGGCCGTGGTCAACCCCGGGACGCGCTGGCCGCGGGCCGGTAGCGCGCGACGCGCGGCGGCGAGATCCGGTGCCGGCCGATGGTGGCGAGGATCTTCCAGCTCGCCAGCACGACGCCGCGCAGCGTGCCGGAGATCTTGCTGCGGCCGATGCGGGCGCGGTAGCGGACCGGCAGCTCGACGACGCGCAGGCCGGCGAAGTGGGCACGCAACTGCATCTCGACGGTCCAACCGTAGTCGCGGTCGCGCATGCCGAGCGCCTGCAGCGCGTCGCGGCGTACGGCGCGGAACGGGCCGAGGTCCGAGCAGCGGATGCCGAACAGGAGGCGCAGGCACACCGACGCGAGCCAGTTGCCGAAGCGCGACTGCGGCAGCAATGCGCGCCGCGCCGCCGCAGTCTGCATGCGCGAGCCGATCACCAGGTCCGCTTCGTCGCGCAGCAGCGGCGGCAGCAGCAGGCGCAGGTCGTCGGGGAAGTCGGAGTGGTCGCCGTCGAGGAACACCAGCACGTCGGCGTCCGCAGTCGCGGCGATGCCGGCGAGGCACGCCGAGCCGTAGCCGCGGCGCGGTTCGGCGACGACCCGGGCGCCGTGCGCGCGCGCCACCTCGGCGGTGCGGTCGCTGCTGCCGTTGTCGACGACGACGACTTCGTGCACCAGTTCGCGCGGGATCTCGGCCAGCACGCTGGCGATCGCCTGCTCCTCGTCGAATGCCGGGATCACGACGGCGACGCGGGGACCCACTGCGGTTGCACTCACCGGGTTGCCTCCGGCCGCGGCCCGAGCAGGCCGAGCGCGAGGGCCTGGTCGAGGTCCGCCGCGGTGTCGAGGTCGGCGAGCACGGGCCCGCAGGCACTCGCCAGGCCGGCGGCGGCGAGTTGTTGCCGCAGCGTGCCGAGCGTGGCCGGCGACGACCATGGCACCGGCAGCGTCGCCAGCAGGTGGACGGCGCGGTGGTCGTTGGTCGCGATCGCCCAGAAACCGCCGTCGTCGGCGGGACCGAAGGCGACCGGTGCCGTCGCCAACGCTGCGGCGACCGCCGCCAGTGCCGTGCCGTCGAGCGCCGGGCAGTCGCTGCCGATCACCAGCGCGTTGCGGGCGCGTGCGAGACCCTGCGCCAACGCGTCGGCGATCCGCTTGCCGAGATCGCCGGTGGCCTGCTCGATGCGCGTCAGCCGTTCGCAGCCGGTGCCCGCGAACGCCGCTGCGTCGCCGGTGCTGGCGAGCAGGGCCGGCCCCGGCCACGCCAGGGCGGCGCCGGCGGTGATCGTGAGCAAGGCCCGGTACACCTGCAGCGCCCGCCGTTCGCCGATCGCGCCGGCGAGACGCGTCTTCACCCGCCCCGCTTCCGGGGCGCGCGCCAGCACGACGAGGCACGTCGACGCGGCGTTCACCGGGCCTCCGGGTCGAGCACGAACCAGTCGGCCGCCGAGCGCCAGACACCGGTCGGGCGCCTGCACTCGAGGTAGTAGTAGAAGCGGTCGACGTGGATCCAACGCCGCATCTCGAACAGGAACAGGTCGACCGGCAGCGGCGTGACGAGCTGGTCCTGCACGCGGTTCAGGCGCAGCGACCGCCAGCCGCCCAGCAGCGCGACCGACACCGATCCGGGCTCGGCATCGGCCGGCAGGCTGGTCCACGGCAACCGCTGCGGCAGTTCGGCCCAGCCGAGCCGGGCGCCGCGCAGCGGCCGGTCGAGCGGTGCGCCGGGCGCTGGCGGCAGGACCTCGACCGCCAGCGCCGGCACCGGTGCCGCGCCGCCGAGCAGTCGGACCACGAACGTGCGCAGCCCGCCGCTCTGCGTCCCGT
>JBASWX010000398.1:0-47739 GCA_049276695.1 Planctomycetota bacterium
CGGTTCGGGCGCCTGGCGACCCGACGTATGGTGTCGACGTCGGGCCGGCTGCTGCTGACCGAGGCTGCGATGCGCGCGATTGTCGACGACGACACTCTGGCCGAGCAGATCCTGGCTGGTTGCAGCCGCTGCGCGATGTTCGAACCGTGGGGCCCGAACCGGCTGCGCCACAGCGCGGCGACGCGGCTGCGGCGCGAGGAAGGCCTCGAGGCCGCACGCGTAGTGCTCGGTCACGCCCGCGCCGCGGTGACCGAAATCTACGCGGAAGCGGACCACGAACGCTCGCGTGCGATCATGGCGCGGCACGGGTAGAGTCGTAGGAGCCGGGGCAGCGCGCGGTTATCTCCCGCGCGTGGCCAACCGCAGACCTCCGGCCCGCCCCGGCTGCCATCGTCTCGCGGGGAGTCCGCAAGAGGAAGTCCGCTCGTGCCAAAGCCATCGTCGGCCTCACCGAATCTGCTCGCAGTACCGCAGCGGGTCGAGCAAGCAGTCGTCGAGTTCCGAGGGGCCCTGCTGCGCATGCAGGCGAAGTTCGCCCTCGAGCTGTCTCGCGACCTGTACGAGGCGATCGAGGGCAGCATCGAGCCGCCACCTCAGGGCATGTCCACGAGCGAGTGGCATCATTGGCTCCTTGGGGAAGCCATATTCCATCACGATGTCGATCCGCCAGACGCGCACTCCCGAGAGGCCGCGCGGCAGCTGTTGCGGACGATCGGGGTCAGTGACCCCGACGGTGCACTTGCCTGTCAGGACGCGGGGCTGCAGCCCCTCAAGGCTCTCTGCAGCGCGCCGTGGCACTCGGTGTTGACTCCGCTCCTGGAGGCTGTGAGGCGGCTCGCGATGGTGGCAGCTGCGCAGGAGCTGGAATCACCACACATCCGCTGCGCGGACGAGCTCGCGATGGTGTTGCAGAAGCGGTTGCGGGTGCGTCCGGACTCGGCCGACGTTCTCGAGCTAGTCAAGCCCGTCGAGGTGCTCGCCGAGCAGATGCTTCGCCTGGCGCACACACCGGCAGGGGCGCCGGGCGGAGATGTCACATCGCCGAAGCATGACTTCGTGATTGCCACTCTCCTGGTGCGGAAAGACATCGGCTACCTGCGGAACACCAAGGCCGTGAAGCGATTCGCGCAGGAGAACGACGTTCCGATCGAGCAGAAGGCTCGGCGTTGCTTGATCGAACACAAGGCGTTCGAGGCAGCACGACGACGCTTCGATTCCAGAACCTTCCAGCACCTGGACAGCGTTCGGGCGGCGATCAATCACGCCCGGGTCTCAAGAAGTAAAGGCGCTACTTCCCTCGCTACTTCCGTCCGGCAACCGGAAAACCCAGCAACTGCGCTGGTCATAGAACGGCGACTACTTCCGTCAACCTGAGCACAGCGTCACGCGGCGGAACAATCCGCTCCCGTGACGATCACCACTGAACACCGAGAGACGCCGGCGACCCTCGCCGAGTTTTACGCCCTCAAGTACGTTTCCGATCGGCTACCCAAGCGGGCAAACGGGAACCGCCTCCACCCGAAGGTGGTGGTTCGCTGGGCGATCCAAGGCTGCCAAGGCGTGCGGTTGCGCTTCATCGCCGCCGGTCGACAGAAGCTGACGTGCGACGCGTGGCTGTTCCAGTTCCTTGACGAGGTTGCGCGGGCGCAGCAGTCGAAAGGCGCGGCGCCCCCGCCCCGCGCTGGCCGTAGCTGCCCCGGGGCGGCGCCTGCAGCAACTCGCCGCAAGTCGACGCAAGAGCAACTCACTGCGTTCGGGTTCCGGGCCCGCGGAGGCAACGGCCCGTGACACGGCGCATCCGGATGTCGGTCGCACTACCAGCGGCAGAGCACAACGGCGTCGCGCACAGTCCATCGCACGACCTCGCCGCGGAGCGGAACGTGCTCGGCTCGATGCTGCTGCACACCGACGCCGTAGCGGAAGTCATGGCGATCGTGCGGCCGACCGACTTCTACTTGTCGCGACACCAAGTCATCGCCGCCGCGATCGCGAAGGCGCATGCCAGCACCGGGCAGTCGGATCTGATCACCGTCGCCCACGCGCTGCGGCAGTGCGGGCGCCTCGACGACGCAGGCGGCCACGCGGAGCTGATCGACCTGCTCGACGGCGTCGTTACCGCCGCTGGCGTCGCCTACCACGCGGAGATCGTTCGGGACCACGCCCAACGACGCCACCTGATCCATGTCGCGGGTCGCGCTCTGACCGACGCGGCGGACGGCGCGACCACCGAGGACTTGCGTGCCCTGCTCGCCGCGGCGGCCAAGGACAGCAGCAGCACACGACGCCAGGCGCGCGTGCTGCTCTTGCCCGAAGTCGTCTCGCTACGGGAAGTCGAGTTCGTCATCGACGGCATGCTCCCCATTGGCGTCGGCTTCCTCGTCGGGCCGTCGAACGTCGGCAAGACCGCGGTCGCCGTCGACTGGGCGATGCGCGTCTACTACGGCCACAACTGGCACGGGCGCTGCGTCCGAGCGGGCAGCGTGCTCTACGTCGTGGGCGAGGGCATGACCGGGTTCGGTGCCCGCTGCGAAGCGTGGCCAATCGCGAACGGTGCGCGCGAACCAGGCGACCGCTACGTCGCTGTTGCTAACGGCCTGCCGCCGCTGTCTTCCCCCACCGGCCGGACCGAGCTCGCTGGCATCGTCGCTGATCTGGCGCGGCAGCATGGGCACCCGCCCACGCTGGTCGTCATCGACACCCTGTCGGCGCACTGGGCCGAGAGCGAGGACCGGTCGGAGTTCGCGGCCCCCGCAATGGCAGCGTTGGCACAACTCGCTGCAGAGCACAGCTGCTGTGTCCTCCTCCTGCATCACGAAAGGAAGCCCACCGAGAACGCCCGCGGCGGCGACCTGGCGGCGCTGCGCGGCAGCGGCGCATGGGCCGCGGCTGCCGACTTCGTCCTGGCGGTGAGCGGCAAGCCCGACGCCATCCAGCTGGCGACCATCAAGCAGCGGGATGCAGAACGGGCAGCGCCGATCCGGCTGCGTCTGCAGCGCGTCGAACTCGGGGTCGGCCAGCAGAACCGGCCGAGGGCCTCCGTCGTCGTTCTGCCAGCGATGGACTCTCCGGCTCCACGGCTGGAGGACGAGGGCATGCACAAGCGCGCGGCCGCCGACGCCTACCGGTTCGCCGTGCTGCGTACCGTCGCCGACAAGGGCGGCAAGGTCGCGTCTGGCAGGACGATCGTCGACAACACCGAGGGGCGGAATGCCTCCCTGTTCGCCGCCATCAAGGAGGCCGTCGCTGCCGGCGAACTGGTTCCTGACGGCGACGGCTATCGACTGACCGAGGCCGGTGCCGCAGCCGCTTCCCGTCCTGGTCCCCCCCTTCGGGGGGAGGGAACCAGGGAACCGGGAAGCAGTGGTGCTGCCCGGGGTTCCCGGGAACCGGAGGGAACCAGCGGGAACCAGTCGGACTGCAGCGAGGGCGGCGGATGACCACCCCCACCGTGCGGTTGCTCGGTTCGATCCTGCCGGCTATGTGGCCCTCGCGCGACGTCGTCCTCTCAACAGCCGCCGGCTCGACCGGCGGCGACGGCTCAGGTCTTCTGCTGCGCGACTGGGACGTCTGGCGCGGCACCGGCGAGGTTCCCGCGGATGCGCTCGTGCGCGGCCGTACTGGGCCAGACACTCGGCGGCATCGCCCACGAGCTTCGGTATCGCCTCCGCCGCCACCTGCGCCAGCCGGAGGCGGCATGCTGACCAGCGAGAGCACCGTTTGGCGCCCGGTCCCGACGATCGACTTCCGCCGGCACCTGCGCTCGACCGCCGAGCACCACCTGCACGCCGTTGTCGACGAGGTCCTGGGGATCCGGGGCGGCAGCACCCTCGACCTGAGCCGCGGCGCCCCCGACGGCGCCGACCGGGCGACGCAAGCCCTGCTGGCCGTCCCGCAAGTGGGCACCTCGGTGCGCGCATCGAGCGACCCCACCACCAGGCCAGGACGGCTCGACGGCGGCCGGCGTCGCGACGAAGGGGACCACCGTGGTGACCCCACACCAACTTCGCTGCCGACCGACGAGGTGCTCTGCCAGGCGCTGCGCAAGGAGAAGCCCGGTGATTGACCCGCTGCTGGGGCTGAAGCTGGAAGGGCTGCGGCGCTGGACTGCCGAGCCGCAGCTGTTCGTGCGCGAGGTCTTCGGCGCCGAGCCGCACAGCTGGCAAGACCGCGAACTGATTGCCCTGCCCGAGCACAACCGCGTCGCGATCGCCGGCAGCAAGGGCTGCGCGAAGACATGCCTGGAAGCCTGGATCATCTGGTGGTCGATGGCGACGCAGAAGGACCTGAAGGGGGTTTGCACCTCGATCACCGGCCCGAACCTGAAGGACGGGCTGTGGGCCGAGCTGGCGAAGTGGCTCGGTAAGTCGCCGCTGCTGCAGCGGCTGTTCAGCTGGTCGAGCCAGCGCATTACCCGCATCAGCTCGCCGGAGACCTGGTTCACGTCGGCGCGCACCTGGAGCCAGTCGGCCGATGCCAACACGCAAGCCCAGGCGCTCGCCGGCATCCACGGCGACAACGTGCTGTTCGTCATCGACGAAGCGGGCGGCGTGCCACCGGTGCTGCTGGCGACCGCCGACGCTGCCCTGGCGAACCAGCAGGAGGGCCACAACGCTCGCGTGCTGATCGCCGGCAACACGACATCGCCCAAGGGCGCGCTGTACCAGGCGGTGACGAAGCAGCGGACGAAGTGGCGCTGCGTGCGCGTCACCAGCGACCCGGACGATCCCGACCGCACGCCGGCAGTCAGCATCGAGTGGGCGCGCGAACAGATCGCGATGCACGGCAGGGACAACCCCTGGGTGCAGATCAACGTGTTCGCCGAGTTCCCGCAGTCGGCGATGGGCCGGCTGCTGTCGCTCGCCGATCTCGAGGCCTCGGCCGCCCGCGTCGTCGACGACGACCCGAGCCTGCCGGTGGTGATCGGCGTCGACGTCGGCATGGTGCAGGACGCTGCCGTGCTCTACCCGCGCCGGGGTCGGCTGCTCATGGAACCGAAGGTGATGCGCGGCAAGAACAGCATCGTGATCGCCGCCGAGCTCGTGCGCTTGGCAGGGGACCTGGACGCGGCGGCGGTGTTCATCGACGCCGGCGGCCCGGGGCTCGGTGTCATCGACCAGGCGCGCGCGCTCGGCCTGCAGGTCGTGCCGGTGTACTTCGGCGGCGACGCGGACGACCGGGGCCGCTACGCGAACAAGCGCATCGAGATGTATGTGCGCGGGGCGACGTGGATCAAGGAAGGCGGCGCGATCGGGGCCGACTGTCCCGAGCTGGTGCAGGACCTTGAGGCGCCCGAGGTCGGGTGGAACGAGAAGGGCCAGCAGTTGCTCGAGCCGAAGAAGCTGGTCGCCGAACGGCTTGGCCGCTCGCCCGACTGGGGTGATGGCTTCGCGCTGACGTTCGCGTACCCGGTGTCGTCAGGGGCGAAGCGAGAAGACGACGCAACGCCGCAGCAGATGGGCAGCCGGCTGCTCCGGGGCGGCGAGCCGACGGGTTGGGATGAGTTCGGGCACGGTGGATAACCTGGAGACCACGACGCAATGAAGAGCCACGAAGCAATGAGGAGCCACGCAGCGGCCGATCTGTTTCCGCTTCTCGCCGCCGACGAGTTCGTCGCTCTGAAGCGGGACATCGCCGGGCATGGCCAGCGCGAGCCGATCGTGGTCGTCGAAGGTATCCTCGTCGACGGAGAAGGAATGCAGAGGCCCCCCATACTCCGCCAGCCCCTCGCTCTCGGCTCCCTGGAGGTCCGCTGATGGGGCGCAGACCTGCAAAACAGGCGGGATCAGGTCGGCGGCCGAACGGCACATTCGCTGCGGGCAACAGCGGCAATCCGGCAGGCCGCCCCCGACGGCCTGACTTCGCCTTGCTCGTTGCCGAGCATCGTGGTTCGACGTTGACGGACTCGTTGCTCCGTGTGTTCGATGTCCTTGTGAAGCGCGCGATGAGGGGCGACGTGCACGCCGCGAAGTTGCTGCTCGATCGGGTCTGCGTTCATCCTTCTGTGCAAGAGGACGCCAGTGACGGCCAGACGTTCGACGATCTGCTGCTGGCAGCGATGGGCAGGCCCATCAACCCCGGCGGACCTGGCGCGGGCGAGCACGCGACGAAGGGCGACAAGGCCCGGTGATCACCGCCTGCTGCGAGGGAATCGAGGGGCCAGCAGTGCAGAGCGGCCGTGGCAGGCGTCGCGGTGTCGGCAGGCGGAGGTCCATCTGCGCGGCATGCCGGCCGAGCGCCGATGCCGCTCTGTTTCGGCGCGAGGGCGTTGTGGCGATCCAGATCACGACCGCGCCGCCAGCCGCTACCCGGCGGCGCGAGCGTTGCGGGCCAGCGGCCGCCTGTTCAGTCGCATTGCTGCCCGACCGCACGTTGCTCATCCATGTTTCGCTGCCGTTGCCCGCGCGACATCCACGTCGGCGGTGGCGGCGTACCGCTGGGTCATCTGCATGTCTTGATGTCCGAGCACGGCCTTGCACGCCTCGAGGCCGGCTTCGAGCGCGATGCGTCTCGCCGCCGCATGCCGCAACTGGTGCGGTGACCAGCAAGGAACGCCCGCGTCGTCGCAGGCGCGATGGATCGCCTTGCGGTAGGCGTCCACGCCGTAGAACTGGCCGACGTACGGCCTCTTCTTCTTCGACCTCCGGTCGCGGTCCCTCGTCTGCTTGGTGATCGGCGTCTTCCGGTCTCGTCGCTTTCTCTCCTTCAGCGCGACGACCGCGTCGACTGGCGAGATCAGGGCAGCGTCGGGATCCACCTTCAGCAGCGGCGTCAGCACCTCCTGCGCCTTCGGGCCAAGCCACGCCATCCGTTCGAGCCCCCGCCACACGCCCTTGTGCTTCGCCGGTCGGTAGAGCCACATGTCCGGGAACATCTCGATCTGACCGCGGGTGATCTGGAGCGCCTCTGTCGGCCGAAGACCCGTGTACCACTGCAGCAGAACCGCTGCGCGAAGTGGCGGCAGCAGGTGGGGAAGGGCTGGCTCAACCATGCCCCAAGGCACCGGCTGGACGGGCACCGATTCCCGCACCCCTCCTCGACCAGCGGTGAGTCCACGCAACGACGAGAGCTGATGCCAGGTCGCCGCCGGCACCGCTTCGATCTCGGCACCCCACCGGAAGATCGCCTTGCACCGCCGGATGGTCCCGTTGATCGTCTTGCGGCAATACCGACCGCAGTCGACGAGCCGTTGCCGAACGGCCAGCAGGTCGGTCACCGAGAACTGGTCGACGTGCGCGTCCCCGAACAGCTCGAGGAGGGGACGAAGCGACCCGGTGTAGCTGCCAACTTCTCGCCCGACCCGTTGGTCGGGATCGCGGTAGAAGCGGCGGGCGTGGACCAGGAACTCGGCAGCGAGCTGGCTGACGGTCGGCCAGCTGCTCCGCTGCCGAATCCGCGGCCGGAGCCGGAGCAGCTTGCCGGCGAGCAGGTCGGCCAGAACCTCCTGGTAACGCTCCTGCGCTTCCATGGAGCCATGACGGCCCAGGTAGATGGTGCGGCGGCGGCCATCGGGATCGCGCACCGAGACTGCGCCCTGGCCGCTGGACTTGTGAAGGAAGGGAGTGGAAACGGAAACCTGCGACCTGTTCATCGCGCATCTCCACCGCGTGGGCGGTGGCCTCATCGGGAGATGACGCCGACTGTTGCGCACAACTACTGCCGCAGCGAGGCTTGGCCGCCGTGATCGACGTGCGCACCGAGCAGCTGCTGCCGCTGAAGGACCTGCCCGGCTACCTGGAGTCACGCGGCTACGGCATTGCCGTGTCCATGCGTGTGGTCCGTCGGTGGATCCGCGTCGGCTGCGAAGGCGCCTGTCTTGAAGTCGTGCGAATCGACGGCGAGACCCTGACGAGTCTGGACGCGGTGCAGCGATGGGTCGCGGCGCAGAACCCGCAGGGCGGTCGAGACCAACCGGCGAAGGCCGAGCCCGTTCCCCACGACGCCACCCCCGAGCACACAAACAGCATTCAGCTGCTGCGCGAACACCGGGTCGTGTCGACCGATCTCGACAGGGTCGTGCACTCGCTTCCCGGCTTCACACGACCAGCCCTGGGCTACGCCGCTGGCCTGCTGTTTCGCGCCGGCCTTCGAAACCTCGAGGACCTGCGAAAGCGCGGGTTGGACCGCATCCTGGCGATGGACGGTGTTGGTGCATGCACAACGAAGGTGGTGCGGGCGGTGTGGGACCAGCTGAACACCGACCGCACGGCAACCAGTTAGCTGGCTACCCGCTGGCTGGGAGGGACTGACCCGTAGCCCGGCGGACCAGCTGGATCGTTCCGCCTCCACACCCGCCGACGGGCGAACTTCTTGCCGGCCTGAACTGGTGCGAGTCTACTCCCGCGGCTCGATCGTCGGCGTGCGACCAAGGACTCGTCGCCAAGTCGGCTTCGCCCAATGCCACTCTCGGCTGCACGCTGGACCCAGTTCAACGCCACCCCGCACCCGTGGGAACAGGACGCGCTCCACTTCCTGCGCGAACAGCTGGCTGACGTCGAACCGAACCGAGTCTGGTCGCTGTTTGAGTTCATCTCGGCCGAGGGCACGATCGGCGAAGTCGACGCCCTGGTGCTGACGGCGAAGGGGTTCTTCCTCGTCGAGATCAAGAGCCGCCCCGGTCGCATCACGGGCGACGCGGCGTCGTGGACGTGGCACACACCGGAAGGCAAACGGGTCACCGACGACAGCCCCGTCTTCGCCACCGATCGCAAGTGCAAGCGCCTGATCAGCCTGCTGCGCCGCCAGAAGGCGCTGCGCGACCACGACCCGGGCAAACTGTTCCTCCAGCCGCTGGTGTTCCTGTCGGCGACCACCCAGCAGGTCGAACTCGACGAACCGCTGCGCCGTCACCTCTGCACGCGCACCGGCTCGCCGGGAACCCAAAGCCTGCGCGACGCGCTGACCCGGATCGAACCCACCCATCACCGCCACCGGGTCATCGACGTCCGCCTTGCACGCGACATCGCGCAGGCGCTCGCCCAGGCCGGCATCCGTGAATCGCAGAGCCACAAGCGCTTCGCGAACAGCCACGAACTGGTCTCGGTGCTGCTCGAGGGTGCCGGCCACCAGGACTGGCTCGCGCGGCACCTGAGCTCCGCGAAGGTTCAACGGCGCATCCGCATCTACCCGGTCGCCTCGACCGTCGACATCCCGACCCGCCAGATGCTCACACGCGCCGCCCAGCGCGAGTTCTTCGGGCTCCGGGACATCGACCACCGCGGCATCCTGCGCGCCGTCGACTTCCAGGAAGGGGAACAGGGCCCCGGCGTCATCTTCGACTACGACCCGGACGACGTCCGGCTCGACCTGTTCCTCCGCGACGAGGGCGACAAGCTCAACCTGAGCGACCGGCTGTCGATCCTGCGGCAGATCGCCGAAGCGACGCAACACGCGCACGAGCGACGCCTGGTGCACCGCGCACTGACCCCGCACAGCGTGCTGATCCGGAAGCTGCCGAACGCCGGCTACGCGACCCGCCTCTACAACTGGCAGACTTCGGCGCGGGAATCGACCTCAGCGACGGCGCTCGGCACGAGCAGCGGCACGGTCACCAGGCACATCGACAACCTCGTCGACCAGGGCGCGATCCCCTACTTGGCGCCCGAGACGCACACCGATCCAACGGTGCGGGCCGAGCACCTCGACGTGTTCGGCCTCGGCACGATCGCCTGGCACCTGTTCACGGGTCGCGCGCCAGCCGACAGTCGCTCGGACCTGCTCGAACGGCTACGCCGCGACGACGGACTCCTGCTCTCTTCGGCGGTCGACAACGTGCATGCCGCGCTGGTCGAGCTGGTCCGCCAGAGCACGCGCCCACGCGTGCCCGATCGCTTGCAGACCGTCCGCGACTTCCTGCATCAGCTCGACGAAGTCGAGAACGAGCTGACGCGGCCGGCCGACCTGGTCTACGAGAACCCAACTGCAGCCAGGGTCGGCCAGCGCTTCGAAGAGGGTGGCTGGGTGATCAAGAACCGCCTGGGTCAGGGCAGCACGTCGGTTGCGTTCCTCGTCGAGCGCTCGAAGGGCGGCACCACGCAGCAGCGCGTGCTCAAGGTCGCACTCGATCCCGAGAAGAACGGCACCCTGCAGGCCGAGTACGAAGTCCTGAAGTCGCTGCATCAGGAATCCATCATCGAGTGCGACGACATGCTCGACTGCGCGGGCCACACCGGCCTCCTGCTCGCGCGTGCCGGTGAGGAATCCGTCGCAACCCGACTGCGCAAGGGCCGCCTCGAGATCGAGATGCTGCAGCGGTTCGGCGAGGACCTGCTGTCCGCGCTCCGTTACCTCGAAGAGAACGCAGTCTTCCATCGCGACATCAAGCCCGACAACCTCGGGATCGCCGCCCGCGGCCGCGGCGACTACCAGCACCTGGTCCTGTTCGACTTCTCGCTCTCGCGAGCCCCGCTGTCGCAGATCCAGGTCGGCACGCGCGCCTACCTCGACCCGATGCTGGGCCAGAAGGGCCGCCGCCAGTACGACCCGGCAGCCGAACGCTACGCGGCCGCTGTCACGCTGTTCGAGATGGCGACGGCCCGGCTACCGAAGTGGGGCGACGGGCTCACCGCGCCCGAACTCAGCGACCGCGAAGTCGATCTGTCCGATGAAGGGCTGTTCGACAGCTCGGCGCGCGAAGCGCTCACCGAGTTCTTCACCAAGGCGCTGCGGCGCGACGCCGCGCAGCGCTTCGACAACGCCGAGGAGATGCGGCGCGCCTGGCGCCGGACCTTCGAGTCGCTCTCGGCTCCAGCGAAGAAGACCGAGCCCGAGAAGGTCACGCCGCACTCCTCGGTGCAGTTGCTGGGACTCTCGACGCGGGCACTGACGACCCTCGAACGGGCTGGAATCGACACCGTCCGCCAACTGCTGACTGCACTGCCCGGCCGCATCACCAAGGCGCGAGGTGTCGGCGCCAAGACGGGCGAGGAGCTGCTGCGAGCCATCAGCTCGCTGCGCGCACAGTTCCCCGACATCCAGCCGGGGAGCGAGTTGCCGGCGGTGAAGCCGCGCACCGACGAAGACGACGAACCCGGCAACGACTCGCTGCCAGCCCCCTCCTTGGACCAGCTCGCGGGGTCGCTGCTGCCGGCACCGCGCAGCAAGGCCAAGGCAGACCAGCTGCCGGCGCAGGTCCTTGTGTCGCTGCTCTCGCCGCCTGCCGGGGAGCAGGACCCGCTGCCGTGGCCGACGCAAACCGAGGTGGCGAAGGTCCACGGCTGCACGACGGTGCTGGTCAATCAGACTCTCGCCAAGGCACGGGCGCGGTGGCGCAAGAACGGCGCGCTGTCCGCGATCCGCGACGCGCTGCTGCCGCATCTCGTCACTCAAGTTGGGATCGCCAGCATCGCGGAAGCCGTGGATCAGATCGCGCAGGCGTACGGTGACGGCGTGCCGGATTCCGAACGCACGCGCTACGCCCGCATCGTGCTGCGCGCCGCGATCGAGGCCGAGCAGGATCTCGACGAGCCCCGCTTCGAAGCCAGCCGGCGGCAGGACCGGATCTGGCTCGTCGCCAACCAGGACGGCGACGGGCAGCCGATCGACGCCGACGCCCTGCTGCGCTACGCCCAGGATCTCGGCCGGCGCGCGCGCGAACTCGCCTACGCGGAACCGCTGCCGGCACCGGCGCGCGTGCTCGAGCGGTTGCAGCAGACCAACGTCCCGGACGCAGTTCCGCCGTTGTCATCCGAGCGGCTGGTACGTCTCGCTGCCGTCGCGGGCGACGTTGCAGTGTCGGGCAAGCTCGAGGTCTACCCACGTGGCATGCCGGCCGCGCGGGCCCTGAAGCTCGCCCACGGCGCCTTGCTCGGTGCGGCGGCACTGACCCCGATTCAGATCCGCGACCGGATCGCCAGCCGCTACCCGGCCGCCGAAGCCCTCCCGGCGGCGGCCAGCGAACTGCGGCCGCTGCTGCAGGCCGTGGTGCCGGACCTGCAGTGGGACGGAGAGCACGGCACGTTCCGCTTCCGCAGCGCGACGAAGCCGCAGCTGACCGGCGAGCGCACGCTGCCAGCACGGGTGTCGACCGGCACGTTGCCGCCGGCCGAGTCGCCGGAGGTGGTCGAGGCGCGCGAGTTTGACCAGAAGCTGGTGAAGGCGCGCGAGAAGTTCCTGGTGCTGACCGTCCTGCGCGAGCACCACGAGACCGTGCTGCACCGGCTGCAGGACCGGTTCGGCGAGCAGGTGCGGGTGGTGTCATGCGAGCGGGTGTTCCTGGAGGAGTTGCGGCGGGTCGCGACGAAGTACGAGGTTGCGTGGTCAGAGGTTCTGGCCGCAGACGCCGACCCCGTTGGCTCGCCGAAGAACCGTGACCTGCGCGAGTTCGTGCGCGAAGTGGCGAGCAGGCTCGGGGACGTGATCGGCAGCGACACGCCGGCAGCGACGGTCCTGGTGACGCGGCTCGGCGTGCTGGCGCGCTACGGGTTGCTGGCGCAGGTCGTCCAGCGGCTGCGCGAACGGGTAACCGCGAAGCCAGGCACGGACGGGGCCCTCGGCGGCGCGTGGCTGCTGGTGGCGGCGATGGATGCGCAGGCGCTGCCGGTGGTCGATGGCGTGCCGGTTCCGGTGCCTGGCAGCCGGAGTGACTTCACGGCGGTGCCGCCGTCGTGGGTACACCTGGGCCAGCGGGAGCGCGCATCGTGATCGCTCCCGGACACTTCGGACAGCCGCTGCCTGTGTAGAACGGAACGGGCCATCGGTTCGCGCTCTGGTCTCTACGACCCGCGCGCATGAACAAGCCAACCCAGGTCTTCCCCCGCTGCCCCATCACGACCGTCAACTACCACTGCTGGAAGCCGTGCAACATGCGCTGCCGGCACTGCTTCGCCCGCTTCAACGACGCCGGGCACGACAACCTGCCCCGCGAACAGATGCTGGCCGTCGTTCGCGAACTCGCGCTCGGCTTCGAGCGCATCACGTTCGTCGGCGGTGAGCCGACCCTGTGCCCCTGGCTGCCCGAGGCGCTCCAACTCGCGCACAGTCTCGGGCTCGCGACGAGCATGGTGACGAACGGCACCAAGATGCTGCGCGATCCGGCGCTGCGCGACGCCATCCTGGCGGGCATGGACTGGATCGGCCTCTCGGTCGACAGCGGCTGTGCCGACACCAACCGCGCGATCGGCCGCACGTATGGACGGTCGGTGATCTCGCCCGACGAACTGGCCACCCTTGCGGACTTCATCCACCGCGCCGGCGTTCAGCTGAAGGTCAACACCGTCGTGCAGCGCCACAACCTGGACGAGGATCTTGCCCCTCTGGTGCGGCGCCTGCGACCGGGTCGCTGGAAGCTGCTGCAGGTGCTCCCCGTCCGCGGACAGAACGACGCCGACTACATCGACCTGGCGATCACGCGCGACGAGTTCCAGCGATTCGTGGACTGCCACCGTCCGGTCGGCTCCTCCGGCATCACGATCGTGCCCGAGGATCACGAACTCATGACTGGCAGCTACGCGATGGTCGACCCGGGCGGCTACGCCTACGACAACGTCGCCGGGCAGCATCGCTACAGTTCCGCGCCCGTCCATCAGATCGGCTGGCGCACCGCGTTCACCGAGGTGCAACTGCTCGCCGAGCGATTCGTCGCCCGGGGCGGCAACTACGCGAGCCGGGGAGCCGAGCAATGAGCGCCACCTCGACGCCGACCTTCTTCCAGCTGCTCGACCTCGTGATCCAGGCGTTCCACCTCGACTTCGACGTCGACGAGCAAGGCCAGCCGATCGAGGTGCCAAGACTGAGCGGGGGCGGACCGTTCCAGCATCACTTCACGGGCCGCCGGTTCGACATCCAGGACCAGGGTCTGCAGACGCTGCTGCGGACGTTCGGCGAGGCTCTGCTGCGCTCCGACATCATCCCGGTCATCCGCAAGTCGCTGCGGTGGGACGAACCCGGCAGCCGAGGGCCACTGGTGCAGCAGTACCTCGCCGATGCCGCGTCGGTGCCGGCTTGCAGCGGCGACCTCGGCGACGCCATCGTCGGGCGCCTCAGCTGGCTCGCGCAGGAGCACGAAGCCCTGCTCGGGGAAGCCCGTTCGCGAATCGCAGGTGCGGAGGTCGATCCGGCGTTCGGCCTCATGCCGCTGATGCGATTCGGCTGGCACCACCTGACGGTCGCCCTGTCACTGCTGCCGTGGTCCGGTTCCATCGACGAACGCACTCTGGAACCAGACTCGGTCGAGATGACGTGGTGCATGGAGGTGCCGCCGACCACGCCGATGAGCCGTGCCCGGGCAGCGGCCGGCAAGAGCCTCGACGAACTGACTCTCGACCTGGTCGGCGCCGACGGCAACCGCAACTGGAACGAGAAGACCGTCGCGAACCTCGAGCACGGCGGTCCGGCGCACCCGACCTTCCAGGCCATCCACGCCGCTGCCTCGGTGCTGCATCCGCACGACCAGCTCGCCCTACCGCGGTGGCGTCGTTGGTACGGCTTGCGCCATCTCGCGCGCCAGTTCGCCAAGACCTGGTGTTGGGAGTGGCTGGGCGGGTGCCTGACCACCACGCTCACGCACGCGCACGCACAGTCCCAGGCCATGCGCGAATCGGATCTCGCGCAGGAGCAGCGGAGGACAGTGACCTCGATCGGCCTCTTCGCCGGCTGGCGGCTGGGGTTCGCTCGCTGGGCATTCGGCGAAGTGGCCCGCGCACCCGAGAACGACATCCATCCTGTGATTCGAGCCGACTACGCCGCAATCAGCCGGTCCGAGGAATCGTCCCGCTTGACGACTTGCCTCCAGTTGGCCACCGGAGCGCGGTCCCTCGAGGCGACCTTGTTGGATCACGGCCGCAGCGCGTCGGCCGCCCGCCGGGAAGCGAGCCAGCTGATCTGGAACTTCCAGGGCAACCAGAGCCAGTTTCGGCATCTCCATCCGCTGGCGGAGTTGTTCCACTCCAGGAACGAGCGCAATTGGCCAGCCATGGAAGCGGCGGCGGGCAAGCTCGTCGAGCAGCGCCCGGACCTGTCCGACAACCACCGGGTGCTGGCCGAGGCTTTGGCCGATCAGAACCACTTCGAAGACGCGCTTTCCGTCACCAGAGACGCGCTGACCCGGTTCCCGGCGGACGGAGGCTTGGCGATGACCGAGATCGCCGTGCTGATGATGCGTGGTGACCACCACACCGACCGCCACGACTTCGAGGTCGCTCGCGACAAGCTGCTGGCGATGCAGCTCACGGATGACGACTGGGTCCAGCACCTCCACCTCGCTGACTGCCATCTGGCTCTCGGCGCCTGGGCAGCGGCTCGGGATGCGTGTAGGCGGGTGATCGCGACGAACGGCCAGTGCGGCGAAGCCCACGCGATCCTCTCCTTCTGCCGGTCGAAGCTCGGCGACGATCCGCGGAACACGGCTGCGAAGGCAGCGCGCCGTGGAGAGCAGGGCTTCGTCGACCTGCTGCACGAACTCGACCGCCGCGGCGAACTCGGTACTGCGGCGCACCCGCCGGTCGCGCGCTGGCACCGACTCTGGCGATTCCGTCGCTGAACCTACCCACGCCGACCAACGCGCTTCGACGTACGCGCCTTCGCAGGGCCTCAGCGCGTACGCCCACTGGTGGTCTGCGCCGGTGCGCGGTCAGCCCTGGTCTCGGCGCGGCAAGCGAGCCTTGCCCCTTGTGGAGTTCCGCACCCACGCTTCGTACTCTCCCGCGCCCCGGGGACTCCTCGACCGGACGAGGCTCCCCCACCTCTCCGACCATGCCCAGTCTCGCCTACGTGAAGCACACCCGCATCAACCTGCGCGACACGGAGTACACCGAGAAGTGGCTGCAGGATCGGATCGCCGAGGATCCCTCCATCCTCGGCATCCCGGGCGATCTCGAACTGCTCGACCGCGAGCGCCGCCAGGAACGCGCCGGCCGCCTCGACCTGGTGCTCTACGACCGGGAGGCGGAACGGCGCTACGAGCTCGAACTGATGCTGGGCAGCCTCGACGAGAGCCACATCATCCGCACGATCGAGTACTGGGACCTGGAGCGCCGCCGCTACCCGGGCTACGAGCACATCGCGGTGATCGTCGCGGAAGACGTGACCGGTCGGTTCCTGAGCGTGCTCAGTCTGCTCGCCGGCACGATCCCGCTGATCGTGCTGCAGTGCCACGCGCTGCAGATCGACGGCAGGCTGCTGCTGAACTTCGTGAAGGTGATGGACCAGACGTCACTGCGTCGCGACGACGAACACGAAGCCCGGGCCGAACCCGCGACGCGCGAGTACTGGATCGAACGCGTCGGCGGCGAGATCCTCACCGTCTGCGATCGCGCGGTCGAAGTCATGAACGGCAAGGCCAAGGGCAAGATGAGCCTGAACTACCTTCGCCAGTACATCAACATCAACGACGGGACCCGCAGTGGCGCGTTCGTCCACTTCGTACCGAAGAAGAAGTTCGTGCACTTCAAGATCGAGGTCCAGGACGCTGCGTCGTGGATCGAGCGCATCGAGAAGACGGGTCTCGATGTCCGCCCCGGCCGCAACGGAGCGGCGGTGCGGGTGACCGTGATGCCGAAGGACTTCGACCGGTGCCTGCCGACGCTCACCGAGCTGCTGCAGACTGCGGTCACCGAGTACGAAGCTTGAGCGATGATCGACCGCCAGGCCCTGCTCACCGACCTGCAGCCGCTCGTCGTCGAACTCGTCGAGGATCTGCGGACCCGACTCGCGGAACACCCGGCATCGAAGGCGCTCGTCGACGGCGACTACGACGCGGCGCGGAGGGCCGGGCGCACGGCACAGACGCTCGCGGCGTTCGCCGAGGATCACCTGACGCAGGTCGCGGTGGCGTGGGTGCTGGCGACGGTGTTCGTGCGGTTCGTCGAGGACAACCAGCTCTGCGACGAGCCATGGTTCTCCGGACCGGGCAAGCGGCTCGCTCAGGCCCGCGACCGCTACACCACCTGGCTGCGGAACAACAGCAAGCTCAGCGACCGCGAGTACCTGCTGCACGCGTTCGGGGCGCTGGGCAAGCTGCCGGGGCTCGCCCCTCTGCTCGGGCCGCAGAACACGCTGCTGCACCGGATCGGGCCGTCCGCCGACGGTGCGCGCACGCTGCGCGAGTTCTGGCAGCAAATCGAAGGGCAGGGCGACGCCTCGAACCTGACGCACGACTTCACCGACCCCGCGGCGGACACGCGCTTCCTCGGCGACCTGTACCAGGACCTGTCGGAGTCGGCCAAGGACAAGTTCGCCCTGCTGCAGACGCCGATCTTCGTCGAGGAGTTCATCCTCGACCGCACGCTCGAACCGGCCCTCGCCGAGTTCGGGCTCGCGGAGGTGCGGCTGATCGATCCGGCCTGCGGGTCGGGGCACTTCCTGCTCGGGGCGTTCGCGCGGTTGTTTCAGCGTTGGTCGGATCGGGAGCCGGGAACGCCGGTGCAGGAACGCTGCAAGCGTGCGCTCGACGCGGTGGCTGGAGTGGACCTGAACCCGTTCGCTGTCGCGATCGCGCGCTTCCGGTTGTTGGTCGCGGCGCTGAAGGCGTGCGATGTGCGTCGGCTAGCCGAGGCGTACGACTTCCGACCGAAGGTCGCAAATGGCGACTCGCTGTTGCACGGCCAGCAGGGACTGCGGCAGCGGTCGTTCAGTGCCGAGGAGGAGGCGGAGTTCGACCACTTCTACGGCAGCGAGGACAAGGCGCTGCTGAAGTCAATCTCCGCACGCAGCTACCACGCGGTAGTCGGGAACCCACCGTACATCGTGGCGCGCGACAAGGCGCTCAACGCCCTCTACCGGAAGCGTTTCCCCGAGGTATGCCATCGGCAGTACTCGCTTGCAGTGCCGTTCACGCAGGTGTTCTTCGAGCTCGCGCGACCGTCGCTCGACGAGAAGCGTGGGGCGGGTTTCGTCGGGGTGATCACGGCGAACTCGTTCATGAAGCGCGAGTTCGGCAGCAAACTGATCGAGGATTACCTCAACAGGCGCGTCGAGGTGTCACACGTAATCGACTTGTCTGACGCGAGCATTCCGGACCACAACACTCCGACCGCGGTCCTCCTGGGCAGAGCTCGGCCGCCCACCAGTCAGTCGATTCGAGCTGTGCGGGGCATCAAGGGAGAGCAGGGAATCCCAGACGACCCGACAAGGGGCTTGGTCTGGTTGTCAGTTCTTGACCAGGTGGACAAGCCGGGCACGCAAAACGAGTACACAAGCTGCAGTGATGTGCCCCGAGAGCAGTTCGCACGCCATCCATGGAGCATCGGGGGCGGCGGCGCAACGGAGTTGAAGGCGCAGATCGAGGAGGTGTGCGAGAAGACGCTCACATCCCTCTCGGAGGCGCCAATCGGCCGTGCCGTCCGCATCGCCGAGGAAGAAGTGTTCATGTTCCCCGGCAACCGTCGCCGTTACTCGAAGGCACCTGAACGCGAATTCCGAGGCTTCCTTGTCGGCGAGTCTCTTCGCGACTGGGGCAGCTCGATCGACACCTGGGTCTGGTACCCGTACGAGGAGGGCGCTGACGCTTCTCCGATGCTGCGCGAGCTTTGGCCGTGGCGAACCAGCCTTGCGAACCGGTCTACGTTCCAAGGAAAGATGGCTGACGCGGGGCTCAGGTGGTTCGACTACATGCAGCACACGGCGTCTGCCTACTGCACCCCTCTGTCCATCGCCTTCGCCGAAGTCGCCACCCACAACCACTTTGTCCTCGACCGCGGCGGCAAGGTGTTCAAGCAAACGGCACCGGTCATCAAGCTGCCTGCTGGCGCCACCGAGGATGAGCACATCGGCCTCCTCGGCCTGCTGAACAGTTCGGTCGCCTGCTTCTGGCTGAGGCAGGTTTGCCACAACAAAGGGCTCAGGGGTCAGAGCGGTGGGATTACCTCGGAGAAGTGGGAGCAGTTCTTTCAGTTCTCGGCAACGGCACTTGGCGAGTTTCCGGTGGCAGAGTTGAGGCCCGCCATTCGGGCGCGGCCGCTTGACGCGCTCGGATCTCAACTCGCTAGCGAGGTCACGACAACATCTGGCGCCGAGCACAGCAAGACGCTCGCGCACCTGATCGCTCTTCAAGAGGAGATCGACTGGGAGTGCTATCGGCACTACGGCATCCTGAAGGACGACTTGACGTTCCCAACAGCCGACGTCCCCCCCCTCCAACTCGGCCAGCGCGCGTTCGAAGTCGTCCTCGCACGCCAGCTCGCCGCCGGCAAGACCACGACGACGTGGTTCGAACGCCATGGCTCGACACCGATCACCGAGGTCCCCGCGCAGTGGCCCAAACCCTACCGCGACCTCGTACAGCGCCGCATCGACTGCATCGAGAAGAACGCCGACATCCGCCTGATCGAGCAGCCCGAGTACAAGCGCCGTTGGAACGTCGAGCCGTTTGCCGAGCAGCTGCACCGCGCCCAGCGTTCCTGGCTGCTCGACCGCATGGAGGATCCCAGGTTCTGGCCCGAGCCGCGGCTCGTCAGCACCGCGCGCTTCGCCGAACAGCTTCGCCGCGACGCCGATTTCAAGCGGGTCGCCGACCTCTACCGCGGTCGCGACGACTACGACTTCGACGACCTCGTGCGCGAGCTCGTCGAGTCCGAGGCGGTGCCGTTCCTGCCCGTGCTGCGCTACAAGCTGTCCGGCCTGCGCAAGCTCGCCGACTGGGAAGCGACGTGGGCGCTGCAGCGCCGCGAGGATGCTGGCGAGAAGCTGAAGGACCCGATTCCCGTTCCACCGAAGTACACGAGTGCCGACTTCCTGAAGAGCACCTGGTGGTCGCTGCGCGGCAAGCTCGACGTCCCGAAGGAACGCTTCCTCCTCTACCCCTTCGCCGAACGCGGTGACGACCCGACCCCCGTGTTCACCTGGGCAGGCTTCGACCAGCAGCAGCAGGCCCACGCCCTTACCGCGCGCTACCAGGACCGGAAGCACCAGGATGCCGCCACGCCAGACCAGCTCTTCCCCCTGCTCACCGGCCTCCGCGAACTGCTGCCCTGGCTCCTCCAGTGGCACAACATCCCGACGACCGAAGCGCCGTCCGGCCTCGGCACCGAGTACCAGCGATTCCTCGCCAGCGAACTGCTCGCCCTCGACAAGACCGAGAAGGACCTGACCGACTGGACGCCACCGGCGCGACCGCGCGGCCGCCGCGCTGCAAGGCGCGGCAACCGCCCGGATGCCAACGAGGTGGCTGACTGATGTTCACGCTCCGGCTCCCAACTCCCAGCGGAGCCCCAGAGGTGTTCGATGTTCATCGGGTCCAGCCGATCGAGCTGACCGCCTTTTCCCGTTTCGTTTCCGGCAGGACTACCTCCTTCCGCGTGCGGATCCGCGGGCGTGCGCACACCGCGGCGGCCGCCCATGCTGACGTGCGCTGGTTCGATCTGAGCGTTCGTTACGATCAAGGTCTCAGACACTTCGCCCTCGTGCCCGGAGGTGTGCTGCCGCCGGACTTCGTGCTGCGCGGCGGCACTCGAGTGCTCATGGACCGGAACGTGGTCTCGGACCTGCGGCAGATGCCCGCGGTCGACGTCGGCGCTCCGCACCAGCTGCGATGGCTCGATGTCGACGGCTTCCATGTGAATCCCATCCTCGGCGTCGTCGAGGGGTCCAAAAGACGTCCGCAGACGTTCGGCGAGTTCGAACGCGAGTACACCCGAGCCGAGAGGTTGGTCGCCCGGCGTCTGCCGCGGGCGAAGGTCGTGCAGTTCTCCGGCAGCAAGCGGAGGATGATGTTCGACATGCATCTGGAGTTCGCGCCTCGCGCGGCACGGGAGGGGCAGTTCCTTCGAGGGATCGCGGGCCGCCTCGCCGAACAGGTGCCTGATCGGGACCTCCGCACGACCGAGCAGTTCGTCTTGCAGGCTGCAGCGCAGGCCGGCCTTCAGCCAATGACCGCGGTCGTGTTGACCGCCCTTGCGAAGCTCCACGAGGGCAGGCACGGCTCACCGGCCGCCAAGCTGCTGAAGCTGAGGGAACTCCGTGACGCTGGAGGCGACTGGCAGGGCTGCGCCTACAACGCCGTTGCCGACGTTCGGCAGATGGAGTTGCTTTCGAACGGGATCGCGATGCCCGACTTCGTCGCGGGGTTGACCGGTGACCTGGGGCTCGCGCAGGTGTGGTGTGGTCTACGCCCCACGGGAGTGAAACTCTGCGACGGC
The DNA here is from genome assembly GCA_049276695.1 of Planctomycetota bacterium. Lineage (GTDB taxonomy): Bacteria > Planctomycetota > UBA1135 > UBA1135 > UBA2386 > UBA2386. The sequence continues at coordinate 21,069 of JBASWX010000398.1, forward strand.
AGGGTTGGGTTCTACTTCCGCCTCGATCCCGCACTGTTCCCTCGTCTCGACGGGACGACCGAGGACCTCATCGAGCGCATCAACGCCGGCGGCACCGCCGCCGCCGGAGGCTGAGGCTGGGATGCCCAGGGGAAAGATGGAACCCGACCACGGTCAAGAGCGCGCCGTGGTCGTCGATCGAGAACAGCACTCGCGTCGTCGTCGTGCCCTCGGCAAGGCCCGAGAAGGACCTTGACCGACTGGGGGCCCCCGGCGCGAACGCGCCGCCGCCGCCGCGCCCGGCACCAACCGACGACGGTTCACCGTCCCGCGCCCGGGGGATGACCGCCCGCGGATTGGGTGCGGATGCGCACCGGATCGATCGGATCGTCGGCCTTGACAAAGGGGACGCCCGACGTAGCTTCCCCGCCTGAGCCGATGTGGCTCGCCCGCGCAGCCGGGATCCGCTGCAGCCTTGCGACCCATCGATGTCATGAAGACCAGACTGATCATCCTCGCGGACGGTGCCCTGCTGCACGTTCGCAACGCGAAGGCCAAGGAGAGAACCCCCGAGACAAGGGACCGCACCGCCGAAGTGCCGCCACCCGTCCTGGACTTCCTCAAGCTGCCGGCCGCGATCGCGAAGCAGCTCGATGTTCAGACGCCGCCGATCGCCGACTGCCACTGGTTCATGGTCGGCGCGGCGAACGCTGCCAAGTTCATCGAGACGATCAGCCAGGCATGGTCGGTCCACGAGTTCCCGTTGCGGGCATTCACGATCGGACCAGTGACTGGCGATGCGCAGGCCAGGTTCACGCCCGCGATCTCGTGGGCGCTCGGCAACATCGCCAGCAGCAACCTGAAACCGACGGTGGTCGTGCTCAGCAACGACGCCGGCGTCATCTTCCCCGCCAAGTTCACGATCGATCGCGGCGCAGCCGACGTCATGCTCGCCTGGCCCGATCCGCTCAGTGAAGAATCCCGCTATTTCGCGGATTGGAACGAGGTGCGCGTGCTGCCTCTCGAGCCGAACGACGTGCGTGCCCCTGGGCACCGCCCATCGTTCGGTCGCACGTTCCTTGTGCAGAGCGATCCAGATGGGTCGCCGAAGCGCAAGGCCTGATCGACTCCGCCCTCTTCGTTCGGACCGGAGGGCAAGCTGCGAAGGGACGATCCCTTCGCGGTGAATCGTGGTCCGTCGATTCTCAAGGATTGGTCATGCATGCAGTCACCGTCACCGGTGTCCCGAACCTGAGGGATGCGCACCGGATGTGGTTGAACCTCGGCGGCGAGGTCACGTTTCCCGCGGGTACGGGCGAGATCCTGTTCTCGCACCCTGACGTCGGAAAGATCCGCGTCAACTACCGGCGCAAGGACAGCTCTCGCAAACTCGTTTCAAAGCTGCGCCGCCTCATCTCGCTGTGCGCCGACGGCGTGAAGGGGGCCCGGTGAAGAGCTTCCCTCCGATCCGGTTGGACTTGGCGGACGGTCGCGCTCGCCGCATCGACGCTTCCGGGGTCGCGATGTTCGTTCACGAGGTCCTTCTCCACCCAGCGCGCAACCTCCCCGTCGTCGGCGTGACCACGAGCCCGGACTACGATGGATGCTTGGTCGACGAGCAGCTTCTCGCCGCCAAGCTTCGCGACGTCGCGCCGGTCGTGGTGATCGCGACGGGGCGGGCGACTTGGTTGCTGACCGAGGCGCTGTCGCGCAACCTGAGTGTCCACCACGGCTACGTCCGCGTCTGGATGCCGCGCCTGCGGTGTAGTTCGCCCGAGTCCGCCAACCCGCGCATCCAGATCGACTGTGATCGCGAGGCCGATGCCGTGGCCTCGCGGGTCTTGCTGGCCGCCCGCTTTGGACTGCGGTTGGGCAACGACAAGTGTTCGCCCCGCGCGCCTGCCGGAGTCTCCGGTCCAGCCCGGTCGCTCGTGAAGACCGGAGGCTCGGGCGTACCCTTCGACCCACAGGGCCCCCTTGCGGACGTACTGGGCTGGCAGCACGGCGACAGCTGGTCACCGCTGTAGCCAACTTCGAGGGCGTCGGTGCGAAGGTGCGCCGACGCCCTCGGCGACTGCTTGCTGGACGTACGCCAGGAACCAGACGCGACGATAGAACGTGCCCACCCAGAGGCTGGTCGGCTCGTTCGGCTGTGGAAACACCGCGTACTCGAACACGTCCCCAATCTGATGGATGTGGTCTTGGGGCCGTTCGCCGAAGAGTTGTCTCGTGGCAGCGGGAATCCGGTGCCCGAACTGTTCGAGGTGCACTCGCACCACGCAGTCCCGTGGCAGTGGCATGCCAGCCTCGATGAAGAACAACCCGCGAATCGTCTGGCGGACCACCGCCTGTAGCCGAGGGATGTTCACACGCAGGCCCACACCGCGGCCGACGTAGACGCCGCCGGGCGACTTGATGGCGACGTTGACGAACGCGTTGCGGACCTCGTCGGCGAGCCACTGCGTCCCTGGTCGCCAGAACGAGCGCGCGACCACAGCGCGAACCTTGCTTGCCGTCGGGCAGTCGGCCACGTTGGCCGAGGCAGCGATCACCGCCCGGAAGTACTCGCCGTCCTTCGCCCAGGACCGGTTGCACTCCGCGCAGGCCGGCACGGTGATCAGGTTCCCAGGCCGCGGCGGCGGGAAGAGACACCCCGGCGGAACGTGATCCCGGGTCGTCGCCTGTCGGCGCTGGCAGAACACGCAGACTTGTTGTTGGGCCACCACTTGTGTCAATCCGAACTAGCCGACCGCCCGCCGCGTTTCACGTTCAGTACGGGAAAGCCGCGCTGGTTCGCGGCCGTCTCCGCCGTCACCCTGCTGGCCAAGTAACTGCGATCGGACTCCTCTCGATCAGGCGGAAGCTGACGTTGCGAATGTTGCGCCCATCGAGGCCAAGCGCCTCGGAGTTGTCGAGCGGCTTCCAGCGCCCGACGGTCTTGGCGGGGGCGTTCGCCGACACGCCGATCATGTTGGCCGGGCTCTTCGACCAGCGCTTGGCTTCGGTCAGCAACAGGAACACCACGTTCCCGTCGGTCTCGCACACGAGTTGCTTCACCGTTCCGGTGTACAGGACGCCGACCTTGCCGTCGGGGCCAAGTTCATCGCCCTGGATCACATCGACGTAGACGCGAGCCACCCTACCAACGCCGCCTTGGACCTCCGACGACCGCTGCAGCAGTACCGCCGCCTTCTGCAGCACGAGCCAGTGGCTGGCGCCGAGCGGCTGGAAGAGATCGGAAACCCGCAGGACTCGCAGCACACGCTCGACGCGCGACGAGATGCGAAACCAGATCCGGTCCCACCATCCAAGGTCGGTACTCTCTAGACCGAAGTTGCGGATCGCGAATCCGGTCAACGCCGCATGGTGAAGCGTCGCGCACGCTGCGCCGGTTGCGACGGTGAAGAACCCGAGCACTGCCGCTCCCGCCAGCAGGGGCAGCGGAAGCCCCAGCATCGTGGTGAGGATTCGGGCCCGTTCGTCGCTATTCGTGCCCACCAGCAGAGTGGCGAGACCTCGGCAGTGCTCCCCTTCGAACGGCAGCTTGGCGTACACCAAGAGGGAGGAACCAATCAGCGCCGGCGAAGAAGAGGAGCCCGAAGATCCGCGTTCCGAGACTCGACTGCCGAATGGCGCGGCTGCGCGGGCTGAGCGCCAGGGCGAGGCTGACGAACCCGGGGATGAGGAACAGCGCGGCGAGGAGCGTGCTCTCGAGTAGCGGCATGCGAGGTGGCCGCTACGGCTTGATCCCCTTGATGAACTCGTCGCGATCAGCCTCACTGACTTCCCTGCAGATCCAGCCGGGTCCAGAAGGCTCGGCCTTGATCCACTTCAGCCGCCGCAGCGAATCGGGGTTGCCGAGGTCGAGACCGGACCCGACGGTCGTGTACGCCTCGAGCTTCCTGATGTGCGGCAACACGACGATGATGCCTTGCTCCGGGCCGGTCAGCGCGGCCAACTGGCTCTGGATCAGCACCTCGAGGGTGCGGAAATGGCCGAGCGTGTCGTTGGTCGTCGTCATCGTGGTCTCACGCTTCTAGATCGAACGGACCGCGGAGCAACCGAGAGGAGCTTCGACCGCGGGATCCTATCGCCGCCTCGGAAGACTGGATGCCGGACCTTGCTCTTGCCCAACGACCGAACGGCTCGGTCGGGCGCCGCGAACTCCCCTGACCTGTGGAAAGTCACTACCGCAGGCTCCGGCGGTTCGCCATCATCCGTCCTCCGAGGAAGCGGCACGATGACCCTGCTGAAGGACCTGATCCAGATCCCCGAGCAAGTCCACAAGGGCGACTTCGTGCTCAAGCTGGCCGAGGGCGTCCAGCACCCGGCCGAGACCCTCGGCGACTACGTCATCACCGAGCAGATCCGGACCGCGTTCGACCAGGCGCTGACCCTGATCAAGAGCGCGCTCGCCGGCAACCAGAGCAAGGCGGCGTTCCTGCACGGCAGCTTCGGCAGCGGCAAGAGCCACTTCCTCGCCGTACTGCACCTGCTGCTCGCGCACAACCCGGAGGCGCGCAGCAACCCCGACCTCGCACCGGTCGTGAAGAAGCACGGCTGGCTCGACGGCAAGAAGTTCTTGCTGGTGCCGTTCCACATGATCGGCCGTGGCAGCCTCGAGCAGGCCGTCTTCGATCAGTACCAGTCGTACGTTCGGCGGCTGCATCCGGAGGCGACTGTTCCTGCCGTGTTCCTGGGCGAACCCGTGCTGCAGCAGGCCGAGGTGCTGCGGGCGCAGCTCGGTGACGAAAAGCTGCTGGCGACGCTCGGCGGTGGCGGCGGTCTGCGGAAGCGCGGAGGGTGGACGATCGACCGCTACCACGCCGCACGGTCAGCGCCGCCGAACGACGCAGAACGACTCTCCCTGATCTCGGCGATCGTCACGAACCTGCTGCCCGGGTACGCGAGCGTCATCGGCGCCGGGGACCGCGAAGGCTTCGTTCCGATCGACGAGGGCCTCGGGACGCTGAGCCGCCACGCCAAGGAGCTGGGCTACGACGCCCTGCTGCTGTTCCTCGACGAAGTGATCCTGTGGCTGGCAAGCATGGTCTCGGATCAGACCTTCGTGAATCGCGAGGGGCCAAAGCTGTCGAAGCTGGTCGAGTTTCAGACCCAGCGGGACCTGCCGATCGTGTCGTTGCTGGCGCGCCAGCGCGACCTGCGCGAACTGGTCGGGGAACACGTTCCCGGCGCGGAGAAGCTTAGCTTCCTGGACGCGCTGAAGTTCTGGGAAGGTCGCTTCGACACCATTCGCCTCGAGGACAAGAACCTGCACGTCATCGTCGAGCGCCGCCTGCTGAAGCCGACGAGCGACAACGCCCGGGTGCAGATCGACGGCGCGTTCGCGGAGACGAGAAAGCTCCGGCAGGAGGTCCAGGACATCCTGCGCACCAGCAGCTACACCGACGAGGACTTCCGCCGCGTCTACCCGTTCACGCCGGCCCTCGTCCAGGTGATCGTTGCGGTCAGCTCGGTGCTGCAGCGCGAACGCACGGCGATTCGGGTGCTGATGCAGCTGCTGGTCGACCAGCGTGAGACCCTGCGCCTCGGCCAGATCGTTCCGGTCGGCGACCTGTACGACGCGATCGCCGATGGTGACGAGCCGTTCGGCGAGGGACAGCGCGTGATGTTCGACGCGTGCCGCAAGCTGTACCGGAACAAGATCCGCCCGCGCCTGTGCCACGACCAGGGCCTGGCCTGGGACGCGATGCAAGAGCTGCCGGCGACCGACCCCAAGCGGCAAGCGTTCGCGCGGGACGATCGGCTGATCAAGACCCTGCTGCTCGCGTCGCTGGCACCCGAAGTCGAAGCGCTGAAGAACCTGAACGCGCAGAAGCTCGTCGCGCTGAACCACGGCACCTTCAAGTCGGCGATCCCGGGCCAGGAGACGAGCACCGTCCTCAACAAGCTCCAGAACTGGGCCGCCGACATCAGCGAGATCCAGTCCGAGGGCGACCCGAAGAACCCGACGTGGGCGCTGCGCATCCTCGGGGTCGACACCGCGGCGATCCTGGAGAAGGCGCGCCACAACGACAACCCGGGCAACCGCAAGATCAAGGTCCGCGAGATCCTGTTCGGGCGGCTCGGCATCGAGTGGAAGGACGAGTTCGAAGTCGTGCACGAACACGTCTGGCGCGGCACGCGGCGGCGACTGACGGTCGTCTACGGCAACGTGCGCGAGATGCCGCCCGCGTCGCTGAGGGCCCGCGGTGACGACTGGAAGCTCGTGATCGACTTTCCGTTCGACGAGGAGGGGCACGAGCCGAAGGAAGACCTCGAGAAGGTGGAGGCGTTCCGCGAGAAGGAAGGCAGCTCGCGCACCGTCTGCTGGCTGCCGGCCTTCCTGTCGCGCGAACGCCAGGCCGACCTCGGCAGCCTCGTCGCGCTCGACTACGCGCTCGCGAGCGAGGCACGCTTCCACGACCTCGCGGCGCACCTGCCACCGGCCGAACGGGCACAGGCACGGGCCCAGCTCGACAGCCAACGTGGCATGCTGCGGGCGCGCATCGAACAGGCGCTCGAGGCTGCCTACGGGCTCGGCAAGGAGCAACCCGGCATGCTCGGGGCCTCGTTGCCGATCGAAGAGCGTATCCAGTGCCTCGATTCGGTCCGCGTGCTGCCGCGCCCGGTGGCGACGCTCGGTTCGGCACTCGGGGAACTGTGCGATCAGATGCTGCGACTGCAGTTCCCGAAACACCCCGACTTCGGCGTCGAGATCAAGGCCGGCGTTCTCGGGCGGGTGTTCGGCTGGGTGCAAAAGGCCGCACGCGCCGACATGCACCGGGTGGTCGTCGACAAGGAACGCCGCGCGGAGCTGCGAGCTGTGGTGCAGCCGCTCGACCTCGGCGACGTCCACGAGGATGCCTTGGTGTTGCGCCATGGCTGGAGCGATCTGTTCACCCGCTGCACGGCGCAGGCCGGCGGCGCGATGACGGTGGGCTTGATGCGCGGATGGACCGACCAGCCCGAACCTCGCGGGCTGCCGCCCGAGGTCCAGGACCTGCTGATCCACACCCACGCCGAACTGAACAACTTGCGGTTCTTCCTGCACGGCGGCCCGGTGACTCCGGCGCCGGGGGCCCGCCTGCTCGACGAGTACGAGCTGAAGCCGCAGCCGTTGCCGAGCCAGGCGCACTTCGATTCGGCCCGCGATCGGTCGCACCGCGGCTTCGGCGTGCCGGTCGGCGAGGTCCTCGGCGCAACCAACGTCGCGGCATTGATCGACGGCGTCTGCCGCGAGTGCGCCGCACTGCCGGCGGCTCGCGACCTGTCGGTGCAACTGCGCGAACGCTGCAAGGCTCTCGGCCTGCCGGTCCAGGAGGTCCCGCGCGGCAGGTCGGCGCTCGCCGTCGTCACCGTGCTAGAGGCGCTCGAGAAGGCCGACCCGGCGCTGTTCGTCGAGCGTCTGGCCACCGTGGACCTGCCGTGCTCGTGGGAAGTGTTCGGCTCGAGCCTGAAACAGGCCGGTCCGGTCGCCCAGGCGCTGCGGGACACGCGCTGGACCACCATGGAGAGCGCGTTCTCGCTCGCGACCAAGGACGCGGACGCCAAGCGGCTGCGCGACGACGTGCTCGCACTCGTCAGCGCCGACGAACTCGCCGTGCCCTTGCCCGCCAGGCTGCGGGCACTCGAGGCCAAGGCCGAGGAGATCGTGAGCCGGGCGGTTGCTCCACCCCCACCACCGAGACCCTCACCGCAGCCGGGGCCGGGTGTGCCACCGACGTCGCCGCAGGTTATGGTCGTCGAGCAGGGCGAGCGGGAGGCGCTCGATAGCAAGGCATTCGAACAGCTCAGCCGGGACCTGCAGCAGAAGCTGACGGCCAGCGGCGGCACCCTGTCGCTGTCGTGGCGCATCGAGAGGAAGCCGAAGCCGTGAACCTGTCCGAGAACCTGCTGCGCGCGACCATCGCGCAACTGCGCAGCGATGCGAACGGCCGCGGCCGGACCTCGGACAAGCGCTTCATCGGTGTGCAAGCGGACAGCTGGCTCGGTCCCGCGCAGATCGAAGTCGGGGGCGAGGCGTTCCGGGTTCGCGAGTGTCGTTCCGCGCTTGCGGTGCGTGCCGCGATGGATGAGACCAGCGCCAACGAGCCGCGGGTCGTCCTGGTGACTCCCTGCACTGGCAAGGACCTCGGAGCCGATGTCGAAGCCAGGGTGATCCACAACCGGTTCCAGCGGCCGGATGCGTGGCAGTCCATCCAGGGACGCTTCGGTGCGCAGCGGATGGCTCCTGGCGTTCCACGCCCGAACTGGCTGCGCGATCTCCTGCTCGCGATACCCGAACACGACCTGCCGCAGTTGCAGACCAGCGATGTGCTCGACCTCGACACCGTGCGGGCCGCGGTCTTCCAGGCGCTCGGCATGACCCCGCGGCCCGACCTACGGTCGTTGCTGCGATGGGCGGAGTCTGCTTCAGCAGAAGCCTTCGGATCAGGTCCTGCCGAACAACAGAGCTGCGTCCGCGAGTGGATCGGCTCCAGCCTCGGACCCGCCGGAACCGCCATCGTGGACTGCGTACTGGCGGGCAACGGCAACCGGGCAAGGCCCCTTGGGCTCGCGTTGCGCGTGCTGGTCGGTGGCGCCGAGGTGCCAGGGGCGAATCCTGGGATGCTGGCCAAGGCCGAGGGCAGGCTCGAGGCGTTCCTGGGCGGCGTCGCCGTCAGCGCCCGGGACCTCCCACCATGGGTCGAAGCCGCTGAGGAACTGCTGCGGGCCGACGTCGCGCAACGCTGCCAGCAGTGGCAACCACCGCTCGACGAGGCAGACCGCATCGTCGAGCAGTTTGGCCTGAGCGACCTAGCGCACGTCAGCAACTGCCTGCTCAGCAGCCTGAGCCGGCGGGAGCTGGCGTTCGCGGCTGCGGTCGACCGCGCCCTGACCGACCTCGGCACGACGACGGCGGACGTCGAGCAGTGCGCGCGCCGCATCGAAGAACACACTCTCGCCCGCGACCTGCGCGAGGGTCGTCTGCTGGCCCTGCGGATGGCGGTCCGGTTGCTGCGCTGGCTGCGTGCTCCGATCTCGAAGCAATCCGACTTCCGCTCGATGGCGCTCGAGTACGCAGCGGACGCGAGCTTCGCGGACTGGGCCCGCGAAGTGCTCGACTATCCGGATCCTGTGCAGGCCGCGCTACGGCGCGTCTGGAGTGCCGTGATGACGCGGCGCGAAACGTTCAGCCGCCGCTTTGCCGAAGCGGCCCGTGAGCACTTCGCCGCACCGAGCCGCGACGATCTGCTCGTGCCGCTGGAGGAGGTGCTCGACCGCGTTGTCGGGCCGCTGAGCCAGCAAACGCCCGTGCTGCTGGTCGTGCTCGACGGGTGCAGCCTCGCCGTGTTCCACGAGTTGCTGCCGGGGCTTCTGAACTGGTACGAGGTCGGGCCTCGCGTCGCTGGCAGGGACGCCGGTGCGCGGATGTACGGCGTGTCGACCTTGCCAACCGTGACCGAGGTCGCGCGCGCGAGCCTGCTGTGCGGGCGCATCGTGCGTGGCGATGCAGGTACGGAACGCACCGGGTTCGCCGAGCATCCCGCGCTGCGGGGTGGACGGCAGAGCCCGCGCCTCTTCCACAAGGACACCATCACGGACAGCCGACTGGGCCTCAGCGACGAGGCACAGCAATCGATCGCCGGGTCCCATGCCCCACGCGTCGTCGGCGTGGTGCTCAACGCGATCGACGACTGGCTCAGCAAGGGCGATCAGGATGCCGCCGCATGGACCATCGATCGCATCCGGCCCATGATCGAACTGCTGCAGTGCGCCGCGGACGGCCAGCGCGCGATCGTGATCACGAGCGACCATGGTCACGTACGCGAGCACGCATCGCGGTACGTCGAAGGCAAGGAAGGCGCCCGGCACCGACGAGGGGGCAACGCGAACGACGGCGAGCTCCTGGTCCGAGGACCTCGGGTGGCCCTGTACGACGGCGAGATCGTCGTGCCCTGGACGGAAAGCCTGCGCTACAGCAGCAGCAAGCAGCACGGCTACCACGGTGGCATCAGCCCTCAGGAGGTGCTCGTACCGCTGTCGATCTTCGTGCGTCCCGGCATCGATCTCGATGGCTACGAGCAGGTCCCCGTCGTGCAGCCTGGCTGGTGGGAGAGCAGCGAAGTGCAGGCGGAACCCCGACCCAAGACCACCCCGAAGGCGACACCGCCGCGTACGAAGGTGCCGCAGAAGGCGCTGCTGCCGTTCGCGGGCCTGCAGCGGAACCGGATCGATGCTTTGCTGCAGTCGAAGGTGTACGCGGCCCAAGTCGAAGCTGCGGGCAAGATGCGCGTGGCACCAGAACGGGTGGCCGAGATCCTGCTGGCTCTCGACGAGCGGGGAGGGAGCGCGACCATCGCCGCGTTGTCGGCCAAGCTCGGGCTGCCGCTCGCGCGAGTTCACACGTACCTGACCGCCCTGCGTCGCACGCTCAACTTCGATGGTGTCGAAGTCGTCGGCATCGACACCTCCTCGAACACGGTGCGTGTCGACTGGAATCTGCTGCGGGTGCAGTTCGACCTCGGGGAGGAGAAGTGACGGTCAGCCCGCAGCGACGGCAGGAGATCCTCGACGCCCTGCGGCGCGGCACCGTTCCGCAGCGGAGCCTCGACGCCTTCGCCGTTGGACTGGATCGTTTCGCGACGTCCTTCGACGAGGAACTGGAATCGGTGACTCGTGGTAGCGGCGTGTTCAAGGCGGTCCGCGGCGAGTACGGGAGCGGCAAGACCTTCTTCGCCCGCTGGGTCCAGGAGCGGGCGCTCGCCAAGGGCTTCGCGGTGTCCGAGGTCCAGGTGTCCGAGACCGAGACGCCACTGCATCGGCTGGAGACCGTCTACCGCCGGTTGATCGAACGCCTGCGCACCAGCGACACCCCGAGCGGCGCCTGGCGCAGCGTCGTCGACGGGTGGTTCTTCGCGCTCGAGCAGGACGTGCTCGCTGAGGGCGGCGTCGACGAAAGCGACATGCCCGGGTTGAACAAGCGGGCCACCGACCTCATGGAGAAGCGGCTGACCGCGATCACGCAGCAGGCCCCGTCGTTCGCCGGCGCGTTGCGGGCCTATCGGGCTGCGGTAGTCGGCGGGGATACGGCGATCGCGGAAGGGCTCCTGGCGTGGCTCGGCGGTCAGCCCAACGTCGGTGCCGAGGTGAAGCGCCGCGCGATGATCAAGGGCGACGTCGATCACTTCGGCGCGCTGAACTTCCTGCAGGGCCTGCTCGTGATGCTGCGCGATTCCGGGCGGCCGGGGCTCCTGTTCGTGCTCGACGAGGTGGAGACGCTGCAGCGCGTGCGCGGGGACGTGCGCGAGAAGGGGCTCAACGCGCTGCGCCAGCTCATCGACGAGATCGACAGCAGGCGCTACCCGGGGCTGTACGTGCTGATCACCGGCACTGCCGCCTTCTACGACGGCCCGCAGGGCGTTCAGCGGCTGCCGCCGCTCGCCCAGCGCCTGCACGTCGACTTCTCGGGCGAACCCCGCTTTGACAACCCGCGGGCCGTCCAGGTGCGGCTCCCGGGGTTCGACGCCGGTTTGCTCGAACAGGTCGGCAGGCGCGTGCGTGACTTGTTCGCCGAGGGCTGCCAGAGCCAGGACCGTGTCTGCACCAGGGTTGATGATGCCTGCGTGCGTCGTCTTTCGCAGGCCGTCACCGGCCAGCTCGGCGGCAAGGTCGGCGTCGCGCCGCGCGTCTTCCTGAAGAAGCTCGTCGGCGAAGTGCTCGACAAGGTGGATCTGCACGCCGACTTCGATCCCGCCGTCAACGCGAACCTCGGCCTGACCGATGGCGAACTGACCGCCACCGAACGCGCGGCTCGCGGTGCTTCGAACCCCGACGACATCCAGCTGTGACCCCTTGAGCGACGCCTTCGGCTCTCTGCACCCGGTCCTTCAGCACCACATCGTCAACTCGCTGGGTTGGCGCACGCTGCGACCACTGCAGGAAGCCACGATCGCGCCGCTGCAGGCCGGCGAGCATGCGTTGCTGCTGGCGCCTACTGCCGGCGGCAAGACCGAGGCGGCCGCGTTCCCGGTGCTGTCGCGCATGATGCGCGACGAGTGGCGCGGGCTGTCCGTGCTCTACCTGTGCCCGATCAAGGCGCTGCTCAACAACCTGCACTTCCGGCTGAGCCAGTACGCCGCGTGGATCGGCAGGACCGTCGCGTTGTGGCACGGCGATGTGGCCGACGGCGAGAAGCAGGACATCCGCCGATCGCCGCCCGACGTCCTGCTGACCACGCCCGAGTCCCTCGAGGTGCTGCTGACGAGCAAGCGCAGCGATCCGCGGGCGATGTTCGCCGGTGTCCAGGTCGTCGTCGTCGACGAGTTGCACGCATTCGCCGGGGATGATCGTGGCTGGCACCTGCTGTCGGTCGTTGCTCGGGTTGCCAAGCTCGCCGGGCGGCCGATCCAGCGCATCGGTCTCTCCGCGACCGTGGGCAACCCCGACGCGCTGCTGCAGTGGTTCGCAGGTCACGTCGAGGGCGCGCGGCGTGTGATCGCGCCGCCGGCTGGCGCCGCGGCCCAACCGGAAGTCCGCCTCGACCACGTAGCGTCGCTGGACAACGCCGCAACGGTCATCAGCCGCCTGCACCGCGGCGAGAAGCGGCTCGTGTTCGTAGACAGCCGATCGCGGGTCGAGAAGCTCGCCGCCGGCCTGCGAGGACTCGGGGTCAACACGTTCGTCAGCCATTCCTCCGTGAGCCTCGACGAGCGCAAGCGTGCCGAGGAGGCCTTCGCGCAGGGCACCGACTGCGTGATCGTCGCGACCAGCACGCTCGAGCTCGGCATTGATGTCGGCGACCTCGACCGCGTGATCCAGCTGGATGCCCCCGGGTCGGTCGCGTCGTTCCTGCAGCGGATCGGCCGCACCGGCCGGCGGCCGGGCACGACGCGCAACTGCCTGTTCCTGACGACCGACGACGATGGCTTTCTGCGGGCAGCCGGTCTGCTGGACCTGTGGGCCCGCGGCTACGTCGAGCCGATCGTTCCGTCGCCCTCCCCCTACCACCTGTTCGCGCAGCAGATCATGGCCCTGGCGCTGCAGACCGGTGGTCTCGGTCGGCTCGACTGGCAGGCATGGATCGGCGCAGTGCCGTGTTTCGCCGCGATGGGCCCGGCAACCGACCAGATCCTCGACCACATGCTCGCGCACGGCGTCCTCGCCGAAGACCAGGGGCGTCTGTGGTTCGGCACCGAGGGGCAGCGGACCTTCGGCTACAAGAACTTCCTCGAGCTGTACTCCATCTTCACGAGCCCCCCGCTGTTCACCGTGCTGCATGGCCGCAGCGACCTCGGCCTCGTGCACGAGACGTCGTTCGCCGGGCATGGGAAGAACGGGGCCGCCGTGCTGTTGCTCGGCGGTCGGAGCTGGGCGGTGAAGAGCCTCGACTGGTCACGGCGCGTGGCGTACGTCGAGCCCGCCCCCGCCGGCGGTGCATCGCGATGGTGTGGCGGCAGCCGGACCATCCACCTCGAGCACGCCCGCGCGATGCGCCGCGTCCTGGCCACCGGGCACCTGGCAGGGCTGCCGTCCAAGCGCGCCGTCGAAACGCTGGCCGCGCTGCGCGACGAGTTCTCGTGGGTCGAGGACGGTTCGACGGCGATCGTCAGCAAGGGCGGCGAGTCGCAATGGTGGACGTTCGCCGGCCTGCGAGCCAACGCGACGCTCGCCGCCCGCCTCGGCAACCTGGTCGCATCCCCCACCGTTCAGGACAACTTGGCGTTGCCGCTCAGAGCTGGCGTCGACCGGGAAGCCATCGAGCGACAGGTCAGCTCGCACCCGGTGTGGAGCGCACCCGTTTCGGCACAGGCTCAGGCAGAACTGAAGTTCGTCGAATGCCTCCCCGAAGCCTTGGCCGGACAGATGATGGTCCACCGAGCGGCTGACGAGCGCGGAGCCGAGGCGTCGCTCGCGGAGCGCATCCGCGACGTTGTGCTCGGCTAATAGCCGATGTGCCAGTCCAGGCCGTTGCTGACGATGATCCCCGCGGGGTTCGCGCCAGGTGCGACCGTCCAACCCTGCAAGTAGATGTGCCGTTCGATCAGGCTGGCCAGAAGGGGCACCGGCAGCGCGTAGGTCGCCGTGCCTGGTCCGGTGGTTGTCGTAGGTTCTCCCAGCACCTCGGTCGACTGCAACAAGTAGCAGCCCGGCATGCCGTATCCGATGAGCGGGATCGGAAGCTGGAACGGTCCGGCGCTCGTGTTGCTCCAGCCGATCGCGACGAAGGTCAGCGGCGACGGGGCGTTGGTCAGCAGCGCCTGCGCCGTGGTGCCGATCGTCGGCGGCGCGGCCAGCTCAGGGGCGATGGTGAACACGGGGCTGCCGCACCCGGTGCCGAAGGCGGCCGCGGCGCCTACGGGATCGATCAACTCCCAGGTTTCGCAACCGAACTGAGGGCTGTTGCTGCCGAGGAGAACGAGCCGCTTGTGCACGCTGTCGAACGCGACCGCGTTGAAAGTCAGCGCAGGTCCGACAAACGACGTCTGCACCCAGGAGGGCCCACCGGTGAACTCCCATGTCTCGAACGACCCAGTGCTCCCGTTTCTGCCGCACATCACGATCTTCCCGCGCGTGCTGTCGAATGCCATTGACCCGCCAGAGGGAACAGGTGGACCAGAATTGATCAGCGTCCAAGGCGGCCCGTTCCACTCCCAGGTCGCGTTCGGAAGAGCAGGGCTACCACCGTACATCACAGTGCGCTGCCGGAGGCTGTCGTAGGCCATTCCGCCGGCGCCGAAGTTCGGGGGCCAATAGTAGGACAGGCTCGTCCACACGGTTCCGTTCCACTCCCAGGTGTCATACGCGGCGCTGCCGCCGTAGAGGACCGTGCGGTCACGATGGCTGTCGTAGGCCATGAAGTGGCCCGCGCGAGGGGATGGTCCAAAGCCAGTGGCAGCGACTTCGGTCCAGGTGACGCCGTCCCACTCCCAGGTGTCGCCGGCGAGAGCGCCGGACGACGTGTTCAGAGCGCCGCCGAACAGAACAATGCGCTGGCGCTGGCTGTCGAAGACCATTCGGTGGCCGCTTCTCGCCGCTGGACCGGCGGTTGGCGACACGTTCACCCAGGCCCCGTTGATCAACTCCCAGGTGTCCGCGAACGAGGGACTGAAGAAGCCACTGGCGCCGCCAAATAGAACCGTGCGCGCCCTGGTGCTGTCGAAGGCAATCGCATGGGCCATCCGTCCGGGCGGCCCGGCTGTGGACAACTGGCTCCAGTACTGCCCTGCGGCCGCAGCCTGTAGCCCACCGACCACGAATAGCACTCGCACAGACCGCGTCGTCAATCGCATGGGCCTCCGTTCAGCTGCTGAGACCCATCGACAGTAGGCGCGACTTGCCGGCCTGTCTAGGTAGGTGTGACTTCTAGTCCGTAGACCCTTCGTCTACGCATCGAGACCCTGGCCCCCGTGAAGCCCAGGGCCCCCGAAGTCCGAGCCTTCCTGCGAAGGTTCGGTGCGGCCGTCCGCACGCAGCGGGAAGCCCGGGGCCTGTCCCAGGAAGACCTCGGCTTCGAGGCGGACCTGGACCGAACCTACGTTTCGGGCGTGGAGCGCGGCGTTCGGAACCCGACCGTGCTCACGATCTTCGCGCTGGCGAAGGCACTGAGGGTGAGGGCTGGCAGGCTGGTGGCCGCGGCTGAGGGGTGATGATCCCGCGCAAGCCTCGTTGGATGGACAACGCGTTGATCGTCGACCGCTTGGGCTTCGGGTCACCACGGCGAGCGCCGCCCACTATCCTGGCCAGGGTGAAGTGGCTTCCCGAGGAACAGCCGCAGACCGAGCACGAACCGAACGACATGAGGCGCGTGCTCAGCATCGAAACGATCTGGCTGGTTGCCGCGGTCGGTGCTCGCGCTGCGCCTGCCATTCATCGCGGTCGCCCGGTTGGTCGAGCGAGGTGCCATCACCGTATGGCGGTGGCAGCGATGAGCGGCAACGACCTTTCGCGCGCACTGAGCGGCGTGCTTCGTCGCCGGCGTCGCGCTGACCCGGTGCTCTGATTCATGAGCAAGAACGTCGCGTGCCCGATTTGCCGCGGTGCCGCCGGGGCTGGCCAATGGGCGGACCGCGGCGAGTGGTTCGAGTGCGCGCGCTGCGGCAAGTATCTGATGACCTTCGATCTGTCCGACGACCTGCGGATGA
This sequence comes from Planctomycetota bacterium, assembly GCA_049276695.1. GTDB lineage: Bacteria > Planctomycetota > UBA1135 > UBA1135 > UBA2386 > UBA2386. The sequence continues at coordinate 37,175 of JBASWX010000398.1, forward strand.
TGGATCCGAAACCGCCTTGGTGGTTTCGGTTGTCGGCGTGGGTTCGCGAGCGGTGCGATCTCGGCGAGCGCTACTTCGACATCAGCGGCAACCTTGCGGAGGTCGAGGCCTCGCTGCCGACGCGCACGTTCACCGAGCAGTTGGACTTGTTGTTGCGGTTGATCGAACGGGAGACCGTGTCGCTCGGTCAGGTGGCTCGCCTGGACCTCGACAAGACCGCGCCTCTGGTGTGGGCCAGGGATGGCGGCGAAGTGGTCGCGCTGCTGTCCCACCTTCGCGATCTCGAGCGCGTCGAACCCGAGCAACCGGGCGGCCAGATGGTGCGCGGTGCCGTGAGGCTCAGCACCAAGGGACTCCTTCGTCTCGAAGAACTGAGCGGGTCCACGGCGCTGAACGATCGCATCTTCGTTGCGATGTGGTTCCCGCCGAAGGGCAACGACGAGCACGAGCACATGCGCGGTGCGTACCGCGATGGCATCCTGAAAGCGATCGAAGCGGCAGGCTACAAGCCCTTCCGTGTGGACGAAGAGCCGATCACAGACGATCGAATCGACGCACGCATCATGGTCAACATTCGCCGCTCCCGCGCGCTGATCGCTGACCTGACCGGCCACCGGCCGAATGTTACGTTCGAGGCCGGGTTCGCAGCGGCCCTCGGGCGCCCGGTGCTGTGGTCAGTTCGCAAAGACTGGTTCGAGAAGGGCCTGCCCTTCGATGTCCGGCAGTTCCCTTTCCTCGTGTGGGACTCGCCTGCGCAGATCGTCAAAGAGCTGGTGCCGCGAATCCAAGACCGCCTCGGAATCCGCAGTGGCCCCGGTGCGCGAGGTGCGGGACAGTGAGGTTCGCAACGTCAGCAACCCGCGGTAGCGCGGCCAGCGGCGCGGGCCGCGGGTCACTCGCCCCGCTGTGGTGGCTGGCGATCGCGGGCGGCGGCGTTGAAGTCGTCGTTGGGTTCCCGCTCGCGAGGGCGCAGTGGTGACGTCGCCCTCGAAGTTGAAGCCGTGGTGGAGGACGACGCTAGGCATGGGCTCGCTCTTTGCACTCGGGGCCCTTGCCGCCGTCGTTGCAATTGTCCTCTTGCTCCGGTGGCGCTACGGACCGACCGGCGCTCATGACGTGGCAGAGACGTTCGGCGGCGTGGGATCCCTGGTCGCGACCGCATTCGTCGCGCTCACGCTGTTCCTGCAGAGCCGCGAACTGCGGTTGCAGCGGCGTGAGCTCGAACTTCAGCGCGAGGAGATGCAGGACACGCGTGGCGTGCTGGCAGAGCAGTCGGCCGAGTTCCGACGGCAGAGCGATCTGATGGCCCGCGGGCTCGCCAAGGACATCCCTCGCTTGGCAGCTGACTTTGCCGTCCGAGACTACGTGGGTGGTGGCGATAGCACCTACACGGTTCGCGTGCGGAACATCGGCGATGCATCGATCCGCGAAGTGACGGCGCGAATCCAGGGAGGCGAGGCGAGGAACGAAAGAACCCAGAGCGAGCCCCACCTCGCTCCTGGCAACAGCCTCACGCTGTTCACCGTTTCAGCGCGCGTCAGCGCGCGCGATGCGCTTGCGATGGCGAAGCAGGGTGCTTCCCGAGCTGTCCTCAAGTTCAAGGACACCACCGGTGTACCGCACAGGTGGACGATCGAGATCTCGGCTCTGGCAGACGGGGCGAAGGTCTATTACCCGCCCTCGAATGAAGGCGACGCTCGTGTCCCATGACATCCTACCCGAACCTGCGCCGGCTGTACGCGATGGTCGAGGACCACCTGCCGCCGCGCGAGGCACCGAGGTCGTGCTCGCCAGGCGCCGCGCGATGCTCGCCGGCGGCGACCGCGAACCGCGCCGCGATGGCCGACCTGGGTGACCCCGGCGAGCCCACTGAATGCGTGGAGGTCAGAGCCCGATCCACCAGTGTGTGTCGTCGCCGATCGCGCCACGCAGTTTGGTTACGGTCGCGGCGTGCTCGCGCACCATCTTCCGCCATGAGCCGTTCACGAACGCGCCCCGAGCGAGTCTCTGGGCAGCGGGGACGGAATCCCTGCTGCCGATGAAGGTGCGTCGACACGCATCGCAACGCCAAGCCGCGAAGTCGTTGGGCAACGCGTTGTTGTAGATCTTCAATGCGTGCAGGTCGTCGTAGGTGGGGTTGACCATTCGCATCGGTACGGTATCGAACGGGCACCATGGCGCAGGCTCGCGCCCGTCTACTTTCCACAGGCCGCGCTCTTGCAGCACGGCGAACTCGAACGGTGGTTCCTCGGCCCTCCCGCGCCACCAGCGAACGCCAGTGGCAACCCCGACTCCGACCAACCCAACCACCACGACCGTCGCGAACAAGGCGATGCCGTTGGGGTACTGCGCCGTCGCGAAGGACCACGTCCAGAGATCCCCGATCCACCCGACGATCTTGGACGGCAGGTTCGCGAGCACCTCAGCCAGGACGAGGGCCAGGAGACCACCGAGCCCGACGAGGAGCTTTCGCCAACCAGTGTTCGCCCACCCTTCCGCCATGTGCACGGGATCGCGGCGGTAGGAACTCGCCGCACCTGCTTGAGCAAGTTTCTAGCGTTCCCGATCACGCGACGAAAGGACTTGTGCGTGCCCTCGCGTTCCCGCTTGCTCCGCTCGCGATCGTCGCTATCCTCGCAACCACCGACGTTTGAACTGCTTCCGGGGCTCTCCCCGGGCTGATCGACAAGCTGAGGGTCGCAGGTTCGACTCCTGCAACGCCCACCACATTCGCCAGGCACGGGAAGGGCAACCGCTTTGGGGGTCGCGGCACCGCACATCCCTCCCGCGAATCGACGGCGGCTAGGCGACTTCCAGCGCCTGCCCTTTGCGGGCGGCAACTTCAGCGCGACGGGCCGAACGGATCGCGCGGCCGATCACGGGGGCCGCGAGGAACGAACCGACACACCAACTCACCAGCAGCGTCGCGAGCATGGGCCTCTGAGGGGTTCTGGTTCTGACCGCTACGCACATCTTCCTCACGGCGGCTCGGCCAAGTCTCCGAATTTCGGAGTTTTCCACAATCCGGTGTTGCCGGAGGCCGGTTGCCCGCAGCTAACCGCTAACGGCGCAGCGACCTTCCGTCGCTCTTCACCCTCTCCCCAGACGGTGCTTCGGCACCTGCAGGAACCCGCAGCCTCGCAGCAGCTACCCCTGGCCCTTGCCAAAGGCCCGGTCGACGACCGCCCGGTCCCCCTGCACTGCCGTCCGCTGCAGGTAGGGAGCGAGCCCCCGAAGCCCACCGAGTTCTTCGCCACCACCCGCCCGCCCGGGGCCCCCGTGCACCGTCGCCGGCAGCACCGCCCCCGGACCCAGAGCCTGGCCGTGCGTCTTCTCGCTGCCGAGCCAGATGCGCCCGTGCCACGGCGCGATGCCGGCCACCAGCGCTTCCACGAACGCGCGGTCGTCGCTGTAGGCACTCGCGACCAGCCCGCCGCCGCCGCGGTTGCACAGGGCGACCGCTTCGTCGACACCGCCGCCGTAGGGCAGCACGGTGGCACACGGCCCGAACACTTCCAGCTCGTGCAGCACCGCGGCGTCGGCCGAACGCGCGCGCAGCAGCGTCGGAGTGACGAAGTAGCCCTTCGGCGCAATCGCCTGCGGCCCACCGAGCACGACTTCGCTGACGGCCGCCAGCTTCTCGATGCCGGCGCGCACATCGCGCAGCTGTTCGGCCGAGGCGACCGGGCCCATGCGCACGTCGCCGTCCGCGGGGTTGCCTACCTTGACTGCGCGCAGCCGTTCGCCCAGCGCCTGCTCGACCTCGCCGACCTTGTCGTGCGGCACCAGGATGCGCCGCACCGCGGTGCACTTCTGCCCCGCCTTCTGCGTCATGTCGGTGGTGACATTGGCGAGGAACTGCTCGAAGGTGTCGCTGCCCGCCTCGACGTCGGGCCCGAGCACCGCGGGGTTGATCGAGTCGGCCTCGATGTTCACCCGCACGTTGCGCGCGACCAGGTTCTTGTTGCCGCGGATCAAGGCGCCGGTGACCGAGCTGCCGGTGAACGCGACCGCGTCCATCGGCCCGAGCAAGTCGAGCAGGCCGGCGACCGAGCCAGCGAGGAACTGGAACGCGCCCTCGGGCAGGATCCTGCTGTCGACCACGATCTGCGCGATGCGGTGCGCAAGCAGCGCGCTCGGCGTGCCCGCCTTCTCGATCACCGGCACGCCGGCGAGCAGCGCGCACGCCATCTTCTCGCCCATGCCCCAGGCCGGGAAGTTGAAGGCGTTGATGTGCACGGCGACGCCGGGCCGCGACGTGAGGATGTGCTGACCCCAGAAGCGCGGCGTGCGGCCGAGCTGGGCGCCGTCGCCGTCGACCAGGTGGCGCGTCGCCGGCAGCGAGGCGCCGAGCTGGGCGTAGAAGGCGAGCGTGCCAGTGCAGCCGTCGAGGTCGAACTTGCCGTCGCCGCGCGTGTTGCCGCCGTTCTTCGTCGCGATGTCCAGCAGTTCGTCGCGGTGTTCGTGCAGTTTCGCCGCGAGCGCCTTCAGCAGTTCGCCGCGCTGCGGGAACGTCAGCGCGCGCAGCGCCGGTCCGCCGACGTCGCGCGCGTGCGCGAGCGTGGCGGCGAAGTCGATGCCGAAGGCGCGCACTTCGCCGAGCACGGCCTCGGTCGCAGGATCATGGAGGGACTTCGCGTCGCCGGTGCCGGCGATCCAACGGCCTTGGACGTGGCTCTGCAGCGTGATCATCGGGGCGAGCACGATACCGACGCTGCGGTCCGGATTCAGCGGCGCGCGGCGGTCACGGCCACAGCGTCATTTGCTTGCTGTCGCCGACGCAGGCCGGCGTGCCGCCCGCGGTCGTGCTCAGGAACGACCACCAGATCGGCAGCCCGGCGAGGAACTGCAGGATCACCGGCGGGATCGTCAGCACCGCGGTGGCGTGCCCGTTCGCATCGAGGTTGCCAAGGCCATTGGCGAGGATGCCGCCGGTCGGGTCGGATGCGAACAGCATCGTGACGCCGTCGACGTTGAGCGGCACCGGGAAGCCGGGCTGCCACAGGAAGCCCGGGGCCGTGCCCGAGATGCCCGCGATGGCGAGGTAGACGTTGCCGGCGGCGGCGCTGCCGGCGTCGATGTGGATCTGGACCTGCCCGCCGAGGCTGGTGCTGACGAACGGCGGCAACAGCGTGACCGCGGAGCCCGCGGCGTAGCGGCGGCGCGTCGTGCTGACGTGGTTGTTGCTGTCCTTCACCTGCATCGTGGTGGTCCAACTCCCGGGATGGCGCGCGAGCAGCGACGCCGGCGCGTTCAGCAGCCACGGCGTGTCGAAGATCGCGTCGCCGTCGCGGTCGAAGCGCACCAGCAGCGAGGTCGCTGGCTGGTCGACGTCGGTGGTGCCGGTCGGGTCGCAGGCCGCGGTCAGGCGCGGCGAGACCGCGGTGAACACGGGCTTCGGCCAGTTGCAGCCGGGCACCGCGTACTGCTGCATCTCGAGCCACCAGGTCGGATTGTTGACCAGGAACTGGTAGCGGAAGGCCTGGTAGCCGTCGCCGCCGCCGAGCAGCGCGCCGGTGATCGACGCATCGATCGTCTGCGCCGTCGTCGTCTCGCCTTCGCCGGAGTAGGTCTTGATCGTCGGTTGCACGCGCTTCTGCGCCTGACCGGCGTTCACGCACGCCTGGCGCGCGTACTCGGCGGTCTTGCGCACGTAGGCCTGGTGCAGCGCGTAGGTGTTGTAGATCGAGCCGTCGGCGGTGTAGGCCATCGGCATCAGCACGTCGAGGATGCCGGCGAGCTGTTCCCAGTGCTGGCCGAACTGCGTCTGCAGCTGGCCCATCGTCGACGCGTACGAGTTGAACACGCCGTTGTAGGTCGGCCCGTCGAACGAGTAGCGGTTGGCGATCAGGTAGGCGTGCAGCGACAGGCTGCCGACGTGCTGGCGCACCGACGCGACGAAGTTGGTGACGTTGGCGACGCTGACCGAGGTGCCGCCGACGTAGCGCACGTAGTCCAGCGCGATGCCGTCGAGGTCGTAGACCGGCTGGCCGTTGCCCAGGAAGGCGTCGACGAAGTAGTCGATGACGTCGAGCAGGTACTGCTTGTGGGCCGCGTTGTCCGGCTGCACGGTGTCGGCGAAGCACTTCAGCACCGCGACCACCCGCAGGTTGGCGGCGTGGCAGGCGGTGATCAGGTTCTGCAGGTTGATCCCGGCACCACCGGGCCGGATCGGTCCCCACGCCAGGTTCCAGTCGCCGGCGCTGTCGTTGACCCACAGGTCGCCGGTCGACGGCCCGGTGGCGCGGAACGCCGAGACGTAGAGCGTGTCGATCCCGTACGTCTGGCAGTTGCCGACGATCTCGGCGATGCGCGGATCCATGTTGCCGACCAGGAACGGGAACACGCCGACGGCGACGTCGGTCGACGGACTCTGGGCGGCGAGGCTGCCGGCGAGCAGCAACGAGCAGAGGGCATTGCGCATGAGCGGACGCAGTGTGCACGGTGGCCGCAGTGCTGTCACGGCCCCCCTGGTGCGCGGTCGGGCGATTCCTATCCTGGGCCCTCCCCCGCGAACCCCACCATGACGCCAGCCCTCCGCCTCGTTCTCGCCGCCGCTGCCCTGCCGCTCGCTGCCACTGCGCAGTTGCAGACGGTGCTGTTCACCGGCCGCTTCCCGTTCGTCAGCGCCGACTCGCCGAACGAACGGCCGGGCGGCGCGATCACCCGGCTCGAGGAGTTCGACATCTCGCACGTGCTGCCGGTGCCCGGCGGCGCGGCGCGCTCGCTGCTGCCGACCACGGCGCTGCAGTGTTATCTCGGCGACGGCAACAACGACGGCATCTACACCAAGTTCGCCGGCTGGAAGACCTACTTCCAGGCGATCAACCTCGGCGGCATCTTCGTGAAGGCGGCGGACCGCGCCTCGGTGCGCTGGGACAAGGTGTTCTTCACCGTGCGCCGCAACGCCGCGGCGGCCGGCACCGCGTCGCCGGGTGCCTTGCAGGTCGAGGTGCTGACCAACAACGGCACCACGCCGGTGACCCTGCTGCCCGGCGACTACGTGCGGCTGTTGCCGAACGGCAACGCCGAGTTCTTCCTGCGCAACTCGCAGCTGGTGACCGCGGTGGGTTTGCAGACCGGTGCCGCGACGATCGGTGCCGGCGCCCTGCTGCAGGCCAACAACGGCGACCTGTACTACGCGCCGGCCGATGGCAGCCACTGGGTCAACGGCAACCAGGGCGGCACCGTGAACTGCCTCGATGGTGCGATCGTCAAGATCGACGCCGCCAACATCACCTACGACGCGGCGGGCAACGTCGCGGCGCTGGCGCCGAACTCGGCGCGATTGCTGATCAACGAGAACAGCGGCGGCCCGGGCGGCACGATCACGACCCGCCAGATGGTGGTGAACACCGGCGCGATGAACCGCGACGGCCTGCCGATCGTCGCCGCGGGCGTCTTCGGCAAGGTCGTCGGGCTGGCGTTCGACCCGAACGGCGGCACCTTCCTGCCCAACCACCCCGACGCGACCGGCGCCTTCCCGCCGGAACCGAACCTGCTGTTCGCATCGGACGCCGGCTCCTACGCCGGCTCGATCTTCTCGACGGCGCCCAATGGCGCAGTGCAGGGTTCGATCGCGACCATCAACGGCGTGCTGTGCGGCAGCCTGACGCCCGGGGTGCCGGCCAACGGCTCGTGGCTCGGCGTCAACTTCGACTACGCGAACTTCCAGCCGACGCTGATGGGCTTCACGCTGTGCGATGCGATCACCGCGCTGCCGCTGACGATCGACCAGAACGGCTTCGGCAGCCTGCCGCTGGCGACGAGCCAGCCGAATTGGGACGTCGACATCCACGGCACGCCGTTCACGCCGACGTTCCTGTTCTTGTCGCTCGGCCCGACCGCCGCTGGCGGGTTCGCCCCATCGGTGCCGGCCGGCTTCGTGCCGCTCGGCTTCGCGCCCGACAGCTGGAACGACGTGTTCCTGCTGAACGGCCTGTTCTCGCTGGGTCTCGCGGTCACCAACGCCGCCGGCTACGGCACCGTCACCACGCCGAACCTCAACACTGGCGGCTTCACCGGCATCACGCTGATGGTGCAGGGCATCGGGCTGCAACCGGGCGGCTTCCAGCTCACCTCGCCGCTGCTGGTGCAGCTGCAGTGAGCCGCCGCCGCGCGCGGCTCACGCGCCGGCGACGAACTGCTGCAGCTCGTGGTAGCGGCGCTCGAGCGTGGTGCGCTCGGCGGCCGCCAGCCGGTCGACGCCAAAGCCCTCGACGGTCAGGCTCGCAGCGGCGGTGCCGTAGCCGACCGCGCGCTTCATGTTCCACAGCGTGACCGAGTCGCAGGTCGCCAGGTAACCCATGAAGCCGCCGGCGAAGCTGTCGCCGGCCCCGGTCGGGTCGACCACCGTCTCGGTCGGGTACGCCGGCAGCGCGTAGTGGAAGAAGTTCGAGAACAAGAAGCAGCCGTGTTCGCCCTTCTTGACGATCACCAGCCGCGGGCCCAACGCCAGCGCCGCGCGCCCGGCCTGGATCAGGTTGCCCTTGCCGGTCAGCTGCTTCACTTCGCTGTCGTTGACGATCAGCCCGTCGATGCGCCGGCACAGGGCCAGCAGGCCATCGCGCTGGGTCTCGATCCACAGGTCCATCGTGTCGGCGACGCAGAACTTCACGTCCTGCATCTGGTCGAGCACCGAGGCCTGGGTCGCCGGCGCGCCGTTGGCGAGGAACACGAACGGCGTCTTGCGATACGCGGCCGGCACCTTGGGCTGGAAGTCGCCGAAGGTGTTGAGCTGCACGTCGAGAGTCGTGCGGCTGTTCATGTCCTGCGCGTAGCGGCCGTGCCAGCGGAAGGTCTTGCCGGGCTTGCTCTCCAGCCCGGCGAGGTCGACGCCGCGATCCTGCAGCAGGCGCCGGTGCTTGTCCGGGAAGTCGGCGCCGACCACGCTGACCAGCTGCACGGTGATGAACAGCCGCGCCGCCAGGCTGAAGTAGGTCGACGAGCCGCCGAGTTGGTCGGCGGCGGTGCCGTGCGGGGTCTCGATGGTGTCGAACGCGGTGGAGCCGACGACGAGCAGCGACATGGGGGCCCGGACGTTAGCCGCCGGCCCCGGGGCGTGCCACGCCCGCCTACGGGTCTTCCTGGTCCTCGAGCGCTTCTTCGCGCTCGATGTCGGCGCGCGTGACCCGGTCCTTCTCGAACAGCACGAACAGGCCGCCGAGCAGCGACCAGAAGGTCAGGTGCAGCCGGTACAGCACCGACAGCGCGACGCCGCGCGTGCCCATGACCGCGGCGGCATTGGCGACTCCGGGCAGCGCGGCGGCTCCGTACTTGCCGAACAGCAGCTTGTACAGCGCCTCACCGACGCCCCAGCCGTTCGGGCCGACCGGCAACGCGGTGACGATGTTGATGATCGGGATCAGCACGAAGTACTCGAACGTCGGCAGTCCGACGCCGAGCGATGCGCCGATGAACACCACGCTGGCGACCGAGACCACGTGGTTGCCGACGCCGGCGAGCAGGCTCGCCATGATCACCCACTTGTGGTCGCGGTAGAAGAACACCGCGCGATCGACGAGGCGCAGCAGATGGCCGATGCGGTGCGGCAGCCGCTCGAGCAGCCACTTCAGCCGCACCAGGCTGCGCAGGCGCTTGCTGAACGCGATCAGGAACAACAGCCCGACGCCCGCGATCACGCCCCAGATCGCGAGCGCCAGGTCGGCGAAGCGGTCGAGCGCGAACAGCACCACGAACGCACCGAGCAGCGCCAGCGAGCCGAGCCCCAGCACGCGGTCGACGATCACCGACACCAGCACCGGGACCCGATGGCCCGGGCAGCGCTTCATGATGTACAGCGCCTTGATCAGGTCGCCGCCGGTGGCGCCCGGCACCACGGTGTTGAAGAAGATGCCGATCCAGGTGAAGCGCAGCGTCTCCAGCAGCGACACGTCGGTGCCGTTCACCCGCAACAGCCACCACCACCGCGTGCCGGCGATCAGCGCGGTCAGGAAGTAGCAGAAGGCGCCGAGCAGGAACAGCGGGACGTCGAGGTTGCGCCAGTAGGTCAGGAAGCCGGGCACCACTTCGGCCGTGCGTCCGTCCGGCTGTGCACCGGGCACGATGCTGCGTTCGCCCGGCGCGCCCTGCGGCGTGAACCGCACCGGACTCGCCTGCCAGTCGCCGACGATCGTGATCGCCTGTTCCTCGGCGGTCTCGCCGGTGCGCAGCACCAGGCGATCGGCGAACGGGATCTGGTGGAACACGAACCACATCAGGCCGCCGACCAGCACCAGCTTGAGCAGCGTGATCAGGTGCCTGTTCACCGCCACTCCCCCTTCGGCCGCACCTTGGCGCGGGCGTCCGCGATCGAGGCCTGTTCTGCCGCGAGACGCGCCAGCAACGCTGGCCCGAACGCCGCGGGGGCGATGCCGAGTTCGTGCAGCGACACCGCCGGCACCGGCGCGCCGCCCGCGGTCGCGTTGACCGCGAAGTGGATCAGCGTGCTGACCGGGGTCACGGTCGCGATCGAGATCGACAGCTTGCGTGCCCCGACCCAGAGGTCATCGCCGTCGCGGCGCACGGCGACCGCCGGCGCCAGCTCTGCCAGCACCTCGCGCGCC
>JBASWX010000399.1:0-4839 GCA_049276695.1 Planctomycetota bacterium
GAGGGTCGACATCGAGGTCACCGAGAGCAGGGGAACGAGCCAGGTCGGAACCGCCGGCAGGGCGAACGCCGGCACCAGCGCGAGCCGCCAATCACGGCCGGAGCTACGCGCCAGTGCCGCCCGCAGCAGGTCGAGACCGCGCTGCAGCCGGCTCTTCACCGTCGCCAGCGGCGTCGCCGTCGCGCGCGCGATCTGCGCTGGCGATCGGTCGCGGAAGTAGCGCTGCACCAGCGTGCCCTGGTACGGCTCCGGCAGGTTCCACAGGGCGTCGACCACGGCGCGCACGTCGTCGCGGTGCGTGGCGTCGGCATCCGCCGGCGGCCCTTCACCGTCGGTGCCGCGCGCCGCCTCGCGAACGGCCCGACGGCGTTCGCCGCGGACCCGGTTGGCCGCCAGGTGGCGCATCACGGTCGCCAGCCACGCGAACAGACCACGCTGCACCGGCGGCGGCGAACGCAGCGCGCGCACCGCGGTGTCCTGCACCAGGTCGTCGGCGTCGCTGCGACCGACCAGGTCGGCCGCCAGCGCGCGCAAGGCGCGGCTGTGCGCTGCGAGTTCGGTGGCGACACTGGGTGTTCCAGACATCGGGGGCACGCAGGGTACACCCCGCGACCGGCCCCGCGGATTCAAGGACGCCGCCGTTCCCCTGTGCACCGGCTCGACCCGCCGCGCCACGACCGCTCTGATGACGGTCCGGTCATGAAACACGAGGTGCGCGTCATCCCGTCGGCGCCGCGGCGCATCCGCCTGCGGCCGCTGTTCGCGCACCGCTGGCCGCTGTTGGCACTCGGCGTGCTGCTCGGCCTCGTCGGCGGCCTCGTCGCGTGGGGCATGTTCCTGCAGTCGGGCGGCAAGTTCTCGCTCGGCCCCAGCCTCGACCGTGGGCCGACCGCGCGCGCCGTCGGCAAGGTCACTCGGGTGTTGCCGCCGGTCACCATCGACGGCCGCGAACTCGAGGACGTGCGCTACGACGTGACCTGGCAGTCGATGACCTGCCCCGGTGGTTCGTTCGTGCCGGCAGGCCGCTGCCGGGTTGGCGATGAGGTGCCGATCGAGGTGCTCGTCGCCGACCCGAACACCAATCGCATCGTGGGTGGCATCCTGCACATCGACCGCGCCTGGCTGCGCGCGCGCTTCTGGTTGGTCGCGTTCGCCGTCCCTGGCGGCCTGTTGCTGCTCAGCTGGCTCGCCGGCGCGTTCCAGCTGCGCCGCGTGCTGGTGCACGGCGACGTCGCGGTCGGCACGATCCACCGCGTGCAGCTGGTGCCGCTGCTGCTGCCGCAGATGCTGGCGGTCGACTACACCTTCCGCGACCACCATGCGACGACGCGGCACAACCGGCACCAGGTGCGGGTGCACGGCGCGCTCGGTGCGCGCCTGCTGCGCCAGATGACCAAGGGGCACTACGAGGACATGCCGGTGCTGCACGACCGCGCGCTGCCGCAGTGGAACCGCATGGTGCTGCCCGACGACTTCCTCGCCTCGCCGCAGCCGATCGAACTGGCGGAGAGCGATCTGTCGTGACCGACGGCCTCGACGTGCAGAGCCTGCTCGGGCCCGATGGCCCGGTCGCGCGCCGGCTCGAGGGTTGGGAGGCGCGGCCGCAGCAGGTGCAGTTCGCGCGCGCGGTCGAACAGGCGCTGGCCGACCGCAAGCACCTGATCGCCGAAGCTGGCACGGGCACCGGCAAGTCGTTTGCGTACCTGCTGCCGGCCGCGGTACACGCCGAGGCACACCAGGGCGAAGGCCCGGTGATCGTGTCGACGCGCACGATCGCGCTGCAGGAACAGCTCGAGCACAAGGACCTGCCGTTCCTGCACGCGGTGCTGCCGTTCGAGTGGTCGTCGGTGACGGCGCTGGGCCGCAACAACTACCTCTGCCTGCGGCGCATGCACCTCGCCGAGCGCGAGCAGCACCTGTTCGAGGATCCCGAACGCCGCGACCAGCTCGCGCGCATCGCCGCGTGGTCGCTGTCGACCCGCGAAGGTACGCGCCAGGACCTGCCGTTCCCGCCGTTGCCGGAAGTGTGGGAGGAGGTGCAGGCCGAACACGGCAACTGCCTGCAGCGCGCCTGTCCGCACTACAACCACTGCCACTGGCAGCGGGCGCGGCGGCGCATGCAGACGGCGCAGGTGCTGGTCGTCAACCACGCGCTGTACCTGTCCGACGTCGCGCTGCGCATGGCCGGTGCGTCGTTCCTGCCCGCACACCGCGTGGTGATCTTCGACGAAGCGCACCACCTCGAACGCGTCGCCACCGAGAGCCTCGGGCTGCGCGTCGGTCGCGGCACGGTCGCCTGGCACCTGAAGCGCATCCACGGTCGCCGTTCTCCGCGCAGCCTGCTCGCCCGGCACGGCACGCCGCCGGCGCTCCTGCTGTGGGAGGAGGCGCACCAGCTCGGCGAAGCGTTCTTCGCCGAACTCGAGGATCGGCTGCGTGCTTCCGGCCAGGGCGAAGGGCTCGCACTGCACGACCAGACGCTCGCCGAAGGGCTGTCGCCGGTGCTGCGCGCGCTGAGCCAGGAACTCGGCGCCGCGGCGATCCACGCCCCCGAGGTCGACGCGCAGATGGAACTGACGGCGCGGGCCAGCGGGCTCGATTCCCTGTGCGCGATGCTGCGCGCCTTGTGCGTGCCGAATCCGGAGGCACCGACCGCGCTGGTGCGTTGGCTCGAACCGTCGCGGCACGGACCGCTGCTCTGCGGCGCCCCGCTCGACGTCAGCCAGGCGCTGCGCCAGCACCTGTTCACCAATGGGCCGACCGCGATCCTGACCTCGGCGACGCTCGGCACGCCCGACGATGCCGGGTTCTCGTGGCTGCGGCGGCAGCTCGGCATCGATGACGCGGCGACGCTGCGCGTCGGTTCGCCGTTCGACTACGACCGTGCGGTCGAGATGGTGCTGCCCGAGGCGATCCCCGATCCGGCCAGCGACGGCGCCTCGTTCCGGCAGGAGGTCGCGCAGCAGACGCTGGCGCACGTGCTCGCCAACAACGGCCGGGCGCTGGTGCTGTGCACGTCGTGGGAACTGGTGAAGGCACTCGGTGCGGCGCTGCGCGCACCGCTCGCCGCAGCGGGCATCGAACTGCTGGTGCAGGGCGAAGCGCCGCTGGCGCGGCTGCTCGAAAAGAAGCGCGCCGAGCCGACCTCGGTGCTGCTCGGCACCGACAGCCTGTGGGAAGGCATCGACGTGCGTGGCGACGCGCTGACGCTCGTGGTGATCACGCGGCTGCCGTTCCAGAGTCCGGGCCATCCGCTGACGCAGGCGCGCATGGCGATGCTGCGGGCGCAGGGACGCGACCCGTTCGCCGACCACTCGCTGCCCGAGGCGATCCTGAAGTTCCGCCAGGGCTTCGGTCGGCTGATCCGCAGCAGCCAGGACCGCGGCAAGGTCGTCGTGCTCGATCCGCGGGTGCGCACGAAGGCGTACGGGCGGCGTTTCCTGGCTGCGTTGCCGTTCTCGGCGGAGTACGAGGGTGGTGCGTAGCTCGGTCAACCCGCTGTGGCCCTGATCTTTGCAGACTTGAAGTCACAGATTGTGACCTCAAGTTGTCCGCGTTGGCCGCGGTCACTTCGCGCGCAGCGCCGCCTCGGCACGCGCCAAGCACTCCTTGAGTGCCGCGTCGAGCCCGGGGCCATTGTGGCTCTTGTGCCGGATCACGCCCTGGTGGTCGATCACGTACGTGGTCGGCCAGCCACCGACGTGCCAGGCCTTGGCGATCGGCCCGTCGGTGCCTTGCTCACCGTTCCAGAAGCTGCGCCAGGTGATCTGCTCCTCGAGCAGGCGCGGCTTCAGCTTGGCGAGGTCCTTGTCGCTGTTGACGCCGACGATCGCGAACGGCTTGTCCTTCCACTCGGCCACGAGCGACCGCTCGTGCGGGTACATCGCCCGGCAGGGCGGTCACCAGTCGCCCCAGAAGTCGAGCAGCACCACCTTGCCGCGGTAGTCGGACAGCTTGAACGGCACGCCGTCGAGGTCCTTGCCCTCGATCTCGGGGGCGGGCAGCCCGGGCTCGAACCGTTCTGCTTCGTCGCGCAGCGACTCGACGAGCCCGAGCAGCGAACGCGCCGTCGCCGCCGGCAGGGTGTCGAGGAGCGCCCGCGACTTCGTCAGGTGGTCGAGCGCCGTGCGCCGGAGTTCGTCGCTGGTCGTCACTGCGCGCGTGCCGACGTGCATCGCGGCGCGCGTGTAGTGGGCCTGCGCCAGCACGTGCGGGTCGGAGTTCTTCGCCAGCACGCGATCGAGCCAGGTCAGGCACTGCTCGGCGCCGAACGACTGCTTCAGGCCGCCGATGCGCGCCACCGCGAGCCGCACGCCGGGACTCGCCGTGTGCACGTCCATCAGGGTCGTCATCGCCGCCTTGGCCATCGCGTCGGGACCGCGCTGCACCACCCACACCAGGTACGGCACGGCCTGCTCGCGGCCAGCCAACGTCGCCGCGGCGTTGGCGAAGCGTTCGGCGAACGCGGCCTCGGGCCGCTGACCGCGCAGCCGTTCCTGTTCCTTCGTGTCGTTGTCGGCGCGGGCCTTGTTGTTGGCGTCGGCCCACGCCCGCAGGGCCAGGTCGAACTCCTGCTGCAGGGTCTCGGCCGAAGGCAAAGGCGGCGGCGAGGGTTCTTGCGCCGGAGGCATCGCCGCCAGCAGCAGGAGGACCGGGGGGACGAGGGTGCGCATGGGGAAGTCTGCGGGCGCAGCGTAGCGCCGCCCGCCGGAATCCAGACCTCCTGACCTACGCCTCGCCAGCCCAGGAAGCAGGCTGATCCGGCGCGAAAGGGGTCGAACCAAAATGTGTCCGCTTTTTCTGGCGGAGCTGGGGAAAACCGCCTGCGCCGGTCGGGCG
>JBASWX010000400.1:0-3585 GCA_049276695.1 Planctomycetota bacterium
CCGCCGCGGCGTCGGCGCGGGCGATGGCCGGTGCCGTCAGCACGCCGGCGGCCCGCAACCGGGCCGCGATGCGCCGTTCCTCGCCGCTGCCGATCGCGGTGCCGTCGAGTGCTGTGCGGAAGTGACCGGCGGCGCCGAGACCGTCGCCGGCGACCAACAGCAGGTCGCCGAGCCGCACGCGCGCCGCCTGGCCGAGCGGGCTGCCGGGGAAACGTTCGGCGAGCCGCAGCAGCTGGTCGGTCGCCAGTGCCATCACCTCGGTCTGGCCGCCGCTCTCGGCGACCGCGAGTTCGGCGTAGGCGGCCGTTGCCGCGGGCGGCAGGTTGGCGAGCGTGGTGACCACCGCGAAGCGCAGGCCGAGGAAGCGGCCGGGCGCGACCGGCACCACGCCGCCGTTCTCGACCCGCAGCAGGTTGACGAGGCGGGTCACGCCGGCCTTGTGCTCGCCGGCGTCGATCTCGCGCCGCCCTTCCTCGAACTCGTGGATGTGGTCCTGCGAGCGCAGCACCGAGAACAGGTTGTCACTCTGCCCGGTCACGAACTCGATCGGCGCTTCGACCGCACGCACCGGCGGGCGCTGGGCCGGAGCGGTGCCGCCGGTGGCGGCGGCCAGCGCCGCCAGTGCGGTCAGCCCGGGCGCGAGGCTCCGGCGGCGCGTGGCGCGGGTGTCGTGGACGTGGCCCATGACCGGATTGTGCATCGGAATCGCCGGCGACGCGACTGGCGGGCAAGTCCCGTTCTCGTCGGGCCGACCGCCCGCGATGCGGCCGCCGGCGGCCCGGCACGCCGCGTGGTTGCTATACGAGCCGGGCACGCTTGCGGAGAAGCCACTCGGTCGCCAGCAGCGCGAGCACCAGCAGCAGCGCACCCAGGCTGTCCCAGGCCGGGCGGGTGCGGGTGTCTTCGCGGCTCTCCCAGGCCTTGCGGTTCTGGAATTGCGCCTGCAGTTCGCCGGCGGCGGCCAGGAACACGTAGTGGCCGGTGGCGTCGCCGGTCCGGCTCGCTTCGGCGATCCGGCGCAGCAGGTCGGCGTCCTGGCTCGAGTCCGACATCTCGCGGTCGGGCACCCGGACCAGCACGTCTTCGCGCGCCAGCACCGCGTCGGCCGGGTTCTGGTTGGCGAACACCAGGAAGCTGAAGGCACCCGGCTCGGCCATCGTGAAGGTCGCCTGGTACACGCCCGGCTCGCCGGGCACCGCGCGCAGGATGCGCTTCTCGGGCTTGTCGGTCTGGTCGCGCAGGAACACCGGTTGTTCGGCGGCGACGGCCGGCTGCAGCTCGGTGTCGTGCACGCGCAGCAGCACGCGCACCTTGTCCCCGGTCTCCAGCTGCGACTTGTCGACCGTCAGCTCGAGCAGGTCGTTGCGGCGCTGCAGCCGGCCGGCTGCCAGCGAGCGCACGACGTTGCGCCAGAACGCGTCCATGTAGGTCTCCGCGTACGGGTCGCGCCAGCGCCAGGTCTCGTCGGTGGCGAGGAACAGCGTGGTGCCGCGGGGGTGGGGGCCGACGACCAGGATCGGCCGCTTGCCGTAGCTGTTGGCGTCGGTCGGGTGGCGCAGCAGCACCGAGGCTCCCGGCTTGGCGCGCTGCACCGGGTGGTAGACGTAGAAGCCGGGCAGGCCCTCTTCCCACAGCCGGCGGTTGAACGCCGGGTCGCGCTGCAGCAGCAGGATGTCGTGCGGCTGCAGTGGATTGTCGAGCAGCGGGTGGAACTCGACGTCGCGGCGCGGGCGGTTGTGCTGCAGCCAGGTGCGGTCCTCGAGCACCACCGGCAGCAGGTCCTGCACCGGCGTGCCGCGGTAGCGCTCCGGCATCGCCTGGTCGGCGAACAGGAACGCGACGCCGCCGCCGAACTCGACGAACTTGACCAGCATCTCGAACCACTGCCGGCGCTTGTCCTCGGTCGGCGCGATGCGTTCGGGCGGCACGTCGCCGAACAGCACGACGTGGTAGGCGAACAGCTCCTTCTCGGTGCGCGGCAGGTCGCGCAGCGGCGGCAGGTCGGCGCTGTGTTCCTGTTCGAAACGCGGGCTGGCGTCGAACATCACCGCCTGCATGACGATGCTCGGGTCGACGCGCTTCAGGCCGTTCTTGACGTAGCGGTACTCCCAGCGCGGCCGGTCGTCGAGATACAGGACCCGGATCTTCTCGTCGTTGACGCGCAGGAAGCGCACGTCGGTGTTGTCGTCGAGCTGGCTCTCCTCGGGCGCGCCGGCGAGCGCGAAACGCAGGGTCCAGTCGCCGGCCTCGGTGAACGAGTGGAACACGCGGATCCGGTTCGCTTCGCCGTCGGCCGGCAGTTCGCCGGTCGCGGTGGTCAGCGGCCGGAACGGTGCACCGTCGCGCGAACCCTGCAGCTCGATGCGCGCCTGCTGGCCGCGCAGGCCCTGCGCGCGCACCGTGACGTCGAAGCCGACCTGTTCGAGGCACAGCGCCTCCTTCGGGCCCGGCGGTCCGACCAGCCACGCGTTGGCCGGCGGTTCGGGGTCGCCGACGCCGACCGTGTGGATCGGGATGCCGCGCAGCGCCCAGCTCTTCGCGACTTCGACCGGGTCGAGGCCGGCGTTGTTGCGGCCGTCGCTGACCAGGATCACCGCGTCGAGGTTGCTGCCGGCGGCGGCGGCGAGGTGCAGGTCGAGCGCGTCGCCGAGCGTGGTGCGGTTGCCGCGCGCCGTCAACTCGTCGAGGCTGCGGATCGCGGCGGGCTTGCGCTGCACCCGGAACAGCCGCACGTCGTGCGTCGCCGCCAGCTTCGCCAACAGGCCGTCGGGCTTGCCGAGCACAGCGGCGACCAGTTGCGCGCGCGTCTGGCTCGGGATGTCGACGCCGGGCAGCGCTTCGGCCAGCGCCGGGCCCTGTTCGGCCGACGGGTAGCGGTCCTTGCGCCCCATGCTGGCGCTGTCGTCGACCAGCACGTGGACCTGGTTCTGGGTGCGCCGGTAGGTGGTGGTCTCGAACGCCGGCTGCGCCAGCAGCAGGCAGCACACCACGATCGTCAGCCAGCGCAGCGCCGACAGCACGACGCGGGTGCGCCGTTCGAGCCGGGAAAGGCCGCTGTACGACCAGTACGCGACCAGCACGGTCGCCGGCAGGATCACCAGCGCGATCACCCACAGCGGCGGCGTCCACAGGAAGCGGAACGTCTCCTCGACGTAGGTGCCGGTCTCGGGGCCCTGCGGTGCCTGCGCCAAGGGAAGCATGCGGAGGGTCATCGGCGTCTCAGTTCCGCCGCACCGAGACCTGGCGCGCGAGCGCGGTCTCGGCCAGCACGAAGGCCAGCAGCAGCAGCAGGAACGTCGGCCCGAGTTCGCTGCGGTCGGGATCCTCGGTGGGGCCGGCGACGTCCGGCAGGCCGTCGAGCACGCGCGGGATGGCGAGCGCCTGCTTGACCTGTTCGTGCGCGGCGAAGCGCAGCTCGCCCTCGTCGGGCAGCACGTTGACCGCGAACGGCAGCGTCACCGCTTCCTTGCCGCTCTCGCGGTCGAGCACCAGTTCGAAGGTGTAGAAGCCCGCGAGCGCGGTGTCGGCGAACGGCGGCAGCCGGTAGCGCCCGCACGGCAGCGGCAGCGGGTCCTCGGCCAGCGG
>JBASWX010000401.1:0-5808 GCA_049276695.1 Planctomycetota bacterium
GCACCACGACCGGCCCCGCCGTCACTGCTGCAGCCGCCGCAGCGGGCGGTGCGGTCACCGTCGTGGCCGGTTTCGCCGCCTCGCCGCCGGTCATCGCGACGACACCGCACAGCACGACGAGCCCACCAGGAATGACCCACCAGGACAGTCGATCCGCCATGCCATCGCTTTCGGCATCGGCAGGGCGGCGCCTGAATGTCGCCCGGTGCGGGGTCGCTACCGCGGCCCGAACGACGCCGGCACCTGGTCGACCGCGGCGGCCGGCCGTTCCAACCCGAGCAGCGCCCGGAGCCACACCGCCCCGAAGCCCGGCGTGATCGCGGCCGACTCGGTCACCCCCGCCGGGGCCCCGCCACCCAGCGCCCACGCCACGACCTCGCGGTCGTAGCCGTGCGGCGTGCCGTGCGACGCGGGTGTCGTGCCATCCAGCCAGTACGGCTTGATCACCAGCTGCACCTCACCGCCGCGCCCGGGTGCGAGTGCCTTGACCAGCGATTGCCGGAGCGCGTCCGGCGCGCCGCCCGCCGCGAGCAGATCCGCGGTCGCGAACGCGGCGGCGATGCCGCGCACCTTCGGCGCTTCCGCCGCCACCAGCCGCGCCGCCTCCGCGCGCACTTCGGCGAGCGGCCGCGTACCGCGCACCGCTTCGAGCCGCGCGTCGTCGAAGAACAGCGAGAACTCGCCGACGTGCGTCAGGTAACGCTGGCCGGTCGGTGGCGCCCCGTAACGCTCCGCGAGCACCTTCTCCGCCATGGCGCCGACGAACGTCTGGATCGCGCCGCGGCCGGCGTCGCGGCCCTGCGCCGCGGCCCACTCGGGCGTCGGCCCGACGCCGTGGTCGGCGGTCACGAACATCGCCCACTCACCCTTGCCGACCTCGCGATCGAGGAACGCCAGGAACGTCGCCAGCTCGCGGTCGAGCCGCAGCAGCGCGTCGCGCGCCTCGACCGACTCGGGCCCGAAGCAGTGGCCGACGACGTCGGTCGACGAGAAGCTGACGCACAGCAGATCGCTCACCGCGTCTGCGCCGAGGTCCATGCCGCGCACGGTCGCCTCGGCGAGCAGCCGCACCGCGGTGTTGCCGAAGGGCGACGCGTAGATCTGGTTGTAGAACTCGGCGCCGGGCCTGCTGGTCGCGCCGTTCAGCTCCTGCGGCAGCGTGCGCTGCGCCTTGCCATTGCCGTGCGGCAGCTCGTACGGGCGGTCGTCGACGAGGCCGGCGTAGGCCGCGTCCGGCCCGCTGCGCTTCCACATCGTACCGAACCAGCGGTCGAGCACCCGCTGCTCGTTGAACGCAGCGAGCCACTTCGGCGTCGCCTTCACCCACGCGGTGTTGGTCACGAAGCGGCCGGTCAGCAGTTCGCACCACACCGCGATGTCCACCTGCGGCCCTGCCATCGCGATCGCCGAGCGATCCTTCCACGACACGCTGGCGCTGCGGGTCGCCGGGTCCCGTTGCTCCATGCCGGCCGCCAGCGTCGGCGCCAGCAGCAGGCCGGGGCCCCGGTCCTTGCCCTCGGGCAGGTCGGGCAGCGCCGGCATCGGCTGGTCGACGCAGTAGATCGCCTTGCCGAGCTCGGGCACCCACCACTTGTTGCGCACGATGCCGTGCACGTTGGCGGCGACGCCGGTGCCGATCGTCGCGTGGCCCGGCCCGGTCTCGCTGCAGGCGTGCTCGTAGGCGCAGTTCGCGAACGTGGTGCCGTCCCGGGCGAGCCGCGCGAACCCGCCGTCGGCCGCCAGGAACGGCTTGCCTTCGGCGAACACCCACGCCGCCAGCTGGTCGACGACGCACAGCACCACCAGGCGCGGCGCCTTCGCCGCCGGCTTCTGCGCACACGAACTGGCGCAAAGGCACGCGACCAGCGCGGCGACGAATGCAGACCTCATGCGCGCAGCATCCTGGCGGCGCGTTCGATCGTGCGCCAGGGCAGAAGCCCGAGATGGTAGATCGCGATCGACTGCACGCCGTGCTGCGCGCACGCCGCGCGCACCGCCCGCAGGTCGTCGTCGCTGGTGAACTGCGGCGCCTTCGGCCACAGGCACAGCCGCTTGTTCGGAACGGCGGCGAGGCCGTCGCTGGCGAGCGTCTTGGCAATCGCAGCCGGCCCGTCGCCGTAGCAGGTCAGCACGCGCTCGTCGGCCGCCGGGAACGCACTCGCCGCCGGCAGCGCCAGCTGGCTGCCGGTGAACCACGGGTGCGGGTGCACCTGCACGCCGCGCGCCAGTGCACCGCCGGCGGCGACCACCTGCGCGGCGAGTGCCATGACCGTCGCCGACCGCACCGCCAGCACCGGTGCGAGCCACGACGCATCGACGCCCGCCGTCGCCAGCTCGGCCGGACCGGACGGCAGCTTCGGGCTGGCCATCGCGTCGCCATCCCGGACCTGGGCCTGCACGAACGCGGCAACCGCCCCGCGAACGCGCGCGACGTCGTGCCCGGCCGCGGCCATCGCCACGCTGCACGCGCTGCAGAAGCACGCCGACAACGCCGCGTCGAGCAGTCCCGCCGGCGCGAAGCTCGCCTTGTCGTGGTGGCTCGAGTGCTTCCAGCCCATCTGGCCGAGCGCTTCGAGTTCGATCGTGTGCAGGCCGGCGTGCGCGGCGAGGTCCCGCACCATCGCGACGAGGAACTGCTGTACCGCCGGCTGTGCCGGGCACAGCGCGTAGCGGTAGTGGTCGCCGAACGCGTTCTGCACGCACTGCCCGGGGTGACGTTCGCCCAGCCGCGAGTTGTGGGTGAACACGGTCCAGGCGCGGGTTCGGATGCCGACCTTCGCCGCGTCGCCGCACAGCACTTCCAGCGGCGACGGTCCGTGCGCCGGCACGCTGGACGACAGCTTCGGCGCCAGCAGGCCGTAGTCGCCACGCGGCCGGAAGTGCACGGTGCCGTCTTCGAGGAATCGCACCGGGCCGCCGGGGTTCCACGGCATCAGCCACCGGCCGTCGTGGTAGCTGGTCGCCAGCGCGACCTCGGTGCAGCCGAGATCGGCGAGCCGACGCAGCCCGCCCACGCCGGCCAGCGCCTCGAGGTCGAACGGGTGCAGGTAGAGCGCGAGGGCCACGGCCACAGCCTAGGCAAAGCCCCGCTCCGGTTCATCCGGTTCCGCTCGCCGCGTTCGCCGCACGTCGCTAGGGTGTGCGCCGCCGATGCCCGATTCCCCGCTGCTCTGGGTCCTGTTCCTGGTCTTCATCGGCGGCATGCTCGCGCTGGACCTCGGCGTCTTCCATCGCAAGGCGCACGTGCCGACGTTCCGCGAGGCGCTCGGTTGGACCACCGTCTGGGCGACGCTCGCTGCGGCGTTCGGCGGCTGGCTGGCGCTGGCCCACGGCAGCACGCCGGCCATCGAGTTCTTCACCGGCTACGTGATCGAACTGTCGTTGTCGATGGACAACGTGTTCGTGTTCGTGGTGATCCTGTCCGCGCTGGACATCCCACGCGACCTGCAGCACCGGGTGCTGTTCTGGGGGGTGTTGACGGCGCTGGTGTTGCGCGGCGCGATGATCCTCGGCGGCGCGGCCCTGGTGGCGCAGTGGGAGTGGGTGCTCTACGTGTTCGGGGCGTTCCTGGTCCTGCTCGCGGTGAAGCTGCTGCGCTCCCCCGGCCACGACGATATCGCGACGGCCAGGAAGAGCCGGCTGCTGGCGTTCCTGCGGGCACGGCTGCGCATCACCGACCAGCTGCACGGCAACCGTTTCTGGGTGCGCCTCGACGGCCGCCGGGTCGGCACGCCGCTGCTGCTGGCGCTGATCATGGTCGAGATCTCGGACGTGGTGTTCGCGATCGACTCGATCCCGGCGATCTTCGCGGTGACGCGCGACCCGTTCCTGGTGTTCACCGCCAACGTGTTCGCGATCCTCGGCCTGCGCTCGCTGTTCTTCGTGCTCGCCGGCATGCTGGACCGCTTCCACTACCTCGAGTACGGGCTGGCGATCGTGCTGGCCTTCGTCGGCTGCAAGCTGCTGCTGCTCGACGTCGTGCACGTGCCGCCGCTGTGGTCGCTCGGCGTCGTGGTCGGCGTGCTCGGCACCGCGATCGGGTTGTCGCTGTTCCGTTCGAGCCACTCTTGAAGCGCAGCCGTCACGCCGCCGAAGCCGGAGTCAGGGGCTGCCCGGCAGGAACGGAACGGCGCCCTTGCGCGCCAGCTCAGCCGCGTAGTGCATGGCCGCAGCCACGTCGTCGCGTGCAAGCGATGGGTAGCTGAGCAGGATGTCGTCGACCGACCGACCCGCTGCGAGGTTGTCGAGCACGACCGACACCATCACCCTCGTTCCACGAATGCACACCCGGCCATGGCAGACGTTGGGTGAACTCGAGAGGCGATCCCGCCAAAAGCTGCTGATGTCCATTCCTGGTTCGGGGTACGGGTCCCGCATCAGGATAGTGCTTGCGAGCGAACCAGTGCGAGCATGCTGACGGTCAGCGAAGCAGGCCGACCGAGCCGAGCATGCTGCATGGCGATCCGTGGCTGGCGCGGTAGCTTCGCGACGTGGCATCCACCCTGCTCGACCCGCGCTGGCTCGTGCTGATCGCGCTCGCCAGCTGTGCTGCGCCGGGACGACCGGCCGGCGACCTCGTCACTTCGTCGGGCGCGCTGGTCGCGCGCCTGGTGAACCCGACCCACGACCTCGCCCGCCACGGCGACACCTGCAAGCCATGGCACCAGGTGTTTGCGCCGGACGGGCGGCAGATCACCAAGGACCTCGGCGGGCAGTACGAACACCACCGTGGCCTGTTCCTCGGCTGGAACCGCGTGCGCTGCGACGGGCGCACGTTCGACTTCTGGCACTGCGGCAAGGGTGAGACGCAGCGGGTCGTACAAGTTGCCGGCCAGCCGGGCCCCGGAGCCGCGCAGGTCGTCGCCGTCGATTGGTGCGCGCCCGACGGCGCGGTCGTGTTGCACGAGCGGCGGACCCTGACGGTCCAGTCGCTCGGCGATGGCGTGCAGTGCCTGCGGCTGGTCACCGAAGTACGCGCCGCCGCGGGCGAGGTGCAACTCGACGGCGACGCGCACCATGCGGGTTGCCAGTTCCGGGCGGTGAAGGAGTTCGGCGACGCTGCCGGACCGAAGGTCACCTATGTGCGGCCAGACTCGGCGCAGGGCGGCAACGACGACCTGTGGACCGGCTGCCGCTGGATCGCCGCGGTGCTGCCGTTCGCGGACGGTCCGGTGACCGTGCTGCGCATCGAGGGTGCTTCGAACCCGCCCGCGACGTGGTCGACGCGGCCGTACGGCAGGTTCGGCGCGATGTCGAGAGCGACGCTGAAGGCCGGCACGGCCGTGCAGCTCGATTTCGTCTACGTCGTGGCCGCTGGTGCGCGCGATGCGGCGTGGTGCGAACGCATCGTGTGCGACCAGGACTGACGGCACCACCGGTGATCACCTGGCCAGGTGATCAGCTGCCGGGCGCTACCTGGACGGAAACGCTCCCGCAGACGGCAACGATGTCGGCGCCGTACGACGGAACGAGGGTGAAGACCTTCGTGCCGGCCGGAAGTGCGGTCGCATCGAGGTAGAGGCGCTCGCGTACCATTCCGGAGATTGCGGCGTCGCTTGCCGCGCGCTCGGGCGAGAACAGCATCATGGAACAGACCAGGTTGCCTTCCCTGAAGTCGGCCATCTGGAAGGCGACCACGCCGTCCAGGGTCACCACGCGCGGCTCGCCGTCGACATCGCGCAGACTCCAGACCTCCTGACCTACGCCTCGCCAGCCCAGGAAGCAGGCTGATCCGGCGCGAAAGGGGTCGAACCAAAATGTGTCCGCTTTTTCTGGCGGAGCTGGGGAAAACCGCCTGCGCCGGTCGGG
>JBASWX010000402.1:0-13867 GCA_049276695.1 Planctomycetota bacterium
CGAGCACCGTCCTGCCGCCGACCCAACGCAGTCGCCTTCGATCACGCCGTCGCGCCAGCCAACAGGTCGAACAAGTGGTCCCGCTTGCCCGATCTCGAGGTGGTCCCGGTTGCCCGACCCTTGACACGTGGAGCCGATCAAGCGATCAAGCGCTTCGGCGACGCTCCAAAGAGCTACTGAAGGAAACAGCCCTGCGGCCGCGGCCGGCGCGCCGCCGAACATCGTCGTATTGGGCACCGCCAACGTCGGGGAAAGCTACGTTTGGCTGTCGAGCCCTGGAGTCTGAATGCCAACCTGGCACCGGCCGGCTGAGCGCAGCCCCATCCGCTTCTCGAAGCGCTTCTGGTCGGCCGCGAGCGTGTCATCGAGCGGAAGCCTCGAGATGAGCTTGTAGACTTGGCCCTCCATCGTGCCCTTCCCGGGGGCGAGGCCGTAGTAGACCCAACGGCCCTCCTTCTCCCCGACCAAAAGGCCCGAGGCCTCGAGGATCTTGAGTTGCCGCGAGACGTTGTACTGCCGCTCCTGGAGGCAGTCGACGAACTCGCAGACGCACATCTCGGCCTCGTTCGCCGCAAGGAGGCGGAGCATCCGGAGACGGGTCGGATCGGAAAGGGCCTTGAAGAGTTGCGTGAGGTCCTCGTGTGTCGTCTGGGCCGCCTGCGCCATCATGCCTCCTGGGTGGTAACTTGCAAGGTTGCGCATCTGTGCATACAATGGCCCAAGGCTGGCCTCCCCGCAAGGGGGACCGGCCTTCCGAGCCGAGGGCATGATGAGACCTCCACCAACGCACGAGCAAGTTCCGCCGCCGGCTTCGCGGCTTGGGAGCACGTGCTTGCTACTTGCCCTGCTCGCGCTCCTCCTGGTTGGCTGCGCGAGCTACGAGCCGGTCCCGCTCGAACCCGCGAAGGAACTCGAAACACTCTCCCGCCTCACGCCCGAAAGCACAACCACAGCCGAGTCGCCTCCACGGCCGGGCGAGGCCCCCCTCGACCTCTCGGACGGGGCGAGTGACGCGGAGCTTGTCGCTATCGCTCTCCGGCTCAACCAGGAGCTCCGCTCGAAGCGACTCGAAGTGGGGGAAGCTCAGGCGTTCCTCGTCTCGGCGGGCATCTGGCCGAATCCCGAGGTCGGCTTCTCGTGGCGCGCGCCGCTCGCCGACGCCTCCGGCTACACGCTTGACGCAGACCTTCTCTTCGAGCTCTTGCTCCCGGCGGAGCGCCGGGCCAGGAAGGACGCCGCGCTCGCTCGCATTGACGAGGCCAGGGCCGGAGTCGTGGCGGCAGAGTGGCAGCTCGTTGCGCGCGTCCGCGCGCAGCGGCTTTCCGTCCTCGCTGCCGAAAGCTCCTCTCACCTCATCGCGAGGGAGCTCGCGCTCCGCGAGGAGGCCGTCTCGCTCGTCCGCAGACGGCGCGAGCTCGGCGAAGGCACGGAGCTCGACATCGCCGCCGCCGAGCTCGAGCTCGGACGCCTGCAGCGCGATTCGCGGCTTGCGCAGGCGTCGCTCGAGAGCGCCAGGCGCGACCTCAACGCACTCCTTGGTCTTCCTCCGACCCACAGGCTTGAACTCACCGGGAGCGCGGCGCCCCTCTCCACGACCGTCGCGCAGGATGTGCCAGACGATGAACTCGACCGGCGCCTCCTCGCAGGTCGCTTTGAGCTCCGCGCGCTCGAGGCCTCCTATCTAGCTGCCGATCACAGCCTCAGGGCAGCGGTCGCAAGGCAATACCCGCGCCTGAAGCTGGGTCCGGCGTTGAGCCACGAGCGCCCGGAGGGCAACTACCTGGGAATCGGCCTCGCGCTCCCGATTCCCCTGTTTGACCGCAACCAGGGTGAGATAGCTGAGAGGCACGCGCTCCGCGACAAGCGGCGGGCTGAGTATGTGACGCTCCTCCACGCGCTCCGGTCGCAGGCCTTCGCGAAGAACTACGACCTCCGCAGAGCTCGCGACGAGCTCGAAGCGCAGGAGCGGGTGCTCCTACCCCTGCTCAACCGGGCGAGGGGACTCTACGAGCGCGCCTTCCAGTCGCGAGACATCAGCGTGCTCGAGTGGGCGGCCGCTCGCGAGCGGGCCCTCGACGCCGAGAGGGGCCACCTCGAGGCCGTCGTGCGCTACCGGCGCGCAGCTGTCGAGCTCGAGGCCGCGATTGGCCTACCGGGCGCCGGTGGAGTCAGGGGAGACAAACCATGAACGAACCAGAGGAGGCAGCACCATGAACTTCCGGCCAAGTGGCATCGCCCGGCACATCCCGACCCTCCTTGTCCTCGGAGCCCTTCTCGCCATCGGGTTTCTGGGACACAGGACCGGGTGGACAATCCCGCCCCTCAAGACGCTCCTCGGCCACGGGGCCAACGCTGCGGCATCGAAGGAGGACTGGTGCGCTGCGCACAACGTCCCTGACTCGAAGTGCATCGCGTGCCACCCTGAGCTCGCCGGCGCTGACCCAAACGACTGGTGCAAAGAACACGGCGTGCCTGAGTCCCAGTGCACCGTGTGCCACCCTGAGATCCTCACCAAAGGAATCGCCGCCGATTGGTGCAAGGAGCACGGGGTTCCCGAGTCCCAGTGCACGCTCTGCCACCCGGAAATCGCGATGAAGAGGCCAGAGCCCCAAGACCCATCTGGCATCACGGTCTCCCGAGCTGAGGACAAGGCCACGGCTCCAGGAGCAGCGAAGAACCCGGCTACGTGCCAGACCCATGCGGTCCGCATCCAGTTCGCGTCGAAGGACTCGCTGAGGAAGGCTGGCGTCGCCCTCGAGGCGGTCGGTGAGCGGCCGATGGCCGCCTTCGTCAGGGCCAACGCCGCCATCGACTACGACCAGACACGCCTTGCGCACCTCACCGCACGCGCCCCAGGCGCAGTCTGGCGCGTCACCGCCCAGCTTGGCGAGAGCGTTCGGAAGGGTCAGCCGCTCGCGCTCATCAACTCCGCCGCGGTTGGGCAAGCGAAGACTGAGTTCCTGAACGCCCTGGCTTCGCTCGATGTGCGCACCCGCGCCTTCGAGCGCGTGAAGGCGTCATCCTCTGAGGGCTTCCGCACGGGCGCCGAGCTACTCGTGGCCGAGGCGGAGCTCCGTGAAGCCATGCTCCGGCTCCTCGGGGCCGAGCAAGCCCTAGCGAATCTCGACCTCGCAGTGAACGGCGAAGCGCTGAGGAAGGCGAAGGAGGACGATGTCCTCCGGCAGCTCCGCTTCCTCGGCATCGCACCGGAGATGGCGAAGGACCTCGAAGCCGCAGCGGCCCCCGCGAACCTCCTCCCGGTTCTGGCCCCAATCGATGGCGTCATCGTGGACCTCGACGCGGTGCAGGGCGAGATGGCGAGCGATGGCAAGCCTCTCTTCGTCATCGCTGACGTGAGCCGCATGTGGGCGCTCCTCGACGTGAAGCTCGAGGACCTGCCGCACGTCAAGGTCGGCCAGGCCGTGACCTTCCGCCCGGACGTGAGCACGGCGGAGGCGCTCGAGGGTGCCATCACCTGGACCAGCACGGAAGCCGACGACAAGACGCGCACCGTGAAGGTTCGCGCCGAGTTCCCGAACCCCGAGGGACTCCTCCGCGCACGCACGTTCGGCACCGCGCGCGTTACGGTCCGGTCGGAGCCCAAGGCCATCGCCGTCCCGAGCGCCGCGATTCACTGGGAGGGATGTTGCCACGTCGTGTTCGTCCAGCTCACGGACGACATCTTCCAGACGCGGAAGGTGAGGCTCGGCGCGCGAAACGGCGCGTTCACCGAGGTCGTGGTCGGCGTCATGCCAGGCGAGGTTGTGGCCACAGCGGGGAGCCACGTGCTCAAGTCGGCTCTCTTGAAGAGCCAGCTCGGCGCGGGCTGCGTGGACGACTAGCGGGGCGCCCAAGCATGCTCAACTGGCTCATCAACGCATCGCTCCGCCACCGGCTCCTCGTCATCGCGGGCGCGCTGGCGTTTGTCGCCATTGGGCTCCTCTCGCTTTCCCGGCTCGACATCGACGCGTTCCCGGACACTACGCCTGTCCAGGTCCAGATAAACACCGTCGCCCCGGCCCTCTCCCCCGAGGAGGTGGAACAACAAATCACCTTCCCGGTGGAGCAGGCCATCAGCGGGCTTCCTGACCTCCAGCAGGTCCGCTCCATCTCGAAGTTCGGCCTCTCCCAAGTGGTGGTCGTCTTCGCCGACGGGACGAACATCTACTTCGCAAGGCAGCTCGTGATGGAGCGCCTGAGCACCGTGGAACTTCCTGACTCCTTGCCGCGGCCCGAGATGGGCCCCGTCTCGACCGGGCTCGGCGAAGTGTTCCACTACGTCATGACCGGGAAGGAGGAGGACCTCACGCGGCTGAGGACTCTCCACGACTGGGTCGTCCGGCCAGCTCTCCGCACGGTCCCCGGGACCGCTGAGGTGAACAGTTGGGGAGGCTACGAGAAGCGCTACGAAGTGCGCATCGACCCCACGCGCCTCCAGAAGCACAGCCTGACGTTCAGCGAAGTCGTCGAGGCCGTGGGGAGCAACAACCTGAACGTCGGCGGCGGCAGCATCGCCTCGAACGGCGCGATGCTGCTCGTTCATGGAATTGGGCGGACACGTAGCTCGGAGGAAATTGCCAACATAGTTCTCTCGTCCGATGCGGGCGTCCCGGTCCGGGTGGGTGATGTGGCCGAGGTCGCGATCGGGCATGAGGTCCGAAGGGGAGCTGTAACCGCGCAGGGTCGTGGCGAAGCAGTCCTGGGCCTCGGCTTCATGCTCATGGGTGAGAACAGCCACACCGTCACCCATGCGCTGAAGGAGAAGCTCGAGGACATAAAGCGCACGCTCCCCCGGGGCGTCGGTGTCGAAACGGTCTACGACCGGACGGAGCTCGTCGACCATGTCATCAGCACGGTCAGGACGAACCTCTTCGAGGGCGGGCTCCTCGTCATCGCGGTGCTCTTCATCTTCCTCGGGAACCTCCGGGCCGGCCTCATCGTGGCGGCCGCAATCCCGCTCTCGATGCTCTTCGCCTTCTCGGGAATGCTGCGGTTCGGGATAGCCGGGAGCCTACTCAGCCTCGGCGCCCTCGACTTCGGGCTCGTGGTCGACAGCTCGGTCATCATGGTCGAGAACGTCGTGCGCCGAATCGCCCACCGGAAGACCGGCGACGGGAGAACTCACGCGGAGCTAGTCCGGGACGCCGCCCTCGAGGTGCGCAAGCCCACCATGTTCGGCGAGCTGATCATCATGATCGTATATCTCCCCATCCTCACGCTCGAGGGGGTGGAGGGAAAGCTCTTCCGGCCGATGGCGCTCACTGTCATCTTCGCGCTCCTCGGCTCGCTCGTTCTCTCGCTCACGCTCATGCCCGTTCTGGCGAGTCTCTTCCTTCCCAAGAGGATGGAGGAGCGGGAACCGTGGATCGTCCGCGTCGCGCGGCGCGCCTACGAGCCAGTGCTCCGGCTCGCCCTCGGCAGTCGAGTGTTTGTCGTGGCCTTCGCCGCCGCGGTGCTGGCAGGCACGGGCATGATGATGCGTGGCCTCGGCTCGGAGTTCGTGCCCAGGCTGTCAGAGGGCGCCATCGTGCTGAACGTGGTGCGCCTCGCGGGGACCGACCTCTCCGAGTCCATCCGCTACAACACGGAGATGGAGCGGGCGCTCCTCGCGGCATTCCCCACGGAGATACGCCACGTCTGGAGCCGCATCGGTACGGCTGAGGTCGCGACCGATCCCATGGGGGTCGAGCTCACCGACGTCTTCGTCTCACTCACGGGGCGGAAGGATTGGCGGAGAGCCAGCTCGCAAGCGGAGCTCGTCGAGCTCATGCAGAGGGAGATTCGAGATCTCCCGGGCCAGAACGTAGCCTTCACGCAGCCGATCGAGATGCGGCTCAACGAGATGATCTCCGGCGTGCGCTCGGACGTCGCGGTGAAGCTCTTCGGTGATGACTTCGACGTCCTCGTCGCGAAAGCACGGGAGATCGAGGCAACCCTCCGGGGCGTCACCGGGTGTGTTGACCCGAGCACCGAGCAGATCACCGGGCAGCCAGTGCTCCAGGTGAAGGTCGACCAGGAGCAAATCGCCCGCTATGGACTTCCGGCGAAGGACGTCCTCGACATCGTAGAGTCTATTGGCGGGAAACCCATCGGGGAGGTGCTCGAGGGCCAGCTCCGGTTCCCCCTGGTCGCGAGCCTCCCTGCGCGCGTGGCCGCATCCCCCGAGGCGATTGGCGCCATCGAGCTCATGACGCCGCGGGGCGAGAGGATTCCGCTCTCGCGGCTTGCCTCGCTTACCACCGGCGAAGGCCCCGCGACCATCACCCGCGAGTGGGGCCAGAGGCGCATCACGGTCCAGTGCAACGTGCGCGGGAGGGACGTTGGCAGCTTCGTCGACGAGGCGCAGCGGAAGGTGCGCGAAGTGTCGCTGCCTCCCGGACGCTACAGGGTCGAGTGGGGAGGGCAGTTCGAGAACCTCGCGCGCGCCCAGACGCGGCTTCTCATCGTTGTTCCCGCGGCGCTCGCCCTCATTCTCGGACTCCTCTACGTCTCCTTCGGCTCCGTGAGGCTAGCGCTCCTTGTGTTCACGGGCGTCCCGCTCGCGGTGACTGGCGGCGTCGTGGCGCTTTGGGCCAGGGGCATGCCGTTCTCTATCTCGGCTGGCGTCGGGTTCATTGCCCTCTCGGGCGTCGCCGTTCTCAACGGCCTGGTCATGGTCACGTTCATCCGGCAGCTTCGCGTCGAAGGCCTTCCCCTGGATGACGCGGTTCTCGAGGGGAGCCTCACCCGCCTCCGGCCGGTCCTGATGACAGCGCTCGTCGCGGCGCTCGGCTTCGTGCCCATGGCGATGGCGACCGGGATGGGCGCTGAGGTCCAGAAGCCACTCGCCACCGTGGTCATAGGCGGCATCGTGAGTAGCTGCCTCCTGACGCTCGTTGTTCTTCCCGTGCTCTATCGGTGGTTTGAGCCGCCGCTGGGCACTTCGGCTACCCAAAAGGAGGTCCCATGAGACTGCGACATGTTGCGTTCCTATGCCTCATTGCCCTGACCCCGTGCGGATGCGGTGGTGACAAGCCCGCTCCCGGGCCCGCCGCCCCGGCCGCGGCGCCGGGGAAGCGCGAGCCGCTGGTTCCCAAGGCCGTGATTCACGACTGGTGCAAGGAGCACACGGTCCCCGAGTCCATCTGCACGCGGTGCAATGAGAGCCTGATTCCTGGCTTCAAGCAGAAGGGGGACTGGTGCGCCAAGCATGGCCTCCCGGACTCGCAGTGTTTCGAGTGCCATCCTGAGCTCAAGGCGAAGTTCGAGGCGATGGCCCCGAAGGACGGCAAGTGAGAGCAGAAACCGCGCGCCGGCTAAGGGAGATTGCCAAGTTCGCTTGTGGCGCGGAGGCTCTCCACGCCTTCTACCACGCGGTCCTTTGGTTCTCGGGGACCGATCTCACGGTCCTTGGCGTTACCCAGACGGCGACCTGGCACCTCATGGGCGTGCTCGGGAATGCGGTCCTCGCGCTTGCGCTTGGCTTCTATGCCTGGCGGGCCCGGCCGCGCACGACCGGGGAAGCGTTGTTGTAGATGGCCTGCGACGACTGCCATGACACCAAGGACCTCGCGCACGCCGCGCCGGCGTACCGCCGCGCGCTCGTCATAGTCGTCGCGCTGAACCTCGGCATGGGGGTTCTCGAGATGGCGGGTGGCCTCGTCGGCTTGTCGCAAGCCCTCAAGGCCGACGCGCTCGACTTTCTCGGTGACGGCCTCATCACGCTCCTGGGCCTCCTTGCCATCTCAAGGAGCCATCGCTGGAGGGCGCGGGCTGCCCTCCTTCAGGGCGTTTTCCTCGGGCTCCTGGGTATTGGCGTCATCGGCGCGGCCGTCTACCGGGCCCTCGAGTACAGGCTACCTGAGGCCGCCGTGATGGGTGTTCTTGGTTTCCTGGCGCTTGCGACGAACATCGCGGCGGCGTTCATTCTTGCGAAGCACCGGCGCGGTGACGCGAACGTGATGGCGGTGTGGTTGTTCAGCCGCAACGACGCCGTCGGCAACGCTGCAGTCATCATCGCTGGCACTCTTGTCTACTGGACCGGGAGCGTGTGGCCGGACCTTGTGGCTGCCGTCGTCATTGCGATTCTCTTCCTTTGGGGGGCCTGGCAGATTGTCGAAGCAGCGCGCCATGAACTGCGCGGACTGCGAAGGGCTACCGAGCCATCCGTGAAGTAGGCTCGGCGGCGCGCCACAGTTTCACTCCTCCACGGGTCGCCTGCGCCGTCTTCAGCCCGCTCCCTCGGTTCCTTCCGCCGCCCAGGCCTCGAGGCGTTCTTCGGAGCGAACGGACACGCCGAGTTCTGCCGCGGCGTGCTCGAGCCCGATGCGCTTGTCGGTCGTCGAGGGTCCCGAGCGCACGTGCAGCTTCTTCGCGAGGACAGGGTCCGAGGGAGTCCCCGGCAACGACCGGCACCGAGCTGGACCCATCGGCCATGGTCACTTCAGGGCGACCGGCAGCTCGACGACCTCGGTCGCGTCGCGGTCGCGCACGACCTTGACGTTGACGACCTCGCCGCGCTTGCGGCCGCGCAAGAGACGCGCGATCTCGGGTTGCGTGCGCACCGGCCGGCCATCGATCGCGACGATGATGTCGCCCCAGCCAACGACCTCACCGGCCTCGAACCGGAACGGCCGGATGCCGGCCGCCTCGGCGCCGGCACCCCGTTCGAGGTCCTTGACCGCGATGCCGGAGGTGTAGCCGCTGCGGCGGGGTACCCGCACCCCTTCCTCCAGGTCCTTGATGCCGAGGTGGCGCTGCGAACTGCCGCCGTCGAGCAGGCTCGGCACGACGTCGTTGATGACGTCGACCGGCACCGCGAAGCCGATCCCGGCGTTGGTGCCGCTCGGGCTGTAGATCGCGGTGTTCATGCCGATCAGGCGGCCGGCCGAGTCCAGCAGCGGCCCGCCCGAGTTGCCGGGATTGATCGCGGCGTCGGTCTGGATCAGCCCCGCCATCTTCGCGTTCTCGGTGGTGATGCTGCGGTTCAGCGCGCTGATGATGCCGGTGCTGAGGCTGCGGTCGAAGCCGTACGGATTGCCGATCGCGAGCACGAACTGGCCGACCTTGAGGTCGGCGGAGCTGCCGATCGGGAGCGGCTGCAGGCCGCTCGGCGGCGCCACGATCCGGATCACCGCGATGTCGTGTTCCGGGCTGACGCCGACGGGCGTGCCGTCGTAGAGATCCTCGCCGAGCCGGACCTTCAGGGCGCTGCCGCGTTCGACGACCCGCTGCACGACATGGTAGTTGGTGACCACGGTGCCGGTCGCGTCCCACAGGAAGCCGGTGCCCGTGCCTTCCTCGTAGCTCTGCACGCGGCCGGACCAGGTGCGTGCGCGCGCTTCGGTGGTGATGTGCACGACCGACGGCGCGTACCGTTCGAAGATCGACGTTGCGGTCTTCTCGAGTTCCATCAGGTCGCCGCGCGGCGTGACCGGGCGCGGATCGCCGCTCGGTGCTGCGGTGAACACGCCGGAGCGGTCGAGCAGCAGGAAGCTCGCCAGCACGAACGCGGCGCCGGCGACGACGAGGGGGAAGGCGCTGGGGCGCTTGTCGGGGAATGGGGGATAGCCGGTCATCGCAGGTCCTCGGGTGGCGGCTCTCTACGACACCGGACGCCGACTACACGGGATTCGGCCACAGTTCGCGCCAGCCCTGCGCGGGCGCCTGCTGTTGCTGCAGCGCCGCCAGCGCCTCGGGGTGCAACTGCACCTGCTCGAGTGCGGTCTGGGCGAGCGCCTGGCCGCAGGCGCCGGCGATGCCCTCGGCGTCGAGGCCGTGGTAGCCGTAGATGTGGGCCGGCGTGCCCGACTTGCTGAACTTGACCACCGCCCGGGCGATCTGCGGCGCGCCGACCACCGAGCCGAGGTTGTCGAGCAGGCCGATCTCGCCGTCGTGTACCGACACGATCGGCACGCGGCGGCCGGCGAGGTCGATCACGTCGGTCGGGCCGAGCGGCCCCGCGGTGCGGCCGGCCGGGCGCAGGTGCAGCCGTCCGTCGACGCCGAGCTTGCCGATCAGGTGCTGGTAGTCGGTCTTGCGCGCGAGTTCACCGCACAGCAGGTCGGGCGAGGTGACCACGGTGACGTTGGCGTAGACACCGCGGTCGAGCAGCAACCGCGCTGCCCCGATGGCCTCCGGCACCAGGGCGCCCATCACGAACAGCTCGACGACGTTCTCGCCCGGTTGGTAGCCGCGGTAGCCGCGCCAGTCGATCAGCCGGTAGCCGCCCGCCAGCACGTCGCGCTGCAGCGCTTGCAGGATCTCGGCGTCGGGCGCGTGCGGGACCTCGGCTTCGTGCAGGCCGCCGTCCTCCGCCGACAGCCCGAGCTGAGCACCCGCCGGCAGCTCGCGCTTCCAGCGCGCCTGCTTCTTCAGCCACTCGAGCAGCTGGTTCTGGTGCAGGGCGCGGGTCACCGCCCGGATCAGCACGCCGGAGCGGCCCTTGTTGTCGTGCGCGAAGTGGCGGCGGATCGCGTCGCACAGGATCCACTCGAGCTCGAGCGCGAACGCCGGCTCCCAGGTGATCAGGTTCGGGATCTGGATGTCGCTCTTCCAGCTGTGCTGCGCGCCCTCGGGTGCGAGCGTGATGCCGCTCGGCGTGCCGACCAGCACGAACGAACTGTTCCAGTAGAGGTTGTAGTAGAGCTGGTCGAGGGCGCGTTTGATGAAGAAGTCGTAGACCGTCATCATCGGCAGGAACGGGATCCCGGCGAAGTGGTCCATCTTGCCGAAGCTGCCGAGCGCCGACATGCAGTTGGCCTCGGCGATCTCGAAGCGGATGTGGCGCGTCCACGCCTCGTCGGTCGGCGACAGCTCGGGGCGCAGTCGCTCGTGCAGGTCGAGCTTGCTCTCCCAGTTCTGGTCGTGCCTGGGGCCGAAGATCTTCTCGTCCATTGCCGGGTTGATGTTGGTCGAGGTGCCGACGTCGGGCGCCATCGTCATCATCAGGTCGGCGAGCGGGTTCCACTTCGCTTCGCTCGGGGAGGGCGCCTTGCCGGCCTTCTGCTCCTTGCCGGCCTTCGCCAGTTCGTCGTAGACGCCGATGCGCACCAGCTTGGCGGCGAGCTGGCCCCACATCCATTGCGTGTGCGTCGTCGGCGCCAGCTTCAGGTTGATGTCGAGCGACTCCGGCATGCCGCCCTGCTGCTCGATCTGGGCGGCGACGCGCTGGCGGTTGGCGTCGCGTTGGGCCTCGAGCGCCTCGATGCCAAGGCGCATCGCGAGGCCGCGCTGCGTCAGGTACTTGCCCTCCGGAGAGTCGGCCGCGAAGCGCACGAACGGTCGCGCCAGCGACAGGCCGTGCTCCTGCAGGATCGCGGCGACCTCGGGCTCGTCGGGCATCGCCGAGTGGTTGCCGTTGGCGGCGACGCACTGCAGGCCGCGGCCCTTGATCGTGTGGGCGATCACCAACGTCGGCCGCAGCTTGTCGCGTTTGCACTGTTCGAACGCGCGCACGATCGCCGCGTGGTCGTGGCCGCCGGTGTCGAAGAACAGGCGCACCATCTCGGCGTCGCCCAACGACTCGACCAACGCCTTGCACGACTTGTCCTGCTCGACGATTGCCGCGCGCATCAGCTTCGCATCGCGCTTCCACACCAGCGCCTGGTAGTGGTAGTCGGTGAAGCCGCGCTCGAACACCGCGCGCAGCGCGTCGCCGCCCTTTCTCGCGAACACCTGGTCGCGGAAGCCGCCGTGGCGCAGCTGGATCACCTGCCAGCCGTTGGCGACGGCGGTGCCCTCGATGCGGTCGGCGTCGGTGCCCTTCAGGCCGCGGTTGTTCGGGATGCGCGTGCCGTCGAGGTTCTGCCGGTTGTAGTCGACGATCCAGGTGACGTTGCCGAGTTCGCGTTCGGCGACCTCGGGCAGCACCTCGAGCAGCGAGCCCTCGCGGAACTCGGAATCGCCCATCATGCACCAGAAGTGCGGCTCGTCGACGTCCCAGCCGTGCTGGCGGGCGTAGCGATACGCGAGCGACTGGTAGGCGGCGGCGACCGGCGGGATGCCGACCGAGCCCGACGGCAGGAAGCGCCAGCAGTCGGGATCGAACTCGGAGTGGTAGCTCTGGAAGACCGGCTTGCCGTCGTGTGGGAAGCTGCGCAGGCGGTGCATCACCGCCTCGGCCTGTTCGTCGTCGAACCACCGGCCATCGGGATGGCGGAACAGGCCGAGCGCATGGTGCAGCGCGTGGTCGACCGGCGACGCGTGCGGCTTGCAGCACACGAAGTCGCCGGGCTCGCGCACGAACAGGTGCAGCGCGGCGAGGAAGTCGAGACTCGACGCGCACGCCGCCGGGTGGCCGCCGACCTTGGGGTCGGTCTTGTCGGCGTCGTCGCGGTTGTTGGCGACGTGGATCATCGCCACCATGTGGGCGAAGGCGCGGCGCGTGATGCGCTCGAGCAGGGGGAAGTCGGGCTTCTCGGGCTTGCTGGCGGACTTCATGCGTGGTGGGGTCGGGCGGCGGCGGGCTGACGAGCAGGGTCAGGGTATGGGCAACCGGCCGTTCGTGCCACTGGGCGCGGCGCGTCGCCCGGATGCCGGCGTTCGCGTCGACCCGATTGTGCTCCGGCGACGTCTGGGTCAAGGTAGATGGATGCGACGGAACCTGCTCCTTGGCGCGCTGCTGGCGTCCTTCACTCCGGCGCAGGACATGGTCGCGGTCGGCTGGATGGGAGATGTTCGTGCGATCGACTCCTTCACCGGCAGCGGCACGCTGATCGGCACCACGCCGCCGGGGTGCATCGGGCTCGCGCGCGATGGTCAGGGCCGGCTGTGGACGGTCCGCTACCCCGCGTTGGTCCGCATCGATCCGGCGGTCCCGGCGGCGACCGCGGTGTTCCCGGGCTTTGGCTGGGACCTGCGCGGCCTCACCGGGGCCGGTGGCCAGTTCCTGTGGGGCATCGCCAACAACTTCAGCGACACGCTGGTGCGGGTCGACACGGCCTCCGGCGCGGTGACGACGATCGGTCCGACGATCTTCAACACCATCCAGGGACTCGCCTGGCTCGGCGGCGTGCTCTACGGCTGGGACGTGCAAGCCGGGCTGGTGACCATCAGTCCGCTTACCGGCACCGCGACGGACGTCAATCCGACCCTCGGCGGGACCACCGCGATCCAGTGGCTGGCGGCACGCGCCGATGGCCGACTGGTCGGCGGCCACCAGGGTGTCTTCGCCATCGACGTCACCACCGGCGCCGCGACGCCGATCGGCGGCGCCTTCGCGGACCTGCGCGGCGCGGCGCCCTTCCCGTCGTTCACTCGCGCCTTCGGAACGGCCTGCAATGGGGTGCACGGTGCAGCAGTGCTCACCGCGTCGTTGACGCGCACGCCGACCCAGAACCTGCTGACCCTGCAGTCCACCGGTCATGCTCCCACGGCGCCGGGCGCGGTCTCGGTCGGCCTCAGCAACAGCTTCCGGAACGGTGTGCCGCTGCCGCTGGCCCTCGACCCGTTGCTCGGCACGCAGGGCTGCACGCTGTACACCAGCCTGGAAGTGGGCTGCGTCGCCCTGACCAGCGCCACGTCGCCGGCGACGCTCGACTTCCAATTGCCGCTGCCGCTGAACGTCGACCTGTTCGTCTGCTACGCGCAGCACGTCGTGCTCGAACCGGTCCCCGGCGGTCTGTCGTTCTCGAACGGCGCGATCGTGCAGATCGGTTTCTAGCGGGAAGCGGCGATTCCTGGTCGTGATGGTTCAGGACCGCTGCACCGGAGCGGACCCGCCGGTGACGATCCACACCGCGGCGTCCATCGCGACGATGCCATCGCGCAGGTGCCTGGTGAAACGCTCCACCATCGCCGCCCGCGCCGCCGCGACCGCCGGCTCGCCGCCCTTGGCGAGCTGTTCGCCGAACGGTGACAGCGCCGCGAGTGCGAACGCGGCCGCGGC
>JBASWX010000403.1:0-3455 GCA_049276695.1 Planctomycetota bacterium
CGCGCGGCTCGCCCAGCTCGACGACGCGTGGACCGTGGCACTGTCGCTGAACGGGCGCGTCACGCCGGGCGAAGCGGCGCACCCGCCGGCCGGCAGCCCGGTGCTGCAGATGCTGCCGTCCGCGTACCCCGCCGGCGGCGGCGTGGTCGATCCCGCCCACTGGCACTACTACACCACCGTCACCGGCACGCTGACCGGCGACGGGCTGAACGCCGGCGGCGCGATCGCGCTCGCGAACGCGAGTGCGGTGCAGGTCGGCGGCGGCGCCAACCAGACCAACACCTACTTCGGCTTCTACGGCGCACTCGTGCCCACGCTGACCAGCCAGCCGACCGCGCGCACGTTGACCCTCACCGGCAACGCCGAGCTGTTCGGACTCACCGCGGTGTTCCCGGTGCTGCCGTTCCCGACGCTCACCGTGCCGGCGACCATGCCGACGCTGCCGACGCTGACCGACCAGGGTCTCGTGCTGCTAGGCGACAACCTCGCCTGGGTCGAACTGTTCGGCGCCAACTGGGATCTGCACGGCGTCGGCAGCGCGACCCGCTGGCACGACGGCTACTTCCGCGTGCTCGACAACCAGCACGTCGAGTTCCACCCGCGGCCCGGCAAGGCGCCGGGCGTCTACAACGTCTTCGGCTTCAACCCCGCGATCGGCACCAACACGATCCAGGTGCAGCTCACTGCCCCCACGACGCCGCAGTTCTTCTCGGAGCCGACCGTCGCCAGCCTGTGCACGCTGCACGGCATGGTGCACTCGGGTGCGGTGGTCGGGCCGGCGATCTCGCTGGTCGCGCTCAGCGGCACGCTCGCACCGAGCATCGCCCCCGGCCTCGCCAGCCTCGCGATCGGCGCCGGCTTCACCGACTTCGTGCTCGACCCGAACCTCTACGCGCACGATCCGGCGACCGGGATCGCGACCGCGAACTACGGGCCGATCGATCCGGCACTCGCCGGTGTGCACTTCTGGTTCCAAGCCGTGGTGCTCGACCTCGGTACCGGCCTGCTGCCGCTGCCGGCGAGCAACGCGTGGCGCGTCGACTTCTAGTACGAGCCTCCGTTGGTGCCTGGGTAGAGCAACGCCCCCAACTCGTCGCAGAGGACTGACCACGCGAGACGCAGATCCAGAGTCGCCAAGGTCACCGGGAACGACCCCAACCGGAACTCGGCGCGCACCGGTTCGCCCACCTGCGGGTAGAGCAACAGACCCGACCGCGACTCGGCGCCGCCACCTTCCCGTGCCAAGTAGCAGAAGATCTGTTGCAGGTGCGCAGAGCGGAATCGCGCAGCTGTGTCGTGTGGCCCAAGGGCCAGGAGGCGCGGGGTGTACTTGCACTCCACCACCCGCGTGCGCACACCGTCGACGAGCACCGCATCCGGTTGCAGGATCGGCACACGCGCGTCGATGGGCAGGTCAGTGGCTTCCGAATCCCACGGGTAGCGTGGCCGACGCACGCGCGTCCCCTGCGGGGCGACACTGCCCGCGTAGCGGAAGACGAAGCGCTCGAACACCCGTCGCATGCGGCGAGCGTCCTGCACCAACTGCATCGCCCAGTCACCCTGACCCTCGGCGTCCGGCTGGTCTTCTGCTGCCAGCAGTCGGGCGATGAACCGGACCGTCCGGTATCGCCGCCCGAGCGGCCCGTGCGGCAACGTCCCCAGCAGCCTCGCGTCGAGACGACGCTCGGCAACAGCGCGTAGGTCGTTTCGGATCGTGCAAAGGTCGGCGATGGTGTCCGGCAACAGCGAGCCCTGTTGCCCCCCGGACAGCAGCTTGGCCACCGCCGCCTTCAGGACGCGATTGTCCGGAGTGACCCTGCCCCGGTTTCGTGGACACGGGGTTTGGTGAGACGGGCAGATGACCAGCGAAGCTGGTCGCAGTCAACGGCGTCGTGGTACGTGAACGCGTCCGTACACGAATGCTGGGGAGCCGCGCGGAGTGAGCGTCCCACAGGGCGAGCACGGAGCGCGGCGGTGCGGGGGCGGTAGCCACCGCTTCTGGAACAATCTGTCGCCGTCAGGCGACGTTTGTACGGGCGCGCTCGAAGGCCTCGGGCGACAGGTAGCCGAGTGTCGAGTGCAGACGGCGGCGGTTGTAGAACGCCTCGATGTAGTTGAAGACGCTGGCGCGGGCTTGGTCGCGCGTGGCGTAGCGCTCGTGGTTGACGAGCTCCGTCTTCAGCGTGTGGAAGAAGCTCTCCTTCGCCGCGTTGTCGTAGCAGTTGCCGGTGCGGCTCATGCTGGCGACGAAGCCGTGGGCCTTGAGCACGTCGCGGAACTCGGTGGAAGCGTACTGAACGCCGCGGTCCGAGTGATGGACCAGGCCGGCTGCGGGCGCGCGCTGGCCGATCGCCATGAGCAGCGCGTCGACGACGATCGTGGAGTGCAGCGTCGACGACATCGACCAGCCGACGATCCGTCGCGAGAACAGGTCCATCGTCGACGCGAGGTAGAGCCAGCCCTCGTCGGTCGGGATGTAGGTGATGTCGGAGACCCAGACCTGGTTGGCCGCGTTGGCCCGAAAGTCCCGGTGCAGGTGGTCGGGTGCGATCGGGTGGCCGTGCTTCGAGTCCGTGGTCTTGATCCGGAACCGCCGCTTCGTCTTCGAGCGCAGGCCTGCTCGCCGCATGAGCCGAGCCACGCGGTTGTGGCCGCATGGCTCGTCTCGCTGCAGCAGCGTCTGGTGGACCCGGGGAACGCCGTAGATCCCGCGGCTCTCGTCGAAGATGCCGCGGATCAGACTGGTCAGTCGGCGATCATCGCGGGCCCGGTCGCTTTCGCCGCGACCGAGCCACGCGTAGAAGCCGCTCCGGGAGACCTCGAGCGTCTTGCACATCAGGCCCACTTCGAACGACCCCCGGTGGTCGCGGACGAACCGAAACCTCAGTTCTTGTCCTTCGCGAAGTAGGCCAGCGCTTTTTTTAGGATGTCGCGTTCCTGCTCGGCGATTGCGAGCTTTCGGCGCAGCTGCCGCATCTCCTCGTCGACGGCGGTGACTACCCCGTTGCCGCGAAACGCCTGCGATCCCTCGGCCGCCAGCTCCGTCTTCCAGCGCGTGAGCAGGTTGGGGTTGATCCCCAGACCTTCAGCTACTGCCGCGACCGAGCGTTCAAGCTCGACCACTTGCCTCACAGCCTC
Organism: Planctomycetota bacterium; assembly: GCA_049276695.1. GTDB lineage: Bacteria > Planctomycetota > UBA1135 > UBA1135 > UBA2386 > UBA2386. The sequence continues at coordinate 3,139 of JBASWX010000403.1, forward strand.
GATCTTGAACTCGCGGCTGTGATTCCTGCGGGACTTGCCCATTGGAACATCGTCCTTCCGGAGCCTCGCGACTCCGAGTTGGGTGTCCACTTTTTCGGGGCAAGATCACTTCCGCGGTAATCGTCCACGTGCCCTCACCGCGCGTCAGGAAGCCAGCCTTCTTGAACCCGATGAAGTGGAATTGCAGATGGACTCCAGACCTCCTGACCTACGCCTCGCCAGCCCAGGAAGCAGGCTGATCCGGCGCGAAAGGGGTCGAACCAAAATGTGTCCGCTTTTTCTGGCGGAGCTGGGGAAAACCGCCTGCGCCGGTCGGG
>JBASWX010000404.1:0-17458 GCA_049276695.1 Planctomycetota bacterium
CGTCGCCACGGCACGGGGCACGCGCGCCGCACCGCCCGCGTAGCCGCGCAGCGGTTCACCGACCGGGAAGTCGGCGAGGTGCGACGGCAACACCTGCTGCAGGAACCGGCGGAAGTCGTAGGCCCGCCCGAACACCTTGTCGGCGATGCGCAGCGGCAGCAGCCCGAGCGAGTCGACGACCTCGAGCCGCACCGGCACCGCGTTCGCCGCCGCCGCGACCATGCGGCCCAGGAAGAAGCCCGGGAACTCGTCGGTGACGACTGCGCACGCGTTCGCCGCCAATGCCGCCAGCAGGCCCTTGCCCGCACCCGGCTCCGGCTCCACGTACGGCAGATACGTGACGCCCGCCGCCGCGAACGCAGCCGCGTTGTCGGCCATGCCCTGCAGCACGAACGCGTGCAGCCGTTCGCTCGCCCAGCGGTAGCCGCAGCGCAACGGTTCGAACACCAGCAGCGGCCGACCGAGTTCCCGGCCCAGCTCGACCGCGCGCTGCAGCGCGAAGTTCGCGCGGCTCCGGCGCGCCGCGATCATCCAGTACAGCACGAACTCGCCGTCCGGCCGCAACACGCGATCGTTGGCGGCGCGGACGCGGACGTCAGGAACGACCATGGCGAGGCGGCGGGCAGGTGCAGGTCACGCCGACTCACCGTATCCTGCGAGCTCTCGATGAAGCGAGGCAACAAGCAGCTGCTCGTCGTCGGCGACCGCGTGCTGGTGCGGGCCGAGAAGGGCGAAACCAAGACCAAGGTCGGCCTGTACCTGCCGCCCGGCGTGATGGAGAAGGAGGAAGTGCGCACCGGCCACATCGTCGCGATCGGGCCGGGCCAGCCACTGCCGCCGCCGCACGAGGAGCACGAGCCGTGGAAGGAGGGCTACAAGGCGCCACGCTTCCTGCCGATGCAGGTGCAGGTCGGCGACCTGGCGCTGTTCTTCCGCAAGGCGGCGATCGAGATCAGCTTCGAGGACGAGCAGTTCCTGGTGGTGCCGTACGGCGCGATCCTGGTGCTGGTGCGCGGCGGCCAGGTCCCCGACCAGCTGCCGCGCGATCTCTGAGCCTCACGCCGGCGCGCCGAGAGCCTGCGCCAGCGAGGTGACGACGCGCGCAACCGGCTGCGACGACGTGTCGACGACGATCTCGGCCTGCCGGTAGAGCCCGTCGCGCTGCTGCAGGATGCGCCGCAGGTCGGCAAACGCCTGCTCGTTGTCGGCCATCGGGCGGGTGTCGCCCTGCGCCAACACCCGCTGCCAATGGTCCTCGGGCTTCGCCCGCAGCCACACCGTGCGCGACCGCGTGCGCAGCGCCTGGAAGCTCTGCGGGTCGGTCACGATGCCGCCGCCGACCGCGATCACCGCCGGCTCGCCGGCCAGCAGCCGTTGCAGCTCGGCGCGTTCGGTTGCGCGGTAGTAGGCCTCGCCGTGCACCTGGAAGATCTCGCCGATGCGCAGCCCCGACGCGCGCTCGATGCAGGCATCCAGTTCGACGAACGGCAGCTGCAGCCGCGTCGCCAGCAGCGGCCCGACGGTGCTCTTGCCGGCGCCGCGCAGGCCGAGCAGCGTCACGTGTTCGGGCCGCGCGCCCGCCGGTGCCGCCAGCAACACCGTCAGTTCGATCTCGAACGCACGGCTCAGGGCCGCCAGCCGCAGCAGCGACGGGTTGGCGACGCCGGTCTCGACGTCGGCGAGAAAGCGTTCGCTGATGCCGGTGCGCGCGGCGAGGTCGCGCCGGCTCCAGCCGCGGACCTTGCGCAGCGCGCGCACGTTGGCGCCGAGTCGCGCCAGCAATGGCTCGTCGTCGGCGCGCCCGTTCAGAAGTAGTACCACTCCGTCGTCGCCGTGATGACGCCGCCGGTGGTGGCGCCGCCGAACAGCTGCACCTGCCCCTGCGGCGTCGCGAACATCGCCGCACCGGCGCGCGCCTGGTTCATGTTCGGGCCCGGCGAGAACGTGTTGGTCGTGGTCGAGAAGATCTCGCTCGACGACAACGCGTTCGGCGCCAGCACGGTGCCGTTGGCGCCGCCGGCGAGCAGGTACTGCGTGCCGCTGATCGCCCAGCCCTTGTGGTTGCCGCGCGCCGTCGCCATCGAGCCGACCGTGGTCCAGGTGTTCGCGACCGCGTCGTAGATCTCGGCGGTGTTGGTCGGCGTGCCCTGGCTGGTCAGCGTCAGCGCCGAGATGCCGCCGGCGAACAGCCAGCGGTTGTTGCCCAGCGGCAACGGGTCGATCAGCGAACGGGCCGTCGCCATCAACGGGCCCGCGGCCATCGTGTTCGCGACCGGGTCGTACAGGTCCATCGTGCGGCGCACCGCGGGCAGCCAGGTGATGAAGAGGTTGTCCCAGCTGATGCCGCCGACCAGCGCGACCTTGCCATCCGGCCGCGACAGCGCCATGTGCGCGGCGCGCGGCGTCGACAGGTTGGGACCGGCGGTCCAGGTGTTGGCGACCGGGTCGTACAGCTCGGTCGTGTTCACCGCCTGGTGGATCGGCTCGAGCTGCGTCGGCGTCGTCGGCATCGCCTGGATGCCGCCGGTCACCAGCACCTTGCCGTTGCCCAGCAGCGTCGCGGTGTGGCCCATGCGCGGCGTGCCCATCGCCGCCACCGCGGTGAAGGTGTCGAGCACGGGGTCGTAGACCTCGCACGTCGCCTGCGGGTCGTTGGTCGCATTGACGCCGCCGGCGATCAGCCACTTGCCGTTCGGCAGCAGCGTCGCCGAGTGCATCGAACGCGGCGCGGTCAGCGACGGACCCGGAGTGAATGCGTCGGCGATGGGGTCGTAGATTTCGCTGGTCGACCACGCCTGCTGCGCCAGCAACTGGCCGCGCGCGCCGGCGACGAGCAGCCACTTGTGGTCGGGCCGCGGCAGCACGGTCGCGAACGCGCGGTCGTATTGCGAGCTGATCAAGCGGTCGCGGAACGTGTTCGAACCGCCGAGCCGGATCACGTTGCCATTGCTGATGCGATCGAGCAGCGTCGGCGCCCACAGCAGCGTCACCGACTGGAAGAACAGCGGCAGGTCGTGCAGGCTCGCCGGGCCGGCGATCGGGAACTGCAGCACGAAGTGACCGGTGAAGGGGTCGGTGAGGCCGGCGAACGCCGAGCCGACGAGGTCGAGGCCGATGCTCAAGGAGCGCGGGTCCAGCGGGTCGAACAGCGAGCACGGCGTCGGGCCGGAACTCGTCGACGGTACGATCACCACCAGTTCGAACGGGACCAGGCCCGGGTACGTGTCGAGGGTCACGGTGCCCGGCAAGGTGCCGCCGGTGACGTCGAGTTCGAGGTTCTGCGCCGGAACGTGGACGGCGAGCAGCGCGGCGACGGCCGCGAGTTCGATGGTGCGGATGGGGTGCATGGGGACCTCGATGACGATCATGCCCCGTGCCGCCGTTCGTGCCGAGGGGCTCGCGCGATCTCTTCTCGCGGGCCGGAGACGCCGTGGTTCTCCAAGCGACGATGAGGTGGTAGCCTTCCGAATGGCGTTTCCCTGCCGATGGCAGGATGCACTCCGATGGGTGGCACCGCGTTCTCGACCGAGGCCCTGCTGTGGCCGTTCAACGAGCAGGAGAAGAAGCACGCGCCACGCGAGATCTACCTCGCCGGCAACGCGGACCTGCTGCGAGCAGGCCCCTGCGTGGCGATCGTGGGATCGCGGCAGGCCAGTGCCCAGGGCCTGGACCGGGCCCGCAAGCTGGCGGCGCTGCTCGTCCAGCAGAACGTCATCGTGGTCAGCGGCCTGGCCGCGGGGATCGACACGGCCGCGCACGAGACCGCCATCCAATGCGGCGGACGGACCATCGCAGTTCTCGGCACGCCGCTGAACGAGTGCTTCCCGGCGCAGAACGCCCTTCTGCAACAGCGGATCATGCGCGAGCACCTCGCCGTGTCGCAGTTCGCGCCCGGAACCGCAGTCGGCAAGCACACCTTCCCGATGCGCAACCGCACGATGGCGCTCATCGCCGACGCAACCGTCATCATCGAGGCGAACGACCAGAGCGGGACCATCAACCTGGGTTGGGAGGCGCTGCGCCTCGGCCGGCCGCTGTGGATCGCGGCGTCGATGTTCAGCCGCCCGGGAGTCACCTTCCCCGAGAAGCTCGGCTTCTACGGCGCCGAGGCGCTCACCGACGAGACGCTGCCGCGGCTGCTGTCGCTGCTCCCCGAGGGACGCCGTGACGCCCCAGCCGAGTTGCCTTTCTGAGCTCGCTTTCTCATCGCTGCTGCAATACAGCCCTGACGGCAGCAGCCAAGCATCGCTGCGTGGCCACGGCTACTGCGGGTAGGCGGTCTTGTCCCAGGCGACGGTCAGCGGCGAGGGCTGCGTGAGGCCGAACGTGCCGGCCGTGGAGAGGGTCAGGCTCTGCAGCGCGAACGCGTAGCCGTTCTGGACCTGGCTCGGGCAGAAGAAGGTCCAGTTGTAGACGCCGGTGCTGGCCGGCAGAGCAACGAGGGAGATCGGCTGGGCGACGAGAGGATCGATGCCGAGGGTGCCCAAAGGCGACGGCGTCGGAACGATCATGTCGCTGACGCACAGCAGGGCGTAGCCGTTCACCGGGCCGACGACACGCACATGGTAATACTCGTCCGCTACGACCCAGTCGTGGAACGTCTCGTCGATCGGGGTGAGGACCGGCGGCGGCTGGAGCCCGTAGTTGAAGGCCGGGGCGCGAGGGTCCTTCTCCACCGCGCTCGGCCCGAACGCCCAGTGAATGACATACGCCGGAGTGTAGTTGTACGGATCCCAGCCCGTCCCGGGCGGGGCGCCTGGATACATGCCGCCGCGTAGGGTCGAGGCGGCGCCGATGCGGAGCGTACTGTTTCGCACGACGGCGGCTGCCATCGGGGGATAGCCGGCGATGACGACGCCGGGGCCGCGAACGTCAGAGCCGACCAGGGTCACGCTCGATCGGGTCAGCTCCATGGCTGGTGTGGACAACGTGTACGCCCACGGCGGGAACCAGGACGGCCCGTCGTACACGATGAAGCTCGTAGTCATGAGCACGCTGGAGTCGATCACGAAGAGCGGCGCACCGCCCAGGCGGAACGAGCAACCACGCAGAATGACGTTGTCGCAGCGCTCGATCCGGAAGACCTGACCGTACATCCCGAGGTTCATGAAATTGAGGTCCTCGATCAGCACGGTTCCGTCGCAGTCCGTAATGGTGATCGGCGAGCCGATCGGACTCACGTCGACCCGATGCTGGACATTGATATTGGTGATCACGAGCTTCTGGCCAGCGGGAATGTTCGCGATGTTGATCGGCCCGCCAAGTGGTGCACGCGTTGGCGTGTTGTTGCCGGGGGGGATACCCACGAACAACCCGACGATGTTCACTCCCTTGTCGATCAGGGGAGCCGTGTACCCCTGGGGCAGCGGGATGGTGCAGGATGAATAGGCAGGTCCGGCGATGACCAGGATCGTGTCACCAGGCGAGGCCGCAGCCAACGCCGGCGGGAGGTCCAGGAACTGCGCACCGTAGGCCCCGGCGCAGTGCACCTTCCATGTCTGCTGCGCGTCGAGCGGCCCGGCAAGAATGGCGAACGCTGACAGCATCACCAGGCAAAGGCGAAGGCAGATCGCACGCGTGGACATGGAGACCACCGGGAGAGGGCGCGCCACAGCCGGACGGCTGCGACTCGTCAAGCACGGTACCGCTGCCCACCGCCGACCAGCAAGGCCCATCACGGTCAAGCCGCCCCTCCGCGCACGCCGGCTCGCGCCTCGGCGACGAGTTCGCAGCTTGACCGCCCCGGCGCGTGGCGGTACTCCGAGCTCAGCCGTCCCGCCGCGAACGCCGCCCGCGCGCTGCGTTCCGACGAGGCCATCGAGCCAGCCAGATGCCCATCTACACGCGGACAGGAGACGACGGAGCAACCGGACTGTTCGGCAACCGCCGCGTGCCGAAGGACGACGTGCGCATCGAGGCCTACGGTGCGATCGACGAACTGAACGCGTTCGTCGGCCTGCTGCGCGCCGAACCGCTCGACCCGCCGTTCGACCGCCAGCTGCAGACCATCCAGAGCACGCTGTTCGACATCGGCGCCGACCTCGCGACCGAAGGCGGCAAGGCGTCGCTGGTCCGCGTCGAGCCGGCGATCAAGGAACTCGAACGGTGGATCGACGCCTCCGAGGCGTCGCTGCCGCCGCTGCGCAACTTCGTGCTGCCAGGAGGATGCCGCGTCGCCGCCCTGCTGCACGTCGCGCGCACCGTCGCCCGGCGCGCCGAGCGCCGCTACTGGACGCTGGCGCAGGTTGTCGCGAACGATCCCGCGCGCGCGATCCCGAAGCCGATCGGCGTGTGGCTCAACCGGCTGTCGGACCTGCTGTTCTCGTGGGCTCGCCGCGCCAATGCCGCGGCTGGCGTCCCGGACGTGCCGTGGACGCGCCCTTAGCGGGCGTGCGCACTTCTTCCCTGGCGGTCAGCCCGGAGCGGCTCAGACCGGGCCGGCAGCGGTGCGGCCGAGCCGGCACGCGCGCCGCAGCCACATCATCGCCCGCTCGACTTCGCGCGGTCCGGTGACCGGGATCTCGACGAACTCGCGCGAGTGCGGGTCGCCGTCGTCGGGCATGCGCTTGGCGCCGATGATCTTCAGCGCTTCGGTCACCTGCGGCGGGGCGAGCTTGACGACCACGCCCTTCTTGCCGAGGTAGGCGAACACCTGACCGCGCACGAGGAAGCAGTCCTTCGCGTCACGCTTCTCCCGGGCAACGTCCTTCCAGGCGCAGAGCCGCTCGACGATCGTGGCAAGTGGATCCATGGGGCGAAGCATCCTACCGAGCCGCCCTGGCAACTGCCACATCGGAGTGGCCGTTCATTGGCAGAAGCGCCAACCGCGACCCGCGGATCAGCGCCGCGCGAACAGGTTCTTGGTCACCAGCCACACCATGGCCGGGTACTCGTCGAGCCGCCGCCGCAGGTACTGGATCGCCATGTCCCAACCGAGCGCGAACGGCACATACAGCCGCGCCTTGATCCCCTGCCGGAGCAGGTCGGCGAGGAAGCGCTCGCGCGGCACTCCGTACAGCATCTGCAGTTCGAAGCGGTCCTTGGCCGCACCCGCCTTCGGCACCACCTGCTCGACGAAGCGCCGCACGTAGCCGTCGTCGTGGGTCGCGAACTCGACGTAGTGGCCGCGCTGCAGCAGCGTCGACGCGAACGCCAGCATGCGGTCCTTCATCGCCGGCTTGTCGGTGAGCGCAACCTCGGCCGGCTCCCGGTAGATGCCGATCACCAGCCGCACCCGGCAGCCCTTCGGCAGCGCGTCGAGGTCCTGCTCGGTGCGGTGCAACCGCGTCTGCAGCACGGCGCCGACGTGGGTCATGCCGGCGGCGTGCATCTCGCGCAGTGCCGCGAGCGTGAAGTCGGTCCAGTGCCGGCTCTCCATGTCGATCGACACACCGACGCCCTTCGCCGCGGCGCGCGCGGCGATCTCGAACATCGCGGCCTTGGACCCCTGGGCGTCGCCACCGAGCTGCAGCGGACTGATCGTGTACGACGACGGCTTCAGCGACAGCGTCGGCCGTTCGGCGACCGGCAGTGCCGCGGCGGCGTCGACCATCTGCAGGTAGGTGTCGACGTTGGCCCGCGCCTGCGCCGGCGTCCGGATGTCCTCGGCCAGCAGGTCGAGGGTCGACAACAGCCCGCGTTCCCGCCGCAGTTTCTGCACCACGGCGATCGCTTTCGCCAGCGAATCGCCGGCCACGTAGGGGCTGGCGAAGAATCGCACCAGCGGCGCGGGAATGAGGCGGATCAGCGGATTCACGCGGGCCGGGATCATGCCGAGCCCGGCCGGCGAACGCCACGCGCGACAGCGCCGGCGCCGGAAGGTCGGGTCGGCTGTTGCACGCCGCAAGGCACTCGCCAAGCTCTCCGCCCCCGTTTCCGACGACGCCGCCACCGACACATGGCCAAGCCCGCCACCACCCCCGTTCCAGCCGCCGCGAAGCAGACACCCCACCGCTGGTCGTTCCGCCGCGCCGGCGGCGTCGATCAGGTGCGCCTCGACAGCGGCGCCGACATCCTCGCGCTCGACCAGCTCGACCAGAAGCTGTGGGTCGCGTTGAGCTGCCCGGTCAAGGGCCTGGAGGTCGACGCGCGCACGCTCGAACTGCTCGACACCGACAACGACGCGCACGTGCGGCCGCCGGAGATCCTGGCCGCGGTGCGCTGGCTTCGCGACGTGCTGGTCGACGCCGACGCGCTGGCCGAACGCAAGGACGGCGTGCAGTTGGCCAACCTGCGCCAGGACACCGCCGAGGGCAAGGCGCTGCGCGCCTCGGCCGCGCACATCCTGGCCAGCCTCGGCAAGCCGGCGACCGTGATCACCGTCGACGACGCGACCAAGACCGCCGACGTGTTCGCGAAGGCGAAGCGGAACGGCGACGGCGTGGTGCCGCCCGACACCGTCGACGACGCCGGTGCGCGCGCGGTCGCGACCGAGCTCGTCAACTGTCTCGGCGGCGTGCCCGACCGTTCCGGCAAGCCGGGTTACGACCAGGGCAGGCTCGACGCGTTCTTCGCGGCGTTGACCGACTTCGACGGCTGGCACCAGGCGGCCACGACCGACGCCAAGAACGTGCTCGCGCTCGGCGACAGCACCGCCGCGGCGTTCGCGGCGATGAGCAGCGTGCGCGGCAAGATCGACGACTACTTCGGCCGCTGCCGCCTCGCCGCGTTCGACCCGCGCGCGCTGGCCGCGGTCAACCGCGAGCAGGAGGCCTACATGGCCGCCGCCGCCAAGGACCTGACGATCACCGCCAGCGAAGTCGCGCACTTCCCGCTGGCGATGGTCGAGGCGAACAAGCCGCTGCCGCTGACGAAAGGCGTGAACCCGGCGTGGGCCGGCCCGCTGGCGACGTTCCGCGCCGCGTGCTGCAAGGACAAGGAGACGCTGATCGAAGCGGACTGGACCGCATTGTGCGCCCGGCTCGACGGCTACGGCGCGTGGCTCGGCAAGAAGGCGGGCGGTCCGGTCGAGACCCTCGGCCTCGCTCGCGTGCGGGCGATCCTCGCCAGCACCGCGAAGGCGACGCTGCAGCAGGCGATCGACGCCGACAACGCGCTCGCCGGCGAAGTCGACGCGATGACGCGGGTCGAGAAGCTGGCGCGCCTGCACCGCGACTTCGCGTGCCTGCTGAACAACTACGTCGCGTTCACCGACTTCTACGCGCGCAAGGGCGCCATCTTCCAGGCCGGCACGCTGTTCCTCGACGGCCGCTCGCTCGAGCTGTGCTTCCACGTGCACGACGGCGGCAAGCACGCGGCGATGGCGCCGATGGCGAAGAGCTACCTCGCCTACGTCGACTGCACGCGGCCGGGTTCGCCGAAGATGCAGGTCGCCTGCGCGTTCACCGCCGGCGACAGCGACAACCTGTTCGCCGGCCGCAACGGCATCTTCTACGACCGCAAGGGCCGCGACTGGGACGCCACGATCGTGCGCATCGTCGACCAGCCGATCAGCATCCGGCAGGCGTTCTGGGCGCCGTACAAGAAGCTGCTGCGTTGGATCGAGGAACAGGTCGGCAAGCGTGCCGCTGCCGCCGAAGCGGCCTCCGGCGACAAGCTGACCAGCGCCGCCGGCAAGGTCGGCGACGCCGCCGCGTCCGGCAAGCCGGCCGAACCGAAGAAGTTCGACCCGAGCGTCGTCGCCCTGTTCAGCGTCGCGATCAGCGGCATCACCGGCATCGTCGGCACCATCGTCGCGGTGTTCGCGGGCATGGGCCCGTGGGTCCCGATCGGCATCGCCGGCGTGATGCTCGGCATCAGCGGCCCGTCGATGCTGATCGCCTGGCTGAAGCTGCGCCAGCGCAACCTCGGCCCGATCCTCGACGCCAACGGCTGGGCGGTGAACGCCCTGACCCGCGTCAACATCCCGCTCGGCACTTCGCTGACCGAGCTGGCGAAGCTGCCGGCCGGTTCGAAGCGCGAGCTGGTCGATCCGTACGCCGAGAAGAAGAGCATCTGGCCGCGGTTGGTGCTGGTGCTGCTGATCCTCGGCGCGGTCGGCTGGACGCTCTATCGCAGCAACCTGCTGCACCAGTGGCTGCCGGACTGGGTCCCGGCGCACCATTCCGAGCTGGGGCTGGGCGCCGCGGTGAAGACCGGCTCCGCCGGCGACGCGCTGGCGCTCGACGTGCGCTCGGCCGCGACTGAGCTGCAGGTCACCGACGAGACCGACGCCAACAAGCCCGCGGCCTTGCCGGCGCTGCCGGTCGCAGCGGGCAAGGCGACGCTGACGGTGCCGAAGGAGATGAAGGCCGGCGTGCTGGTGGTGCGCGACGCGGTCAGCGGCACGTCGGTGACGATCGAGGTCGTCGAGAAGAAGTAGCGGATCCGCCTACCCGTGCGCCGTCGCCACCTCGCCGGCCTCGCCAGCGACCGGCGGCAGCTCGACCGCGAGCGCTTCGGCCCGTTCGACTGCGACGGCGACATCGGGCGCCGACCACAGCAGCTCCGCCAATCGGAGGTGCACTTCCGGCCGCGCATCGCGCAGCAGCCGTTCGAGCACTGGCAGCTCCCCTTCGTCGTCGGGAAAACGCGTCTGCATCAACGGGTGCTGGCGCGCACTCTCGACCCAGCGCGCGTCCGACAGCGGGCGGTAGCGGCAGAAGAACTCGAAGTGCCAGGGCAGGAACCGCATCGCGCGCTCGTGCCCCTTCTCGTCGTCGCGGAAGTGCTGCTTCATCTTCTGCGCCAAGTCGAAGTAGACGCCGAGCCGCGTCGGCGCGTCCGGTTCCCAAGCCTTCTGCTCGGCGACCTCGCGGAACAGCCACGGCTTGATCAGCGCCCCCCGGCCCAGCATCACCGACGCGACGCCGCTCGTGCGCCAACGGTCGTGCGTCTCGTACCACGTCAGCAGGTCGCCGTTGCCGATCACCGGGATCGAACGCTCCGCGGCGATGCGCGCGATTGCGTCCCAGTCGGCGGCGCGTGAGTAGCGTTGCTCGCGCGTGCGGCCGTGCACGCACAGCGCCTTGGCGCCGGACTCCTCGAGTATCCGCGCGACCTCGCTGGCGTTCTCCTCGCCCTCGGCCCAACCGAGCCGGATCTTGACGGTGACCGGCACCGGGATGCCCTTCACCATCTCGGCGACGAGCTGGCCGAGCTTGACCGGACGCTGCAGCAGCGTCGCCCCCATGCCGCGCTTGACGACGTCGTGGATCGGGCAACCGCAGTTGAGGTCGACCCACGACGCCCCGCGTTCGACCGCGGCGAGGCCGGCAGCGATCGCGTCGGGTGCCCGCGACGCGGCGATCTGGGCACCGAAGCAGGTCTCGTCGGGATGCTTGCGCAGCAGCGCCAGTTCGCTCTTGCTGCGTTTCACCACCTGGTAGGCGTAGGCCATCTCACCCATGGTGACGGTGCAGCCGTGCTGCAGGCACAGGCGCCGGAACGGCAGGTTGCCGCCCTTGGTCAGAGGCGCCAGGAACACACGGCCGCGGAAGTCCATCGGCGGATCCTGGCCGGCGACGACATCGCTTTCCACCAGGGTTATCCTGCGGCTCGCCTCTCGTTCCCGCCCATGCACCCACTCCATGCCCTGGGGGCTGCGGCCGCGCTCGCGGTCTGCGGCTGGTTCCTGTCCAGCAGTTCCGCCCCGGTTCCTTCGTCGCCCGCGAAGCCGCCAGCACCGCCGATCGCGAACGGCCACTACGTGCTGGTCGTCGAAGGCGACCGCGAAGCGCTCGCCATCACGCGCGCCGTGCGCAAGGCCGAGCCGTGGGCCGGGGTGCCGAAGGGCCTGCAGTCGGCGTGGACGCTGGCGATCCGCGACGCGCGCGGCGAACTGCTCGCCGACGTGCCGCTCGACGTGTCGGTGTTCGCAACCGAAGCGGACGCGCGCGGCAGCACGCGGGTCGAGGGCTGCCTGGTGAAGACCGGACGGCTCGGCCTGCTGGTCAACGTGCCGGCGTTCGCGAACGCCGCCAGCTACACCTTCACGCGCCCTGGTGACGGGATCGGTCGCATCGTGCTCGGCACGGTCGACGGCGCCGCAGTTCGCGAGTTCGCGGGAGAAGGGCGATGACCGCGCGCTTCCTCGTCCTCACCGCACTGACCGTCGCCGCAGCGGCACCGGCGCAGACCGTCACCACCGTGCTGGCGAACGGCACCACGCAGACGCGCTACGACATGGTGATCCTGGGCGACGGGTACCAGGCCGGCCAGCAGGCGCTGTTCAACGCCAACGTGATGACGTTCCTGACCGCTCTGTTCCAGAAGCAGCCGTACCAGACGTTCGCCGCGTACTACAACGTGCACACGGTGTTCCGGGCCAGCGTCGACGCCGGCGCCGACCGCCCCGACGAGAACCCGCCCATCTACCGCAACACCGTCTACGACTCGACCTACAACTACGGCGGCGTCGACCGCTGCCTCTACGTGCAGAACACGTCGGCGGCACTTGCCGACGCGGCGCTGGCGCCAGCGAACGAAGGGCGCGTGATGGTGCTGGTCAACGACAACCGCTACGGCGGCTGCGCCGGCACGTTCGCGGTCAGCTACAACGGCAGCTCGATGAACGAGGTGCAGATCCACGAGCTCGGCCACAGCCTCGGCCAACTCGCCGACGAGTACGACTACCCGAACCAGACCTACACCGGCGGCGAACCGAGCGCGGTCAACATCACGACTTCGCCGACCGGCCAGAAGTGGTCGATCTGGTGGGGCACCGACGGCATCAGTTCCTTCCAGGGCGCGGGCTACTACCTGTACGGGCTGTACCGGCCGAAGTCGAACTGCCTGATGCGCGCGCTCGGTGCGCCGCTGTGCCGCGTCTGCCAGGAGAACGTCGCCAAGGTCACCAACTCGATCGTCGACACCATCGTCACCACGAGTCCGGCGGCGACGGCGGTCACCGTCGCGGTGCCGACGCCGCAGCAGTTCGTGATCACGCACATCGTGCCGGCCGCCAACCAGCCGCTGATCGCGTGGAAGCTCGACGGCGCGGTGATCCCGGGCGCCACCGGCACCAGCTACACGCTGACGCCGACGATGGCGATGCTCGGCAACCACACGCTGGAAGTGAGCGTGCACGACCAGACCCAGCTCGTGCGCAGCGACCCGCAGCAGGTGATGCGCGAGACGCACAGCTGGCAGGTCACGATCGCCGATCCGACCGCGGCGCAGCTGCGCATCCCGGCCGCGAACATCAACCCGATCTTCGTGCAGGGCGGCACGACCGTGACGCTGACGGCGACGGTGGCGAACGACGGCCCGGCCGCCGCCGGTGCGTTCGCGGTCGAGTTCTTCGTGTCGCCGACGACGACGTGGAATCCGAACGGCATCTACCTCGGTGCCACGACCGTGCCCGGGCTCAACGCCGCGCAGACGACCACCGTGCAGTACACGACGACGCTGCCGTGGACGCTGCCGGTCGCGATCCAGTACGGCCATGCGGTCGCCGACCGGCTCGATGTCGTGCACGAGACCAACGAGAACGACAACCTGCGCAACTTCGTGCTGATCGGCCAGACCGGGCCGTGCGTGACCAAGCTCGAGTACCGTTCGCCGCTCGTGCAGCCGGCCGGCCCGGCGACGCTGTCGCTCGCAACCGGCGGCACGCTGCGCCCGGCGGTGTTCGCCCCGTGCGTGAACCCGGCGGCGACGATCTACCTGCTCGCGTGGACCGGTTCAGGCACCGCGCCCGGCATCCAGCTCGCGCCCGGCGTGCTGCTGCCGCTGAACTTCGATGCGCTGACGCAGCTCGGGCTGGATGGCCTGAACGGTCCCGTGTTCGGCAGCTTCCTCGGCGTGTTCGACGCGCAGGGCATTGGCCAGGCGACGTTCACGCTGCCGCCCGCCCTGCCGCTCGCGCCCGGCCAGACGAGCTTCGCCGCGGTGCTGCTGAGCAGCACGCAGCTGTTCGCGGCGACGACGAACGCGATCAGCCTCGTGCTGGTGCCGTAACGCCTTGCGTCAGGCAGGCGAGTGCAAGCGGACGCCCGCGCGCGCCGCCGCCTGTTTCAGCCCCATGCGACGACCCGCACCGTCGAGGGTGGCAAGCGGCAGGCTCAGCCGCGCAGCGAGTTCGAGGTAGGCCGCGTCGTAGGCGGTGATCCCGTGCTCCACCGCAATCCCGTGCAGTGCGCCGGCGGTGTTGTCGAGCTGCGCTGACATCGGCTGCACATCGACGGGCAGCGAGTTCAGGAATGCGAGCAGTTCACGAACTTGCTTGCCGGTGACGCGCTTCCGACGCTCACCGACGACGAGCCCGTTCGCGACCTCGTAGATCCAGAGTGGCGGAACGGTTGCTCGCGTCCGGCGCAACGAGTCGAGTACGGACTCGGTGAACGGCGTGGCCTCGTCGCGGAAACAGAAAGCCAGCGCGAGCGATGCGTCGAGAACGAAGGTCACGAGCTGCGGCCTTCGTTGATCAGGTCTTCGACCCGCAGGCCATCGAGACTCAATCGCCGACGAAGACGGCGGATGCCATCGATCGCCTTCCCGACCAGCGCCTGATCGACGGGTTGCGCGAACGGGACCAGCCTCGCGACGGGAGTGCCGTGTCGGGTGATCACGATCACTTCACCCCGCTGGATCCGGTCGAGCAGCTTGGCGAGGTTGGCCTTGACGTCATGGACGCCGATGCTGCTGTTGCGGGTCTCGCTGCTCACGCCCGGAGTATCGGTTCAACGGCAACCAAGTCAACCCATGGAGAATGGCACAGGCAGTCCGCAGCGGGGCCGGGCAGGCTGTTCGCTTGCGCAAGCGTCGGCATCGGCGGATCGCGGCCGCAAGGCGAGTCCAGGATCGATCCACGAACGCGGCTAGCGCACCGTGAGGAAGCCGACCGGGTCGCCGACGACGGCGGTGTCGATCAGTTCGTCGCCGGCTTCAATCGCCGTGCCGGCCGCCTCGCCTTGTTCGAGGAACCACGCAACCTCCTCGGCGCTCGTCGTCACGATGCCGGGCCGCTGGAGGCGGGCGAACAGGTCGCGGGCGAGAGACCGGGCCTGGTCGCGTTCGGCGACGAAGCGTTCGACGTCGACCTGCACCGGCGCGAGGCGGCCGTAGGTGACGCCGGCGAGCACGGGCCAGGTCTCGGGGTCGGTGAACAGGCTGATGCAGCCGAGGTGGTCGAAGGTGCGACCGGGTTCGGCCTGCCGCGCATCGCCGGCGACGTAACGCAGCGTCACGTCTGGAGCCGCCGCGGCCAGTGCTGCGTTCAGCAGCTCGCACTCGTTGGCGCGCAGGTTCGTCGCCACCACGGTGCGTTCCGCCAGCATCGTCTCGGCGAGCAGCACCGGCAGCTCGGCGATGCCGGCTCCGACCCACAACGACGCGCCGCGGCGCGGCACGTTCGCCAGCAGCGCGCGCGCCAGCCGTTCGCCGAGTTCGACGATGGCCTTGCTGCGCTGCCGCAGTTCGCGTTCGCCACCCTCGTGGAAGTAGATCTCGCCCAGTGCCTGCAGGTCGGCGGCCTGCAGCACCCGCGCCGCGAGCCGGCTGACCGCGGCATGGTCGGGCCCGGGCCGCTTCACGCGCTGGTCCCAAGCCCGGCGATCTCGCGCAGGCGCGGCCAGCCGAAGATGCCGGTCTTGTGGCCGTCGCTCCAGAAGAACGACAGGCCATAGCGGCCGACCAGTTCGGCGCCGAACAGCAGGATGTCGTCCTTGACCGTGCGCGGGTCGAGCAGCGGGCGGCCGGTGCCCTCCTCGATGCACGACGCGCACGGACAGTGCAGGCGCAGGTCGCGCGCCTTGTAGTCGGAGACGGCGCCGTCCTTCCACTCGATGCGGAACAGGAACGGCGACACCAGGTCGGCTTTCTTCGGGGTCGGTTGCGGCATGTGCGGCGTGGCCGCTTGCGCCCCCGGCCCGGCGACGGGACAAGGACGGCATGCGGCTCGGTGCGATCATTCTGGCAGGCGGACGCAGCACGCGCATGGGTCGGCCGAAGGAGTCGATCGAGTTGGGTGGCCGGACGCTGCTGGCGCGCGCGTGCGCGACCATGGCGGGGTGCGCGAGTCCGGTCGTGGTGGTCGCCCGCGATGCCGCGCAGGTGCTGCCGGAGCTGCCGCCGGGCGTACACCGCACGCACGATGCGGTGGTCGACCGGGGACCGCTGGTCGGCATCGCTGCCGGCCTGCGCTGGCTCGCTGGGGCGGGTGGGCTCGCGGCGACGGATGCCGCGTTCGCGATGGCCTGCGATCAACCGTTCGTGACCGCGGCGGTCGTGCGTGCGCTGGCCGCCGAACTCGGCGACGGCGAAGTCGTGATGCCCAAGGCCGGCGGTTTCCTGCAGCCGCTGTGCGCGATCTACCGGCTGTCAGTGCTGACTACGGTCGAGGAACTGCTGGCGCAGGGCGTCGCGACGCCGCGCACGCTCGCGAGCCTGCCCCGTGGACACGTTCTCGATCAAGCCCGCCTTGCCGCGGTCGACCCGTCCCTCGATTGCCTGCGCAGCCTCGACACCCCCGAGGATCTGGCCTGGGCCCGCCGGCGCGTCGCCGACCGGACGCCCTGACCGCCGTCAGCCGTCCGGGCTCTCGAACAGCGCCTCGAGATCCTGGGCGCCGTGCAGGACACGCACGACTTCGATGCCCGACTCACGTGGCAAGTAGAAGACCAGGTAGTTCTCGAAGTCCTTCACGCGGAACGACCGCAGGCCTTCCAGGTCGGGACGCACGAAGGCCCGGCGACGACCAAACCCTGGATGCTGCGCCAGCAGCGCGAAGGTCTCCTCCGCGCGGTCGAGGAAACGCAGAGCAACCTGGACACTGCCATGGTCGAGCAGGTACGCGGCGTTGGTCTCGAGATCGCCCCTGGCGGCCGAGGACTTGTGGACGTGCCCAGAACTCATCCACTCTTGCGGTCTGCGGCGCGCTTGAGCAGTCCATCACGGATCTCGGTCCAGTCCTGCGAGGTCATTTCCGTCGGCGTGCCCTTCAGCCCTTCGACCAGCTTTCGTTCAAGATCCTCGCGAGCGAATTGACGCTGCTCGCGCCGGATCAGGTCGCGGATGTAGTCGCTGACTGTGGCGAAGCTGCCGCGCTGCACCTGTTGGTCGACGAAGGCCTTCTGCGCGCGCGGCAACGACACGTTCATCGTGGTGATGTCTCGCTCGGCGGTCATGACACGCAGTATCACTCCGTTGGCATCGATTGGCAACGGATGCCAGCTTGCCGGTAGGCAGCAAGGCAACCACGTGCGTCAACGCCCAATGAGGTCGACCCGGCAGTCGCCCCCTGGATCTCGCCAGCAGGGGTTTCCTGCCCCCGTGGCGCGTGCCCCAGGAACTGCTCTCCTGCGTGTCGCCCGTGCCGGAACCACTGCCTGAGCCGAACGATCGCCCTGACCCCGGGCTCGTCGCCGCGTGCCGCAGCGTGCGCCGCTACCTGCGCTTCCTCGGCTGCACCGAGCCGGCGCTGGCCGACCTGACCCAGGACACGATGCTCGCCGGGCTCGCGCGCTGGCCGGCGGCGTCGCCACCGGTGCCGTGGCTGCTGGCGACCGCGCGCAACCTG